>JADHUC010000374.1 GCA_016784735.1 Pirellulaceae bacterium | reverse complement strand
CCGTCGTTGATGACTACCAGCAGGCCATGGACCGCATCGCGCAGGAGTTGCTGCTGATGATGGACGCCGGGCCGGTTCTGTTGATCTGGGTGTTCGACGAATCGGGCAGCATGAAGGACGACCAGGCGGAGATCCGCGAGCGCATCAACGGCGTTTACCTTCAACTGGGTCTGGTCGGACGTGACAAGAGCCGTTGGCTGGAAACTTCGATCATCAGCTATGGAAAAGACTTCCACGTACACACGAAGCTGCCCACGAGCGACATCAACCAGATCAGGCAGGCGATCGACAGCATTCCTGAAGACGCCTCGGGCCTCGAGATGATGTGTCAGGCGGTTGGGTTCGCCATCGCGGGGCATCGTGAATACGCCAAGAGGACGCGGCGCCAGATGGCGTTGATTCTGGTGACGGACGAAAGCGGCGAACAGGAGAACAACTGGGGGTACTTAGAGCCGGCTATCGCCGAGGCGCAGGCTGTCAAATCTCGAGTCTACGTATTGGGGCGCGAGTCGGTGTTCGGCTATCCCTACGTGTACATGCGTTGGGTGCATCCTCAGACGCACCGTCCACACTGGATAAGCGTGAACCGAGGGCCCGAGACAGCGTTTGTCGAGCAGTTGCAGATTGACGGCTTCCGCCGGCGATACGATGCCTTTCCCAGTGGCTTCGGACCCTACGAGCAATGCCGCATGGCACGCGAAACCGGGGGAATATTCTTCATGCTGCCCAGCCTGGAATCGGCGCTGGTGCGAGGCGAGAAACGCCGTTACGAACTGGAAATCATGCGGCCCTATCGCCCGGATCTCAGGCATCGCGAAGAACTACTAGGATACCGCGAGACGTATCCGCTGAGAGCGGTCATCTGGAAGTGCATCTACGATCTGAACCCTTACAACAAAGACATCGCTGCGCAGATCGAGATGCGCGTTCATTTTTCCATTCAGTACCCCGAGTTTGTAAAACAGGCTCGCATCGAACAGGCCAAGGCCACAAAATTCATTGTCTATCTGGCCGCCGTACAGAAAGTGATGGAAGGCGGGGCGATGCACCGGGAACAGGAAGCCGACCCGCGGTGGCAAGCCAACTACGATTTGATCTACGCGCAGATAGTTGCCTATCAGGCTCGAATCTGGGAGTACGGTGCGTCGCTGGAAGAGTTCATCAAGAACCCGAAGACCGCTCCGCTGACCAAATCGCCTAACTTGCGGCTAGTGCACTGGGATGTCACCACACGCGCGCAGATATTGACCGAAGAAAGCAAACCGTACATCGAACGTGCCACCGAACTGTTCAATGTCGTCGTGGCCAACCATCCAGGCACGCCTTGGGCGGCCCGCGCACAGCGGGAATTGAAGCGAGGATTCGGCGTCGACTTCCGCCCCGACTACGACCCACCCTATCTCAAACCGACCGGGAAGGTGATCCCAGTTCCCAAACTCTGATCGTTTTGCTCATCACCCGGCGATGGTGAGGTAGCAGTTGCGGTTCCGGACGAGGATGCTGCTCTTGAGCGGGATTGTCCCGGAGACTTCGAAGACGATCGTTCTTGCCCGTTCCTGTCCTTCGATTCCTTGCGAAGGGAACCCGGCCCGGAGTCGTTGCACCACGGTTGGTGCGTTTCCGGATGTCTTCATCGTTCGGTTCCCTTCGGTGTTGGGTTGGCGGCCAGGCGGAGTCCGTTTGTGCTGTTGCGGCGTTGCGGCATGTAGTAGCACGAGGCGCCGGAGCGGCACTCGGCCGGCACCGTTCGCCACGAGCCTCCGCGAATAACGCGAATGCCATCGGTCTGTGACCCGCGTGGGTCGACCAGCGGCCCATCCTGATTGACGGGGAAGGGAGCACAGCGATCCGTAGTCCACTCGCCGACGTTGCCGATGACATCGTGCAGCCCCCATGCGTTGGGTGGGAAACTGCCGACATCGACGGTGCGCTCTCTGTTCGCGCCGCTTTGTCCGTCCCACGAGCGGCCGTTGTAGTTGGCCAGGTCGGTCGAAATTGTCTCGCCGAAGTGGAAGGGGCTGTCGGTTCCCTCCCAGCAAACTCTCCAGCGGATCTTCGAGTGACCCGTCAATCAGATCCTGAAACTGCTTGTGTCGAAGGATCGGGAAGAGGTCGGGGCGGAGAACAAGGGATGCCGACCAGGTCGGCCGCGACGCGTCGCGATGGTCGAGAGCGTGCTCATCAATTTCCTCGATCGTGCAGTTTGGATACTTGGCGTTCAGATGCTCGGTGATGCGTGGCTTAAGATACGAAGCGAACCGGCAATGAACACCGATCGTGCCGTCGAGGCAACCGTACTCGAGTTGAATGTCATCGCGGTCGCTGATGGATTCGAGAACCGACGAGAACACTTTCTCCATATACTGCGGGCCGCGGTCGTTGGTGGTCGGTGGTGTGATCGAGACAAGCACACTCGGAGGATACCCAAGATGCTGTCAAGGCACTCAAGGGGGTAGTCGATCAGCAGGGCATGGAGAAAACCCGAGAGTTGTTGGACATCATGGAAGCGTTGGGGTAGTGATTGGAGATGGTCTGGAAAGGCCCTCAGAAAGCGGGTAAAGCAGTGGCTGGGGTTGCCAGCCACCACCTCCCCGTTGTCGCAATGGGGTCAATTCCCCATATTTACCGGCGTGAGGGTCGCTCACCGGGCGACCCCAATCGAAGTTGCCCCACGTCGAGGAATCACGCGATGTGCTTTGCCATGCCGATCGAAGTAGGTGCAGAATTCTTCCAGCGTTAGTAATCCAAGTTTACGGCGGAAGTAGCCAACACGTAGTTTGCGATTGTCGTTGTAGTTTTTCCGTTTGAGCTTCATACCGCGAAGCCGCATCCGAATCCACGAATCCAATTTCTGGAAGTTCCAACGATTTGTCGAAAAGCTGGTGCCAAAATACTGAGCCGTACCTCTGATAACTTGGTTAAGTTTCGCAATGGCCTTCTGATCCAGGTTACGTTTCCGGATGGTGAGTTCCCGCACTTTCGCTTTGAATTTCTGCACGGACTTGTCTCGCATGCGTCTTGACCGAGACGAGAGAAAGAACCCCAGGAATTGATAACCTTTCCCGTAGGTTGTGATCTCTGTCTTGTGCGGGCTGAGGAACAGCCCCAAGTCGGTTTCGAGCACGTGCTTAACGAGAGTCAATGCCTCTTGCGCCTGCTGTCTCGTCTGACAGACAACCACGAAGTCATCGGCATATCGCGCAAAGCGATATCCGGCTTCGTGAAGCTTCCAGTCGAGGTGATTCAGCACAATATTCGCCAGTAGCGGAGAGATAACTCCGCCCTGTGGCGTTCCTATGGTAGTTGGCTTAAAGACTCCGTTCTCCATCACTCCCGCAGTGAGAAATTTCTCCACTAAACGCAGGATGTTCCCATCGGCTACTTCCGCCGCGACCGCCGTCATGATGACCTGGTGCGGGATGTTATCGAAAAATCCTTGGATGTCCGCATCGAGTACAACCCGATAGCCTTGTCCATGGAGTTCGAGTACCCGCTGGATGGCCTGATGGCAGTTGCGTTTGGGGATGAACCCGAAGGACGCATCATGAAACTGTGGTTCAAAGATCGGAGCGAGAAGTCTTCGAATAACTTCTTGTGCGACGCGATCCCGGACCACGGGTATTCCTAACGGGCGAAGTTTGGACGTACCGGGGCCTTTGGGGATCATCTTGCGACGCAAGGGCCGTGGCCGGAAAGTCCCGGCTTTCAAGTCCTTCTTCAACGCCACGAGATTCTCGTCAAGGTTTGCCTCAAACATTTTGATGCTTACCTTGTCGATCCCCGCTGCCCCACGATTCCGCTTCACCGCCTTGAAGGCTTGGTGCATTAACCGGAGGTCAATCCTACCGGTCAACGAGTGCACTTTCCGTTTCTTTGGCATGGTGTGCCTTTCACATGTTGCAATCACGAAGTTCGGACTCACGGCCCCTTGGAGGATGTGTCTTAGCGACGCGTCGGTTTTCCCGGCAAGAGCCCGGGCCAGCCGGTTTGGTGGCTTCAGCCGTCGCGGCTAACTTTCCGCATGTGGTCGTTGTCGTTCTCCGTCTTCCATCGGTTTCCCCTTTCACGACGCCCCGTTTCCAAGACGCCGCTACTCCGGTTCTGCTGTTGTCCTCAAAGAAGAGGAGGCCAAGGCAGCCTTCTCTCCACCGCCGCATCGTCATCGTCCAAAAGGACACATTTTCACCTGAGGCTTATATGTTTGACTTACCGACCATCGGACGGCGTAGAACCTCACCGGTCATGACTCAAGACCATTTTCTCCAGGCGGCTGCATGCATCACCCCCAATGGTTCTCCGGCAATAACCGCATGGCTGCCAGAGAGAAGATCGTCAGAATCGACCCCCAGTGCTTCACGCAGGGGCGGTGTTTGGCACACCATGAAGGCCGAAATGCCGTCTCCCGGAGTCTCTCTGCCTGGCCCCTTCGACACGCTTCCTTCTCCGGTCCTCCCGGTGGAAACGCCCTGGCTGCGTACCTCCGTCGAAAGCTGCGGAGTTCGAGCAGAGAGTTCTGAACGAGCACGGACTCGCTCAGGTAGGCTTTGGCATGTTTCACCTCCTCTCGGTACCTCACCATTCGTTCACGGAGCGAACTCCGTGTTAGACTTAGTCCTGAACCACTGCGGCTCACGCGCCCGCACGGGGGTTCTAGGGGCCTTTTTTGGGTCCTTCTGGGTTTATCGTGGGTTTTCCAGAATCCGGCGGGGCGCCGGCCGACGAAGGAAGTTCCTTTGAAGGTGAAGAATTGCTTGTTCTCCAGCAGTTTATGGCGTTCCCGCGAGGCTTGCCACGCAATGCAAGGGGGTAGCGTCAGGTGAGCCATCATGGTCCACCCACGATAAACCCGGATGGAGCCTTTTTTGTTGGGGGAAGGTAGCGTAAACGGGTCTACAGCCGATGCTTTGGGAGCGACTGTTGCGTTACTGAATCAAAGAAAGAAAGATTGTCGAAGGATAGAATGTTGGAAGAAGGCACGACACCAATACTAATATGATGAGACCGATCAACGCTCCTTTGGATGCCCCTTTGGCACCGCCACAAAGGTAACCGGCACAAGCCCCCACGGTCGGACAAGCGAGACACACTGCAAGTCTCACTAGCAGCCATTGTCCGCTCGCCAACATCCCCAACGGCACCGCCAGCACCGCTATGATGACCAGTATCGCTTTCAAGCTAAACTGTGGTCGCTTAGACATCTTCTAGTTGCCCTCAGAGGCTCTCTCGGGGTCTTCTGAGTTGCTCGGTGGTGGCTTGCCGACAAGCGCTCTTAAACCGGGTACGATGGCTCTCACCAGATACTTTGATGCAAATGTTAGAATCTCAATGGCCAGCAGTCCGATGGCTGCGTTGCCTGCTAAGGGCCAAGCCCAATTGTCGTAGATCAGAGCCTCTGCTAGGCGAAAATGAGATGGAGAAGATGCGACGAAATCCAAATCATGGGCGTAAGTCCATGGATAGCCATACTTGACAAAGGTGGCGCTTATTTCCTCCTCGTCCAAGAACGAAGTCGCCCTGCCGACAACCCGTGGCCTTACATTCACCCAGACCACAACAGCAGACCATCCGACGATGAGCAACATCGTCCCCAGCGTCCATTTTGGCCGAACCAGTCGTAAGCGGCGGGTCTTCATCTTCGATCCCCTCCAAAGCCAGTTTGTACCGTACCAGCTTGGCGAAGCTGGGCCAATACGCTGGGCTTGACTCGGGTGATTTCGTCGGATCTTTCTTCCATCGAAGGGGCGAAAAATGGTATGATGATGTCCGGGGGATTGTCATGCCCGAGACCAGACCCAAACGCCGATGGTACCACATCACGCCGGATCGGCTAATCTATGGTCTGCTTGCCGTTGAAGGCTTCCTATTCCTGTCCGAGTGGTTCCAGTGGTTTGCCTTCAACGAGAAGAAGGGCTGGACGGTGCTGATTGCCGTGGCAGCCGTGTGCTTGGTTGTCGTCGTGATGTTGCTTTGGCTCGTCGCTAGTCTTCTCTTTCGTTGGCGGTTTCAATTCAGCGTTACGTCACAGTTTAGCGTTAGGTCACTTGTGGTGCTGGTTGTTGCCGTTGCAGTTCCTTGTTGTTGGCTTAACGTGAAGATGCGAGAAGCTGAGAGACAGAGGAAGGCTGTGGAGACGATTAGGAGTTGGACGACGTGGGAGGTGGTTCGGTATGATTACGGAGTTGTTGACGACTTTGGTTACATTCCGAGGGCAGAACAGCCCGCCTCTGGATGGCTATTGGAACTGGTTGGTGTTGATTTCTTGCGGATGTGGTTTATGTCGATCTGAGCGAGAGGACGGTTGGCAATCAGACCGTGGAACATGTTGGCATGCTGGCGAAACTTGCTGTGCTCGATCTTTTGGACACGTACGTCACCGACGACGGACTCAAACATCTCACCGGACTGACGAACCTCTCTCACCTGAGCCTTTCGGGCACACCGGTCACGGACGATGGACTCAGGCATCTCACCGGACTGACGAGCCTCCGCTCGCTGGATGTTTGTGACACGCAAGTCACGGACGAAGGGGTGATGGAGCTTCTTGAGGCCCTCCCAGACTGTTCGATTGAATGGGGGGCGAGGTTCGACATCCAATGGGATTAGGGAGTCGCCGATACGTCGAGCAAGTACAGTAGGAAACCAGACGGATCAGGGAAGTTCCAACCCCACCACCAACCCCCAAGACCAACCTTGACCAAAACTAACCCCACCAAACGCCGACGATTTCGATTCAGCTTAAAGACGCTGATGGCGGTGATCGTTTTGTTGGGTGTGGGGTTCTGGTGGTTGGGGGCTGTGTTTCTACTTCTGTGCGTGATCGGACGACCCTGCTTCGCCGAGGAAGAAAACGCACGAATAGGGCCGGGTGATCTCGGCCCGGCAGCACAACGCTCACTAACACGAAGGATCGCTAAGACGCTAATCGGCGACGATAGCGAGGCCAGAGAGGAAGCTGCCACAGAACTCCTACTTCACTATAACGAACTGACGCCTAGGGTCATTGAACTCATTAACAAAGAAGAGTATTCGGTAAGGTTCTGGTCAACCCAAGCACTACTTAGAGAGTTGGCCTTGGAGAGGTTCCCGAAGTCCAAATCGTCGTACCCAGAGGTGCGAGGGCTAATCCCAACCCTTGTTGAAACGGCACGACGGGATATCGCCGCCGCCCCAGAAGTGGAGGACTATAAGGAGCACATGGCCCGTGGACTCAATGCGAACTGGTTGGGGGTGCTCTTAGGGAGGTCGAAGGCGAATGAAGGGGATCTGCAAAGAGCGGTTCCAGTGTTGAGAGACTTATTGACCGACGAAACAGCTTACGTGCAAGCCCGCACGCTGAGTGGAATAGTATGGATGGGGCCAAAGGCAAAACCACTGGTTCCCGAACTCGTTAATCTGCTGCAGAATCCAACTTGTCAGCACCGTTTCTCCGTCTGCGACGTGTTGAGACGTATCGGCCCCGAAGCTAAAGAGGCGGTTCCTGCCCTGCTTCAGGCGCTCACTGATCCAAGAATGAAGGCAGTTGCACGATGGTCACTGGAGCGGATTGACCCGGCTGCGCTGAAGAAGGGGAAGCGGAAGCGGAAGCTATGAAGGGATTTAGCCTTCTATGGAACCCCCATGACCAAAACTAGACCCACTACCAAACGCCGCCGATTTGGTTTCAGCCTGCGGACGCTGCTGGCGGTGATCGTTTTGTTGGGGCTGGGGTGCGGGTGGTTTGGATGGAAGATGAGAGAGGCTGAGAGGCAGGACTGACAAGACTCGAATGTCTGTGTCTTGGCTGCCCGTAAGTCACTGATGACGGGCTGCTTCACCGGCATTTGCACCGAGATTCTTCAACGACTCAATCAGTGCGGCGGTGAGTTTGACGTCTGCTTTCCACACGACGACGACATCATGCTCCTGCCACGTGAACACAAAACCCTTCGGCTTTACCTTTCTGGCCGGTTCGAGCCTTATCTTAAAAACTCTCCGTGAGAGCTTCGTTGTTACGCCGCCTCTCGTCTCTGGCGGGGTGACAAAATGCCACTCGGGATCTTGGGGGACAGCCCGTTCCACACCACGTGTTTTCCAAACGGGAAAGCCATTGAAGTGGCATTCAAGACCATGTTGAGGGCCGACACGCCTGATCAGGTGATGAAAACGCTGGGCCTCAGAGACGGTTAGCTCCTCATTGGCGACTGTGAAGCCAGAGCCAGTAACCCAAAACAAGACGACTACACTGATAGGTGCCACAATAGTCTGCATGATCGTCGCCCGCCCAATAGATTTCGGCAGGTATGGTCTACTCACTCAGCTTACCAAATGCAGGACAGGGCACAACAGAAAAACGCTCGGCTGGGCTCTAATCTCGGGCCTCCCGAGGCCAATCTCACCCAAGGGGTACCGTTTTGAAAACGAGCTTGTCGGGGGTACCGGTTGCAGAGTGCCGTAGACCCAATGAAAACAAGGGGCAAATGCGGCTTTCGGGGGGAGCGACCGGCGTAGGTTAATTAGTAAAACTCACGTTGCCGTGCATGTCGTACAAGCCAAAAGCGTTCGCGGCATACGAACCGACCGTCGTTGTCCGTCCGAGTTGCGGCCCTTCGGTGCTCGTGCCATAGGGACGCGTACCGTCGCAGTTGGTCTGCGATCCATTCAACTCACTCCCGAAGTGAAACGGCGTCGTGGTCCCCGCACGGCACGCGTACTCCCATTCGGCCTCCGTCGGTAAGCGGTAGATCCGCCCTCCCGCCCTCTCCTCCGGCAACTCGGACAGCTTCCGGCAAAACTCCACCGCATTCTGCCAGTTGACCCGCTCAACAGGAAACCGACTCGTGTCCAGATCAGACACCTTTTCCTTGCCGCTGCCGCTACCGCCGGACGAAAACCAACTCGGATTCTCTCCCATCACCCGTTCGTATTCCGACTGTGTCACTTCGTACACGCTCAGGTAGAACGGCTTGGTGATGCGAACCCGATGCTGATACTCGTCGACCTCGGTATCTTGCTCCGATTCCGGCGAGCCCATCAAGAACTCGCCCGGCGGGATCAGCACCAACTTCATCCCAGTGAAGTTGGTTATTTCAACTGGCATTCCTAGTGACTGGCTGCACTCCCGCTGTCGAGCGACGGCCTCGTCTTTGGTAAACGCTAGATCCGGTTCGTCTGAGCAGGATAAGAAAGGAAGCGTCAACAGGACAGTTAACAGGGAAAGATGTTGTCGCGTCATCATCTCCTCCGGATTCACTTGGCCCAACGATTGTACCAAAACATATCGCCCAGCCACCACAAAATCCACTTCAGAGCACCGAAAACCTGCCCCAAGCGGATGTGCTGCAGCCGCATAAGACAGGTTCGGCCTGCCGTGTTTCTCAGACTCTCACTCCCGTCGTCCAGATCCCGCGAAACGGGATGGGGAACGGCTCGGTACTCGCTCCGGGAAGCAAGGCGGAACGAAGGCAGGAACGTAAACTCGCCGCGAATCAGGGATCTGGCCGCAAACGCCCGAATTCCTGCAAATCCGGCTACCAAAGTCCTTAACGGCGTGGGCCGCCGCCCATCGGTCAGAACTGTTGATGCCATGATGCTGAATGAGCCAGTCTCAGCCCTGCCCAAGTTGTATGCGGGGCATGCTCTTCATGGCTCTACTCACGCACTCCACTGCAGTGAATTGTTCCTGCAGGGCCTTGCTCCAAACGTACTTGTTCCATTCGGTCTGCCTTCGTGTGCTATGTGCTCACTCCAGGACAACGACGGCCCAGCTCTCAAACGGTGGGATGCGGTACACGCTTCCTTCTCTGTTCTTTGACGCGGGGAGAAGGTCGAGGACTCCCAGCGAATGGTCATCGGCATCCATGCAGGCGATGCGATCCGGCACAAGCTTGTTGCTGATGCGCAGTTCGACGTTCTGCGCCACGGGCGGTATTTCAGTCTGGTCGAGGATCTCGCCGTTGGACGGCAGGTTCAGCAGATTGATGACATATCGCGTCCTGCCGGTCGGCAGCTTGCGTCGATAGACGAGCCTGTCCCAGAACAACGGACGCGATCCGTCGACCGAGAACAGCTCGTGCGGCTCCAACATCCACCGTAGTTCCGGGTCCCACAGGAAATATGAGAACCGGGCCATGAAGCGGCTGTAACGGACGAACTGACGCGACGCGGGAGACTCGCGACCGTCGCTCCACGCGCCGCCATAGGCGTCGAAGTGATCGTGCAGCTTCGTGCGCGATGCGAAGATCAAGGCCATGTACGGTCGCGTGAACGCCACGGAGTACTCCCTGTAATACGGCGGCACGACAAAGGCCCAGGACATCAACGGGCGGCCGGTGACTTCCACGATGCTGTTCAACGCCACGGACATCTTCTCGTACGTCAACGGATAACGGCCGTCACGCGGCGTGTTGTGCGAGTCGATCTCCAGCGTCCACGCATCGACCAACTCGCTGTAGCGTCGTGCGTCCAAACGCTCGGCGTTCTGCTTGATCCACGGATACATCCGATCGGCGTCGAGCTTGACACCGTTGTGACTGATCGTTGTGGCGTTCTGGGAAAGAAACGCGAAGTCGGGATTCGCCGCCCTGGCCAATTCTCGCGCCTTTTCGAGATAGCGATAACCGACTTCGCCTGCGGAGAGATCGGTCAATCGTCTGCCATCCCTGTCCAGTCCCTCGGACGTTGCCACGTGGCAGGAAAACGCACTGTCCATCAGGATGCCGTCCCAGCCGAACATCCGAATCGAACGCTGCAATTCGTTGGCGAACAGGTCGGCGATCTTCAGCGAATTGGGCGTGAACATGCCCTGGTCTTCGAAATAGTGGGCATAGGGCTTCTCTCGGGAAACGGCCGGATGGTAGACGTGCCAGTCCGCTGGTCCCGCGGCGGCGGATGTCTCGTTGTAGGCGATGTACTTCATGCCCTCACGGTGCAGTTCCTGCGACCAACGCATCAAACGATCCTTGGAAACGATCGGCTTTCGCTCCGGATAATACTGATACGGCCACTGCTCTTCGACCGGGGCAAGCACGTACGGCTTTGGCGAAAACGTCCACATCTCCAGGGCATTGAAATGGGAATCTCTCATGTCTCCGATGCGCGTGGCGATGGTTTCATCGGACACATTTGGGCTCGCCAACCCACTCGCGCCGGCCGACACCATGCGCATGACGTCGACCCACTGGGAAGCGACGTCGAACAGCGTATCCGCTTCGGCAAGCAGCCGGCCCTGCGGATCGAAAAAACGTATCCAGGCGCGGTGGCCGAAGACGTTCCGGTCACATTGCCACTGGAGTCTCTCTTTCTGGACACCCCCACGCACGTTGATCGACTTCGATGTGGCCAGCACGGGGCGTTCCAATTCGCGCTCGATCCAAACCTGAACGTCCAGGTCTCTTGCGTCATCCTTCTTGTGATTTGTCTTGGCACGGAACTCTGTCTCAAAGTTCACGGTCTCGCCGGGTTTGTAGATAACGTGTTCCGTTTCAAACTTCTCGATCTTTACCGAGCCGGGGTAAATCAATTGATCAGCGCCAACCGCCCCCGCACGCATGCTGAGGAGAACAACCAGACAGCCGGCCCACCTTGTTAGAAGACTTCGACAATTCACGGTAGATCCACCTTCTTCTGTGCCTGTTCCAAAATCTACTCGCCGGCCGCCGCAGCGATTTCGAGCAGGTTTGCGAGCAGTCTCGGGTAAGCATCCGCGAACACGGCGTCGGGGCTGACAGCGGCGTAGTGCCGGACGACCAAGCCCTTGCCCACGGGGTTGGCTGTCAGCAGTGGGTACGTCCCGTTGATCTTCCCTTGGCGCGCATAGTGCACGCCATCGTAGGGGCAGCTCTCGTGTTCGACTTCGACAAGCACTTCCGCGCCGTTCGGCTTCACGGGGTTCACCAAATAGCCGTAGGTGCTCTCGCCCTCGCGGAAGGATGTCTTCTGCCAGACTCCCACGTCCCCCAGCCCCTCGGTCAACGGGTGCTTCTTGACGACCCGCCAGCGTGTGGCGAATCCTCGCCGTTCGTAACGGAAGTGGATGCCCGAAAGGTCCGCGAACTGAAGTGTCAGGACGCCTTTATCGCCGGCTCCCGTCTCGCCTTCGCGTAGCGGGCTGGCCTCCGTGTCCAATCGCCAGCCGGGCAGATGCTCCAGCATCAGCGTTCCCCCCTCCCGCGCATAGTCGCCCAGCAATCCCGGCCAATGCCGCGGCATCTCGGCCTTGGAAATGAGCATCAGCGGATACAATCCGGCGGCTTTCGACGGTCGGAACTCACCGGCCTGGAAACGGCGCACCAGTTCGACTCGCGGCCAGGGACATGCCTTAGGCAGGTCGCGGCCCATGGCGCGTTCGGAGTTCAGCAACGTTCCTAGAAACGGGCCCTTTCCCAGTTCGCTATGCCAACGCTCCAAGTGCGACTCGGGATCGCCCCGTTTGCGTCCCCAGCCTTCGTCTCCCGTCTGCCACCGGGGCAGGAGTTTCCCCATGGCTTGGTAGGCCTCATGGTCGATTCCCACTCCGTATACGCGCACGCCATCGGAATACTCGTGAGCAATGTCTAGC
>JADHUC010000373.1 GCA_016784735.1 Pirellulaceae bacterium | reverse complement strand
CCTCGGCCGTGAAGGTTACGGTAGCCCCGCTGGCACCCGTCGAAACAAGGCTGGCGGACGGATTGATGTCAATGTCGTCCGACGCGAAACTGATGTTGCCGCCATTTGCGTCCAGCGTGACGGCGGCGATCGAAATGCTATCGTCGTCCACGCCAGATTGAACCGTTGCTACGCTGATTGACGAAGCCTCCACGTTGCCCGTGAAGGAAACATCGTTACCGCCAATCGACAACGCTCCAATGGCCCCGTTGCCCGTGCCGGTGTCTGCTCCCACGACCGCCAGGCTCACGCTCCCTTCCCCCGCCGTGATCGTCAATCCACGATTGTTGCCGTCGTCCACTACGGCGTTGGAAAACGCGACGTTGCCGTCTGTTCCGCCGCCGTTGTCGGTCGTATCAACCGTCACGTGAGCGGCGAGCGTCACGGAGTCGTTGATTTGCACCGAACCTGCATTGTTCGATGCATCTGCGCCGGTGTAAATGCTGGCTTTGAGCGCGATGCCGGCGTCGCCGCTTAATGCGACCTGGTTGATGTCGTCGGCTGCTATGCTCGTTCCGATCTGACCCACGCTGAGCGAGTTCGTGCCTGCGTCAAGGGACAGGTCCCACGGGCCACCTGAACCTGCGACCGCGCCCGCCTGAATACTGTAGTTGCCCGCACTGTTATCGATCGCCGTATCGAGCCCCAGCACGGCACCGTCCGTCACTGTGAGTGCCGAGCCTCCCTGAATGGTGAGTGAAATCATGCTCGCCAGATCGACAAGCCCTCCCGCTCCAAAGAAGTTTGTTGCACCGTTCGCGACCCGCCCATCGATCCCACCGCCGGGAGCCGTCAATGTGATCGCGTCGGCATCGCTCCCGTCGTTGCGATCGTCGAGCGTGAGCGTGTCGTGCCCGGCCTGGCCGTCGACGGTGACGACGTTCAGAATCCCGTCGACACCATTCGTCGCGTTTCCGAGCGTCACGTTGTCGGCGCCACCACCCGCGTTAACGAGGACGGCCACGTTGGAGTCGGTGGACTGCACGTTGAACTGATCCGCTCCACTGCCCAGCGATACGGCAGGCGATTCAAGCGTGTTATCGTATGTGACGCCCACGGCCATCCCCAACCCGGTCACCGCGGTGCTGGTGATGACGCCGTCAGTCGTGGCACTGCTGTTACCCGTATCGATGATGTGCAGCACATCCGCGGTGCCGCCTTCCCCGTCAACATCGATCGTGCCATCCAACCCTGCGATCAGATTACTCGCATCGCCAAGATTAAAGATGTCGTTACCGCCGCCTCCTTTGAGATTCAGTGTGACACCGCTCGGTGCAGCCTGAATGTTGAAGACGTCTGCACTCGTGTCAGTACCAGCCGTGTTGTCGCCGTCCAGGTTGACTGTGGAAAGCGCCTCGAGCACTCCATCGCCTGGATCGGCGGTGTCAAGACTGGACAGTGTGATGATCTCCGCACCGGTTCCGCTGGTTACGTTGAGCGTGTTGTATCCTCGGAAAGTGAGCTCTTCGTAGGTCGAGTCACCATCAAGGATGTTCCAGCCATCGCCTGACTGAACGGTATCCTCTCGCAGTTCGAGCGTGGTGACATCGTCGATGGCAACCTCGACGGACAGAGGTCCTGTACCGCTTAGAGTCGTCGGCTCGAGACCGGTAAAGTTGATTGTCATCTCGTTGGCGTTACCGCCCCCACCCGGGCTGACGACAATCCGGCCGCTGTTATCCGGATCGTCCGGAGTGGTGATGTATTTGGAACCGGTGTCGGCAACGTTGGGCGTGTTGAGCACTTCGAGCGAGTCACCGTTCGTCTCTCCACCACTGCCGCCGTTGAAAGTGATGGGGGCAGAAGTGAGGTTGCCCGGATCGGCCAGCAGGTCCATGCTGAGCAGATCGTCTCCACTTCCACCGTTGAACGTCAGTCCTCCCCACGGAATCGGATTTCCGCCGGAAGAATTGACCACCAGCTTGTCGGCTCCAGGACCGCCATTGATCGTCAGGTCGTTCAAGTCGTCTGCGGCCACATCAAGCACCGGTCCCGTGTCGTCAGTGACGATCAACCGCCCGTTCACAATTGCGATCGAGATGTTCCCTGTCGCAGTGAACTCCGGAGTCTGGTCGAAGGTCAGCACGACGTCGTTATCGTGCGTCCCGCCAACATAGCTGATGCTAAACGGCTTACCGTCGATCAGGATCGTATCCCCTTCCGCCAATCCATTGAACGCTGGGACAACGGAGGATGTGGCTTCGACATTCTCGATCAGGACGATCGAGTCCCCCCGCCCGGCTTTGGCAAGTCCCGTCGTCGTGATATCGAGTGTCGCGTCGTTCAGCGAGACCGTGCGTTCGCTTCCGGTCACGAGCAGTTGATCGTAGTCGGTCCCCGCGTCGCCGACTCCATTGATGTCGACGCTGAACTGCCCGCTGGTGTCGAAAGTCACATCGCCATCGATGGATAGAATCCCAGCCGAGGCGCCGGGTGCGATCGCTCCGGCTGCACTGGTCATCGTGACATTGCCCTGCACGGAGCCGCTTCCGCCGAGGGTGGCTCCGTCGATTCGGACGGTCGCCGCTTGGTACACGCCTTCCAGGTTGGTCGGGTCGTAGGGAACCAGAAGAAACGTTCCACCGCGGAGCGTGGCGTTGCCGGAGTCGAGGACCAAGCCGGTCACGGTAACGGTTTCCGTCTTCGTTTCCCGAATGGTCGCATCGCCTTTGGCAAGAACGGCCAGCGTGTTGAAGTCGTTGTCGGCGTCGAGCGTTATTTGACTCGTGATTTCGCCACTCTCGACGAAGCCATCCAGTGCGGTCAAACCCGAGACTGACAGTGGCTGCGTTTGGCTGATGGTTTCCGCCGCGACCATGACGGATGCAGCGGATGAGAAGTCGAATGCGTTGTCACCGCCAAAGGTCACGCTGTCATTGCCCAACCCTCCGTCGATCAGCAGGCCGGTGATCGTGCTGACCTCCAGCCGCTGCTCGCCCTGCTCGTCCGCATCCAGGTCGAACTGACTGACCAGATCACCGTCTGGCTCAATGTTGTGAGTGAGGTACTTGACGCCTTCGACTTCCTGAGCACCAAGCGTGAACGAGTCATCGAGCCCGCTGCCCGTGAACTGCACATTTGTGGTGTCCACGATGTCCACCGTGGGGCCGACGACGCCATAGCCGCTAAGCAATCGCCGTTCTTCCAGTCGAGTGACGTACAGCTGGACCTCTTCGTCCCGGCGCCGTTTGCGGCGGCGTCTCCAACGGCTTTCTTCGTTGGCCCACAGTAGCCTTCTGATCCAGGCAGGTAGCGGCATCGAATGAGTCCTAGGTGTTATGACATGTGTGCCCTGTGCGGCGTTGACGCACGCTCGGCGCGCGGGCCAGCCCAGCCCAATCGCCCCTTACGGGGGCAGGCACGCTGCAAAAAGTGGACGTTTACCGGTCGGGCCGGATGCGAAAAATAAACACCCATTATCGTTTAGGGAAGAAAGGCGGTCAAACGTCTGGTACTTGGGAAGGGGAGCAAATGGCAAGCCGGAATTGGCGGGGGGGCGGGATGCGAGATCCCGGAAACAGAGGGCGTGAATGGCGAGGTCGCGGTTTCCTGGAAGAAATCGGGGGCCTTGGATGCTCTGGAATGCTGAATCGGGCTCGGATTTGACCGACGTGACTAGTCTGGCTACCGCACGCAGCCTGCAAAGGGCGGCAAGAGTTAGAAACGGTATTCCACACCCAAATTCAGGCCGTGGACGTAGAATCCCGTTGTATCAAACGAAAAGGCAGGGCTGGTGGCATCCGCAGGCGGGGCTCCGGTCAGCCACCGCCCGTCGACGTCGAGGTCGATATGCTCGCCGGGGCGTACGACGCTGGACCAGTACATCAGAGAGTACCCCACGGAGAGCTTCAGCCGCTCGACCGGGTAGTAGGCCAGCTTGATGCCGATGTCTTCCATGAACGCGAACTCGTCCTGTACGTGCTGGCCGCCGTTGGTTGGCTGGGCCAGCAAACCACGCGTTCTGACGTCTGGTGGGCCGCCTACATCCACCACGGTTGAACCGCGAATGAACACGGTTTCCCGCATCGTGCCGAAGGCAAACTTGGCCAGCAGTTCCAAGCTCCAGCAGCCGAATCGGTATTCGCCCTGCAGGCCGAAGTGACCGCCGTGGTACTCGTTTGTTGTTCTGAAGAAGTCGGTCACGGCGATCGACGGCAGGCCCGGCGGCACGGGTACTGTCTGAGTGAACGAGTCGATGATCAAGTCCTCGTTGATGCGGCCGAATTGGTAACCGGCCAGCAGATCGACCCGCGTACCCCCGCCCCTTGCCAACAGCCAGCGGAAGAAAGCGTCACCAGCCAGGATTTCCGAACCTGTGCGCAAATTCAACTGCCCCGTTGTGGCTGGGATCGCTGTATCGTTGGCAATCGGAAAGGAGGTATCCAACGGTGGAAACACGGAGGCATCCCGAAACGGCCTTGCGATGAAACCCAAGTCATTCGAGCCGAGCGAATAGCGAACCGGGGCATCGCCCAAGGCCACGAAGTGACCACCCATCCCCAAGTTTTGGCAGGGGTCCACCCACAGCCCGAATTCCAAGCGACCGCCGGGACGCGCATGTTCGTTCAACTGTTCGTTGCCGAACAAGATCGTTGCCCCCGGCAATGCCCCGGCATTTGGTTGGGTGGTGACCAATGGCGGAAAACGCCGGCCTTTTCGCCGCCAAAGTAGGAACTCCGTTTCGACCCAAAGGCCATCATTCCAGCCCGGTCCGCATGGATCGTACACGCCGACCGCACATGGTTGGCAAGTGCCACAATCAGCCACATTTCCCACCGAGCACGGAGCGCACGATTCAATCACGGGATGTCCAGCCGGTTCATCCAGGTGCATCCCAGCGGATGGAAAGGCGGCTGTTGACACTTCGCGTACGATCAACCGATCGCCGCAAGTGGATCGCAGTTCCGCACCTTTGGTCAAAGTCGGATTGTGGACCGGGCACCACAAGGTAGCCAGAGCGGCGCAGGCAATTGAAAAAAATCTACGCAACATATCTGCTCACACGTACAGTACTGGCCAGCCCCGCATGCTTCATGAAGGGGCCGCCCAACAAGTGAATTGGCAGAGAAGCATCCGTGATGATTCTTTCGGATCTAACGGCTGTATCAGTTAAACGAAATCGGCAAGATAAGACGAGTTTGCGGCTGGGAGGGCGTCTTCGGGAAAGGCTGTTTGGCTAATCGAGGAATAACACGCAGAATACATGGAGTTTGGCGGCGTCTTGGTCTTGGCGGATTCCTTGAGGATTACTTCGTCAAGTGCCAGCGGTGCTGCTACGTGGGGCACGTTGCTAACGTGCCGATGTGCGTCAATTGGTCCGGTATGGCACGTTGGAAACGTGCCCCACGTCGGCCAAGTCGCAATCGGGCCATCAGCGGCAAACGAGGGGCAACTCGCCATTGTCAAGCTAGGAAGACTTTGCCGCTTCGCGGGATTGCCCAAAGGGTGAGACGCTTTTTCCGCCGATGCTTATCTTGGTCTGTTCCCACCATTGCTATGTCCTACCCAACCTGAACACTTTCCCCCATGCAACACGCAGAAGTGCTGGACGCCATCCGCCAACTCACCCGCAATACTTTTGCGGATCTAGGTGCGAACTCGCCGATTGAGGTCAGCGAGAACATCTTGATTCGAGGCGAAACCTATTGCGGCAGACGATTCCAGTGCGGCGAGCTTGAAGCCATTTGGTTTGTCGAGGAAGACGAAATCAAGATCTACGGCGGGAATGGGGCGCTGGTGTGCGTCATGTCATCTGATGACGCGTTGCGACAATCGCATTTCGTCCATAGCCGAGCGGCTTAGCCCACTCCGTCCCAGATTCTCGGAGTGGCCACTTCCACGCTGTTACCTGCCGGGTCACGGAAGTACAGCGACCAGCCTCCTTGCGGCCAGTCGATCGTCTTTTCGATTTCCACTCCGTGCACTCGCAGGTGCCGTCGCCAGTCCTCTCGCTCGGATTCATTCACCGAGAAGGCGATGTGCAGAGGGCCATTCGCTCCATGATTCGGAACTTCCGAACCCGGCTGGCTGCTCCGCGCGGGGTCGAAGATGAGCAGCATCCGGTCGCCGCATCGAAAAAAGATGTGCCTGGCGGTCTCGCGACAAAGGAACTGCAGTCCCAGCACATCGCGATAGAACGCTTCGGCGGCATCCAAATCGTCGACGTACAGACACGTTTCAAGGATTCCGGTTGGTTGCATCGTTGCTCAAACGTTGGAAGAAGGCGTGCTGCCCCGGGCACACGGCCAGGTTTTTCCGTTGGAGTCCAGGCTTTAGCCTGTTCTCGCAGCCTAAAGGCTGTACTCCAACGACAGTTTCACCCGCGAGCGGTATATCTACTCGCTACTACTGGCGGAATGAACCCAATTGCCTTACCGCGGCATCAAGTGCCGATTCGCTCGCAAATCGGGCCTTCAGTATACGGTTTTGCGTCGACTCTTCCACCGACCGATGCCGTAACGGCGCAATCAATACAGCTTTCACTCACGGAATAAACGGTTCACGCGCCAAAACCAATACATTTGGTTCGATGCGAGTCCAGAGGATTCGCTTGGACCGTTGCTGCGAGTCAGACCGATTAGATGGGTACGTCCTGTAGGACTGGTTTATCCGCCTTTGCGGCTGTTTTGTCCCGTCACCACCTCAGACTGAGGTATCAGAAATGAATACGTTGCTTTCCTACTGCGGTTGGGCTGAACGCCTGCTAGTGACGGCTGTCGTCGTCGGATTGGCGGCGGGCACGGTTTGCGCGGCTCAAGTCGTTCCGGGTACAGGCAAGAAAGTGAAGAACGTTGGCGACGACTTTGAAGACGAGGGTTGGACGTACACCCTGAATTCGCCAAAAAGCACTCGGAATATCGACGAACGGGAGCGGACCCCATCGGGTGAATCAGAGAACGAGCGATGGTATGAAGGCATGAAACGCGGGCATCCGGATATCATAAGACGCATCCAGACGCCCGAAAATGGCCTGCCCGGCAGCAAAGGCTCGCTGCTGTTGCGGTCCCTTTGGACCGGTATACCCGGCCGCCCGAGTTACCATACGCAGCAAGACGACTTTATCGCCGACGTCAACTATCGACTGGGCACGACCATTCCCGTGGACCGCACGCCGAGCGTGGTCGTACGTGTGTTTCTCCCACCGGTCGACACCTGGGAGAACCGCTCGGGCGCTCATTTCGGCTTTCGGACTTCGTTAACCACCACCGTTACCAAACCCCCCAGAGGAATACTGTTCTCGAGCAGCAGGCAAGAGGACGAAACGTACTGGACGGGTATGTTCATCGAATTCCAGAGCAAGACGGACGGCAGTGAGCACGACTACGCCTATTGGCGTCTGCGTGCCGACCAAAATGGAAACGATTTCCGGTCGAAGCAGATCACAACAACCGGTTGGTGGACGATCGGAGTATCTCACACGCCCGACGGCATGGTTCACTACTACGCCAGCCCCGGCGTGGATGATTTGACCGCGGAAGACCATTTGGCATCGCACTACCCCTATGGATATCGCGCCGAGTACTTCAAGACGTTTTTCTTCAACGTCTGCAACGGAGACGACGGGAAGACATGGTCCACTCCGTGGGTCGTCGACGATCCCACCTTGTATGTCCTCCGCTAGGGGGCTGCCCGTCTCAAATCTCTTCGTACGATGGCCTTCCAAGGCCGTCGATATCCTGGTCGGCCTTGGAAGGCCAACCTACAAGAAAGCCAACAGCCCAGTGACTTGCCTACCGGGCCTTGATCGTATCGTCGGCAATGTGGGGCGCGTTTCCAACGTGCCAATGTCTGTAAGTTTTTGAGCCACGGCACGTTAGAAACGTGCCCCACGTACTAGCACTGCCAGCATTTGCCGGAGTTATGATCAAGCCCTGCCTACCGGGTAGAGTTGCGGTTACAGCGTCCGGGGCGGATTGGCCTCGGACGTTTTTCTTTGGGTCGAACTGGACTGGCCGAATTGCCGCCGGTGGTTGCACGCCGTGTCTGTTTGCTTCATCATGCCAGTCAGACTGTACACGCGAGCTGGAAAGGAAAACAAGTTGCCCCAGACGAACGAGCGGTTGATTCGTGTTGGCCATAGCCCGGACCCCGACGACGCCTTCATGTTTTATGCGTTGGCCAAAGACAGAATCGATACGGGCCCTCTGCGTTTCGAACACGAGTTGGTCGACATCGAGACGTTGAACCGACGAGCGTTTCACGGCGAGTTGGAACTGACGGCCGTGAGCCTGCACGCCTACGCTCATCTCCAAGACAAATACATGTTGTGTACGTGCGGCGCCAGCATGGGAGACCGCTACGGTCCGATGCTCGTGGCTCGCGAACCCGGACCGGTCGATCAGTTCCGAGACAAGACGATCGCGGTTCCCGGTACGCTGACGACAGCCTATCTGGCGCTCCGCATGTGCCTGGCTGTCGACTTCCCCCATGTTGTTGTTCCCTTCGATCAGATCATCGAGGCGACTTGCGCGGGAGAATACGAAGGGCGTCGGGTCGATGCCGGTTTGATCATCCACGAAGGCCAGTTGACCTACGCTGACGATGGCCTTCGGCTGATTGTCGACATGGGAGTCTGGTGGTACGAGCAGACGGGCCTGCCGCTGCCGTTGGGTGCCAACGCGATCCGCAAAGACCTGGGCGAAGCGACGATTTGCGAGGTCGATCGCCTGCTAAGAGCCAGCATTCAATATGGCTTGGACCATCGTCGAGACGCGCTCGCTTACGCATTGGGATTTGGCCGCGGGCTTGATCAAGAGAAGGCGGACAGGTTCGTGGAGATGTACGTGAACGATTGGACGCTGGACTTCGGCCAGCCTGGCCGCCAAGCCGTGGCCTTGCTGCTGGAGCGAGGCCATGAAACCGGCGTGATCCCCAATCTGGTCGCTCCTGAATTTGTCCATTAGAATCAACGTATGCGTTGGAACGTGGGGCGGGCTTCCAGCCTGCCGTGTCAGCCGAGCAGGCTGGAAGCCTGCCCTACCGTGTCCTGGGGGTCCGAGGTCGAGGAACGTCGATGAGCGATTCATGGCAAAGTGAGTTGGATCAGCGGATCGACGGCCGCTTCGACCAGATAGTGGAGATTCGGCGGCGGCTGCACATGTACCCGGAGGTGTCGGGCGACGAGCGACAAACCAGTCTGTACCTCTACCAGTTGCTGGGCGACGAGGGGTTTTTTGTGCGCATGGGCCCGGACGGGCGCGGCGTGCTGGCAGATCTGCCGACAGATGCGGACCCAACAGGGCAAGGCATGATTGCCTTACGCGCCGACATCGACGCACTACGCATCCATGACGCAAAAGAGACGGAATACCGAAGTCAACACGACGGAGTGATGCATGCGTGCGGACATGATGCTCACACCGCGATTGTTTTCGGCGCCATTTGCTCACTGAACGATCTGCAAAACGCTGGGCGACTGCCTTGGAACGTGCGTCTGCGCGGCATCTTTCAGCCTGCTGAGGAGACGTCTACCGGCGCATTGGAGATGATCGGCGTGGGGGCGCTGGACGGAGTGGACGCAATCGTTGCTGCTCATATGGATCCGGCGCGCCGCGTGGGGCGAATCGGACTTCGCTCCGGCGTATTCACGGCCGCCTCGGACCTGGTGCAAGTGAACATCGTGGGGCGTGGCGGGCACGCGGCCAGGCCGCACGAAGCCAGCGACCCAATCGCGGCTGCGGCCCAATTGATCAACGCGCTGTACCTGTTTATCCCGCGAGCCACCGACAGCCAGGACTCGGTGGTAATCACGATCGGGCAACTGATCGGCGGCGACAACGCCAACGTGATTCCCGAAGAGGTCACGCTGCGAGGCACGGTTCGCACGCTGGAATCGGATGTGCGTGCCGAAACGTTCGATCATATCCGTCGGCTGGCAAGCGGCATTGGTCAAACGACCGACACCAAGATCCAGGTCCGTTTCGGCGAGAATTCCAACTCGATCAACAACGACGCCCGCTTGATCGACCTGCTGGACCGTTCCGGCAGGGAGGTTTTGGGGCCGCAGGGCATCGAGCAGATTCCTCGCCCCAGCATGGGCAGCGAAGATTTCGCCTTGTACGTGGAGAAGACGCCGGGAGCTATGTTCCGCCTTGGTTGCACGTCCGAACGAGCGGGCGGCTTTCCGCTTCACTCGCCGACTTTTGATATTGACGAAGAAGCTCTGCGCGAAGGTGCCAAGATACTCGCGCGCACCGTCGTCTATTGGTCCGATCCCAACTCGCAGTTTGAGTCGTCATGAACAAGATCGAATTCAGCAGCAACGAGCGCCCAACGATTGGCATCGAACTGGAATTGGCCCTGGTCGACGAAAAGAGCATGGCTCTGTCCAGTTCGATTGAGCAATTGATGCCCTTGCTGCCGGACGACACGCCCCAGTCCTTCAAGCCCGAGTTGATGCAAAGTTGCCTCGAAATCATTACGGGCATCTGCAACACGGTAGGCGAGGCAGAGACGGACCTGCGGCAGAAAATCACGCAGGCGGAACAAGCCACGGACCAGTTGGGATTGAGACTGTGGTGGGGTGGCACGCACCCGTTTTCGCTGTGGCGTGACCAGAAAGTGACTCCGAACGATCGATACCAAAATCTAGTCAACCTGCTGCAGGAAATGGCCCGTCGGCTGGTTACTTTCGGCCTGCACGTCCACGTGGGAGTCGATTCGGGTGATAAGGCCGTGATGATCTGCGACCGAATCATGCAACACCTGCCCATGTTCCTGGCGATCAGTTGCAGCAGCCCGTACTGGGAGAACCGAGATACGGGGCTGCAGTCCCAGCGTTCGAAAATCATGGAAGGTCTTCCCACGGCGGGGCTGCCCACGCTGATGCGGAACTGGAGCGAGTACGTTTGGCTGATCAACCACATGGTGGATACCGGGTTCATCAACACGATGCGAGAACTTTGGTGGGATGTGCGCCCCCACCACAAGTTCGGTACGGTGGAAATCCGAGTCTGCGATATGCCTGGGAATCTGCAGGATGTGCTGGGCATTGCGGCGCTGACCCAGTGCCTTGTGCAAGCGCTTTCGGCACAAATCGACGAAGGCGCCTACCAACATGATTGCCATCCGATGATGGTCAGACAAAACAAGTGGCGGGCCTGTCGTTTCGGCAACAAGGCGGAGTTGGTCAATTCTTACACGTACGAAGTACAGCCGGTCAAAGAAGTGATCCGTTCCCTGGTCAAACGACTTCGACCTGTCGCAGAAGAACTGGATTGCTTGCCTTATTTGGAGCACACCCTCCAGATGGCGGAGTCCCCCGGTTGGGCCGAGCGGCAGTCTTCTATTTTGACCGATACGGGCGACCCGGCAGAGATCGTCCGGCGCCTTTCGTCCGAATCCAGAATCACGGCCAATCCCACTTAAAATCTAATCTACGACGGAATACTCGGCCGAGTAGCCCGGAAGTACCATAACCTGCCAGCATGTCACGAGTGGGCGGTCCATTGCAGGTATAGGGCTTGATCATAACTCCGGCAAATGCTGGCAGTGCTAGTACGTGGGGCACGTTTCTAACGTGCCGTGGCTCAAAAACTTACAGACATTGGCACGTTGGAAACGTGCCCCACATTGCCGACGATACGATCAAGGCCCAGGTATACCGCCCGAGGCTAACCTCTGGGCCAATCGCGAAAAGTCTCTGCGGCGGCCGGTTTGTTTTGCCTGTGGCAGAAGTCGTGAGCCCGCCTTACCATCTGCGGTGGGGTTTGGGCGTTTCATACCGTCTGCGGCATGGCGAGCTTGGGGACGCGGGACTGCAGGCGCGTGCTTGCTTTGAAACCGGCGGCGACAAGAGGCGTGCCACCTCCCCACTAATGCCAATCCCCCAGGACGAGCAATGCCCAGTAGTCCATTTTGCTGATGAAGTCGAAACCGGCGCAAAAAACGTGACAAGGCCGGGTTGGCGACTATACTGGACACTCGGCTCATTAGAGCCTTTTGTTCCGAATCGGCACCCAATTCACCCCAAACAGACGGGGGTGTTGTTCTATGTTCGTGCCGTGATTCTAGTGATACTGTTACAGCTTTATTGACCCAATTTATTTCTCTTTCCTGGGGATCGGTCCATGGGAAACCGACGTTCTGATATCGTGCGATCTAGTCGCAAGCGTCGCCGCAAATTATCCAATCGTCACAAAGCCGGTAAGCCCGCCTTTCGCCGCCAATTGATGCACGAGGCGCTGGAACAGCGCTTGCTGTTGGCCGGGCCGGAGTTGCTCGCCGTTCAGCCGAACGATGGCGCGCTGCTCGATCTGGGCGGCGAAAACGTCTTGAGTGTGGCGCCGCGCGAGCTGGATTTCCTGTTCAAGGGTGGGGCCAACATCGACGAAGGCACCCTGGACGGGATCCGCATTACGCGAGCCGGTGCGGACGGCCAATTCGACGTGGCCAGCACCAGGACGGACTTGGGGACCGGTGGCCAGGTCGTCATGGAATTTGTTGCCGCGAACCTGGGGGAGCCGAAAAACGGCATCGATATCTCGGTGCTATTGACCGAGAG
>JADHUC010000372.1 GCA_016784735.1 Pirellulaceae bacterium | reverse complement strand
ATTCCAGGGGTTTCGTTCACGGCTCCATGTTGCCCGGCTTCAGCCGGTGGGCAAGCGATCGGGCCATGTAATCATCCAATCGTTCCAGTTCAAATTCCTCGATCATTGTATCAATGTCGATGGTCTCGTGTTCGCTGGCGATCAGTACCGAGCCGAGCAGGCCGGGGTCGGTGATTTTCACTTTGGCGCCGTATTTCGCCTTCATGGCCCTCAGCCGATTCCAATTCCCATCGAGGTGGACCAGTTCGCAATCGAGATTGACCGTCGCCACGGCAAAGTCGAAATAGTTGGTATTCGAGGCGATGACGTTGCCCAGTGGATTTCGGATTTGGGACGGCTTGTCCCGGCCGGCGATCGCTCCGACGAAATGGCAGCGGCAGGAATAGGCCCAATACTGCTGCATCAAACCGCCGTGATACATAGACGAGAATACGATCAGATCCGGTTTGGCCTTGACGTACTTCAGACGCAGTTTGTCGAAGTTGAGATCGAAGCAAATGGCCATGGCGACCCGGCCAAAATCACACTCGATTACCGGCGCGTCCTTGCCGCAGAGGATACGCTGGTCGATCTCTCCGATTGTCGGATGGTTCTTGTTGTAGATGCCGGCGACGTTCCCCTTGCGGTCGATCAAAACGCTGGAATTGCGCCACGTTCCGTCGCCCATGGCCCTCTTGGCTGAGTAGACGATGTAACAGCGGTTCTCCCGGGCGACTTGAGCAAAGAAGTCCCGTACCTGATCCTTGCGGACCGAGTAGTACTCGTTCGTCTTCTCGGAGGAAAGCCCTCGAGGACGATCGCAGGCTTCCGGAACCACGATCAGGTCCGGTCGGTCGGGCAGCACCCGGGCAAACAAGCCTCGCCAGTAGGAGATAACGTGTTCGACCACCCTCTGAGGCTCCGTATCCGCACTGACCGTCAACGGCGAGGCGCCAATGGTTGCGATCGTGACAAAGCCCTTCTTCTTTTGCCTCGCGGATTGACTCTCTGCGACATCGCTCTTGACCGACGAAACACGATCGGCGGTTTGGGATGCAGCGTATACCGCTTTGGCCTCGCTGTTTCCGGTCGCGGTGTCCTGGGCGTAGACATTCTGGCCGAACCCGCAAATCAGGCAGCACACAACCAACTGGCCGCCGGTGTTGAATCTGCAAATCGAGACGATTGCGTTTCCGAGTCGTACCATCGTTCATTTCCTTCGGGAGCGAGTCCTGGGCCGTCGCCAATGTGGTCATCGCGCACCAACGAGCAACGGGGGTACCGGGACTTCGTGACTACTGCGGTGTATCCAACTTGAGTTCGTTGATGAACTCGACACATTCGGCCATCTCGGGCATGTTGTCCTCGTAGTCGTAGGAGTACTCCAGCCCGATCAATGTCGGTTTGATTCCAAGATGACGTATCTCCTGGAGCAGCTTTTCGAACTCCGCCTTGCCCGTGCCCCATGGAACGTCGTGTCCTTCTTCGGACAGTTCATTCAGGTCGTGGGGTTGAATCGTGATCAGCCGATCGCCCAGTTTTCGGATCCCTTCGACGGGATCGATGCCGGATCGGATCCAATAGCCCGTGTCGGGACATGCACCGATTCGCTTGCTGCGTCCCTCGCAGACCTTCAGTATCCCCTCCGGTTGCCAATACACGGGAGACTGTTTCGGGCCGTGATTGTGAATGCCGAGCCGGATGTCGTACTCGTCACAAAACCGCTCGATCACGTCGAGCGACTCGGGCGGCGGTTCGGAGATGAAGGTCTCGACTCCCAGCTTCCGGCCGAACTCGAAGACCTTGCGGCAACCCTCCTCGTCGCCCGGAATTTGCGCATAGAAGAACGTCGGCATGCGAACACCGGCTTCGTCCATTTTCAGGCGAATTTGCGTCAGTTCCTCGTCCGAGAGATTGCAGTCGAAATTCTTTGGCATCTCCTTGCTGACCTTCTGGAAGCTCAGCCCGCCGATGTAGGACAGGCCCAGTTCCCGAGTCTTGTCGATGCCTTCGAACAGCGTGTTCTTGTGCAAACCCCACATGGTCACGCCGAATCTCCAGCCCAACTCTTCCTGGGCGGCGACGGCGGGAGTCAGTCGGGTGCTGGGGGTCGTGGTTCCGCAGATGTCCCCCATGATGAATTGGATGGCTCCCAGGTAGAATTCCAGGATCTTGGGGTCCATGAAGTCCTGAGGACTGTGGCCGATCGTGCAGTAGACAACTCGGCCGCGACCGTAGCTGCGTGTCCAGGCCAGCGCGTAGTCGTCGTCGTCCCGCTCGACGCCGGGGTGCGTTCCTTTGGGAGGAAGCTCCGTCTTGGCCGTGTCGATGCTGAACAGCACGTGCAGACGGTCTCGTGAATAGGGTCCGCGCACTCGAAAGAACTCGCTGACGTGCTCGAAGCCTTTGCCGCCGAAGGGTGCGTTGAGCGGATGGTCCGGTGAATCGAGCTTGACAACCACACGTTCGTCCTGCGCCAGATGAGACGCACCGCGTGCACCGATCATGTACCCGAATTCCGGCCAGGTCTCCTTCGCTCCTTTCTGGAAATCGGTAAACGCCACGGTGGTTCCATGGATGCCCAGGAGACCACCGCCGCTGAGCACGAACTCAAGCAGGTTCTGTCGCAGTTGCGGATCGGTGAACAGATTGCCCACGGTATTGTTCAGGCAGACGGCATCGAACTGTTCCAGATGGTCCCTTTCGAACACGGCGGGATCTCGCGAAACGACCGTCGTAAATGCACCCGTCTTCTCGCCCATGAGAGTGAAGGCGTCGTTCGCGTAAGGGATGGAGCCGTGTCCGCCATATCCGACATTGCCGTCGTAGATCAGGAGCTTGCGAGTTTTCTTGGGGGGCACCGTCGGTGCCTTCGCAGGCAATACGCTTTCTATCTGCTGCTTCACTTCATCCGAAAGCGGGCGGCGCGGCCTTTGAGCAACCGCCGATGTTACCGCAACAAGGAAAAGGGCTGTGACCAGGAGTGCATTGAGAGTGAATTTCATCAGCTTAGTCCTCGCTTGTTGGGTTGAAAAAAACGCTAACGCATCTCCGCTGCAGTCCGCGGCTAAGGCGATTTCGTCAATACGTTTCTGGCAATTCACCTCGCTGCCTTTGGGCGTAGTAGCTGCGCCGTACACCTTCGGGGTTGTCATTGCTGGGCGGCCGCAGTTCGGAGAGATTGGGCAACGAGGGCGGGTATCCCAGGTATGTCTGCAGCAGTTTTCTGGCTTGCTCAGACTGCCGGCGGCCAAGCAATCCCAATAGTTCAATCATGCCCCGGCGAAAAGCGACGAGGCGTGGACGATTCAACCGGCATATTTCGGCCAGTTCCGTCCCCATCGACGAACATGGCTGGGCCGTGCCATCGTTCAATATATTCACGTGTTTGCCAAAGGCATGTTGGCAGGGGTTCGGGACTTCGCTATCGCCCTTGATGGAATTACACTGGCAACACGCATACACGAGGTTGTCGTATTGCGTCTGCAAATCGGGCGCGGCAGCCTGTGGTTGGAGATGATCCGTGCCAAAGGCGGCGTCTCCGTCGGGAAACCACCGTTCCCGACAGAGGCAGTAGACACAACGGAAGGTGAACTCGTCGCGCAACCAGGGCTTGTACGACTGGTAGTTGCGATATCCGGCTGGGGCGTGCCGGCGATGGTGCGGTGACTGCGGGTAATCAAAGGCCACTTCTCACTCCGTTCCTTCCGGCAGTCGCTCGACAGCTTCCTTGAACCGCGCCAATTCGTCTAACAATTGACGGTCGCGCGCTTCCAAACGCCGATCAACGGCTTCCTGGAGGGACTGCAATTCGGCCTGCTCGTCGATCGTTAGGCCCTCGCGAACGCTCTTGCGGATTAGCGCGATGCGCCGCCGATTCTGCGTGTCCCATTTGGCCGACTCGTCAAGGTGTTGCAGCGCCTCGCCCAGCAGCCTGCGTGCAAATTCTTGAGGCGGCACCTGGTCGGCGGACGCCCGGTCGTGCAGTTGCGAGGCCAGCGGGTCATCAAGTTGAATGGTTAGTTCCATGATCATCGTCCTTCGGTCCGAACTGTGGAACGGTCGTCCATGCCTTCGGGTTCCCAATATTCATTATCGGTGGAGTGCGGCCGGATTGCCAGAGGAGCCGGAGTTAAGAAACCGTACGGGAGAACGTCGACCGTCGTCACCCAGTGGCCTTGTTCCATGCGGCTCAGTTGCTGTCTTACGGCGACAAACCCACTGACATAGCGTTGAGCCTGATAGTTTGGTGATCGCCGCCCGCGTGGCTGCTACTCGCCCACCGGAATCCACTTAGTCATCGGAAAACGGAAAATTCCTATTGATCCAATCAAACACTCCACGGTTCGCGCGACGCTCTGGAACGCAACGCGTTGGCCTCGTGGTCATTCTGGAATTCTTCCCTGACGGGATCCCATTTCAGCGCCCTTCCGGTCCACAAGGCGATGCAACCCAAATGGGATAGAATTGTGGAACACGCACCGATTTCCACATCCGCTCTCGGGCGGCGCCGTGTGCGAACGCAGTCGAGCCAGTCACGGTGGTTTCCTGCGACGGAATGGGCTTTCGAGACGTCGCCGTCCAAAAGGTTCTTGGGATAACAGTCCAACAGCCCAAACCGAGCGACGTGAACCCAGCCGCGGTCGCCGACGAACAACACGCCGAAATTGACGATCGGGGTCTTCACATCCCATCCCTCGGGGACGAAGTGTTTGCCTTGTTCAAGCCTGGTTGCGCAGACGATCTGGGTGCCATCGGCATAGGTGAATGTGAGCGACGGAGCCCCGTCAACCCCCGGGGGCGTGATCTTGACCGGACCGTCGCCGTCTTTGCGCAGTCCTGCGTGGGCCGAATCCAGATTGTGAACCAAACCCGAAGTCAGCCCGCCGGCGCCGAACGCCCGGTTGCAGCTCCAGGGGACCACGTTCTTCGGTGGGCCGGTGTGGTGGTATCGATAGTTGTAAGGGTGCCAAGGGCACGGGCCGAGCCACATGTCCCAATCGAGTCCATCGGGCAGCGGCTCGGCCGGGAGGTTCAGATACTGACTCACTCCACTGGCCGAGACGTAGGCCAGCTTCACCTCGCCGATGCGGCCGGCGTGAACCATCTCGAATGCTTTCAGATACTCCGGGCAATTGCGCTGTTGCAACCCGGTTTGAAACACTCGATTGTGCCGTCGCACCGTTTGGGCCATGGTTCGTGCCTGTCGAATCGTCAGGGAGATCGGTTTTTCGCAGTAGATATCCTTCCCGGCCTTCGCAGCTCGAACACAAATCGCCGGGTGCCAGCGTTCGCCGGTGGCGATGATCACCGCATCGATATCATCGCGATCCAGCAGTTCTCGAAAGTCGCTGTATGCCTTGAAGCCGCGATGCGAACCGCTCGGCTGCCTTTCGGCGTACGCACGTTCGAGCGCCTTGGTCGAATCGTTGCGGCGCCATGGGTCGACGTCACTGAGTGCCAGGAGCTGAACGTCCGGATATCCCGCGAAGATGCGGAAATGGCCCCTGCCCATCATTCCGACGCCGATGGATCCGATGGTAATGCGATTGCTGGGCGCGGTTTCGCCGTCCTTGCCCATCACCGATGCTGGAACCACCAACGGGGTGGCGACCGATCCGGCGGTAGCCGCGGTTCGTTTGAGCATTTCACGCCGCGTGAGACGGGTATTTCGCGAGCTTGTCATAGTCGTGGCTTTCTATTTCTGGCGCCGCTTTCGCGCTTCGATATCGCGGAGCACTTTAGGTATCTGCTGCAGAATGGCCGCGTCTTTCGCCAGCGGTTGAATCTTTTCCAAGGCTGCCTTCGCCTGATCGGGATGAGACTGGCTGAGCCCCTTTGCCAGTGTGAAGACCGCAGGAACGGCCGAGTTCTTCAATTCCTCTTTGTCAAGCAGCGAGACGAGCAGCGCGAGCGCGTCCGGCACACGTACTGACGCCAAACGCGAGACAATCAACTCCTTGTCTTCTGTGCGCGTTGCCAACTCCATCGCGCTGTTCAGCATTTCGAAGGTCTGCTGGGCCGGGCGTTCGTTGGGCAACGAGACCACCCGAGCGTAAGCCCTCAGTGACCAGACGCGATAGGACTCTACCTCGCTGCTCTTTGCGATGTCCAGCAATTCGTCCGCCACCGCAGCGTCGGGCCAATTGGCCAGAGCCCGATAACCGGCATCACGAACGGCCGGATCCTTGCTTTGCATGGCCGAACGGACGGCTGCGAGCGACCGCTCTCCACCCAGCCGGGCCAGCGAAGGCAAGATCGCGGTCTGTCCGGCCGCGTCCGTCTTTTTCATCGCCGCAAGCAACGGCGCCGATCGCAAGGCTGGGTCGGAGATCTTCTGGCAGCTCATCCAGACGGCCCGGCCTGCGGCCTCGCGTTCTTCGCCCTCTGCCCTCTTGGCCAAGAGGCTGGCCAGCGACTCCGCCTCTTTCTCCGTTGCCATGATTTCCAACGCCTTGAACGCCTCCAGTCGCGTTGCCGCGTCCGATGATTCGGCAGCTCTGAGAAAGGCGGGGACGAACTCCGGCGAACGTCGCGCCAGGGCACACCGTACGACGACCAAGTTCGGCGGTTTGGCTTCGCTAATCAAAGCGATCATTGCCTCGTTCGTTCCGTCGGCGGTCATCAGGCGCAGTGTTTCAGAGGCGGCGTCACGCACCTGAAGGTCTTCGGCTGTCGAGGCAAGATCGGCAAACCTCGCGACATCCTCGGCAGTCCCCGATGCAATCAGCGCAGTCAATGCGGCCGTGCGAACCTCCGCGTCGTCCTGATCCAATGAGATCAACGCCGCTTCGCGCACCGCCGGATCGCAGTGGTTCTTCAGACTGACCAAGGCAGCGATCTTGCCCGACGTGGGCAGTTTCGGCATGCCCGTGGCGATGGTCTTGACTTCCTCCGGCTTCTTGAGTCCCACCACGCAATCGGCGGCGACCGCCCGTTTCCAAGGTTCCTCGGCAGCCAGGCCGGTCAGGATCATGGTCAACGGCTCGGACGGCTTCGCCGCAATGAGCCCACGAAACGCGGCAGCCCGGACGCGCTCGGAATCGTCGGCCAGAAGCGACTCACAGAGTTCGGCGGCGGTCTGGTATTCTTCTTGCTGGCAAAGCAATTCCGCCGCATGAAGCTCTGCATCGACCACAGCATCTCTCAGGCCCTCCGGGGCCCTGTCGGCAAAACTCCGTAGTGCGTCGGCTGCAGCGATCGTCCCGATGCGGCCCAAGGCGATCACAGCGACGTCACGGAGTTCCGCGTCTTCCTTGTCGAGCAGTCTCGCAAGCTCCGGAACGGCGTCGCCGTCGGCCATTCGCCCCAGCGAAATCACCACGCCAACCTGTTGTCGTCCGTCGGTCTTCCGAAGCATCTCTCGCAAGGTCGTGATCGCCGCCGGGCTGCCGATACCCTCCAAGGCATACCGAGCCATGTAGGACAAGCGCGCGTTCGGCAGCAATCCCGCCAGAACGGGAAGGCAGGTATCCGAGCCGACAATCACCAACTGGCGGCAGGCACAGTCTTTCGCCAAGCCGGTTGCGTCGCCCCGGAGTATCGCGATCAGGCGAGCTTCGAGATCCGCTCGTGCTCTCTCGTCCGATCGTGTTTGGACAACGGCCTCCCGAATGGGCTGGAGCATTTCGAGCCCTTGCCCCGGTTCCAGCGTAGTCAACTTCTGAAACGCCTCGTCCAATGCGGGATTCTCACCGCGAGCGGTCGGGGGCGGTAAAGCGCACATCGCCAGTCCGAAGATCAGGTAGACGCCGAATCGTGCCATGCCCGTCAGGCGTGCAGGTTGAATCAGATCGGCGATGCGCGATTCCCCGTGAACCGCACCACAACCGTCTCGCCTTGAAACAGAAACGTGTCTGGTGTGATGACGCATTTCGCGGTAATCCGAAAAGGTGTGAGGTTGAGGCGGTCAGCACGCAGGCACAGTGACCGCAGGAATGCTGACGTGAACGTACCCTATCCACGACCACGCGTCAATCAAGCGAGTACGGATACCTCTGGGGTATGAACATCGCCGGAGAGGCGATACAGTTGAACGGACGAGGAGAACGGTACTGACGCTGCCCCTTTGGAGAGAAACCATGGTCAACCTGGTATGTCGTGCCGTGTTGCTGTATTTGTTGTTGGCTCAAGCTCCTGCATTCTGCAGCCAGCCCGCCGAAGGCGAGTCGTTGCGGGATTATGTGCGCCGCAATCAGGGCCGGTACGCCTACGGGCTCTACCTCGCGAATAAGAAAGTGGGTTGGGGAGTGGCGGAAGCGCGGCTCGAGGACGAAAACGGACAAGACGTGCTGGTGGTGGACGATGAAGTCGTGCTGGCACTTCGCATGTTCGGTGAAGAACACAAGGCCCGGATGTGTGAGAAGGACGTATACGAACTCACTGGTGACGGTCTCTTGATCCGTGTGGAGGCGACCGAAGAGGAGGACGGCCAGGTATCAACCCAGAAGGCCGTGCGAAAGGACGACCAGTTGGTGATCACCACGGTGAAAGATGGAGTGGAGTCGAAACGAACCACGCCGCTATCGAAAGACACGATCGCCCAGATGGTTCGGCTCGATCGATGGCTGGGCGGCCCACCGAAGAAGGGCGATACCTTCGAAGAGTACGGCTTGGATCTCGACCAAACCGACGACGTGGACACGAAGGCCGTCTACCGATTCCTCGAACGGCGGCGAGTTCGCTGGGGAGGGGCGCCTATGATGGTGAATGAAGTCGAGGCGACGATGTACGGAGCGACGATGAAGGCATTGGTCCTCGACGACGGCAACGTGCTGAAAGGTAATATGGGCCCGTTCGAGGTGCGGATGGAAGAGGAGGCGATTGCCAAGAACTTGACAGCAGCCAAATTCGACATGCTTTTGCGGGTACCCGTCGACCGGGGACTGGGCGATCCGAAGGAAGTCGACGCCCTGACGTTGAAATGCGTCACCGATTTCGCATTCCCCGAGTCGCATCGGCAACAGGCGCAAAAAAAAGGGGACTCGGTCATTCTGAAGCTAGCACGCGATTTCTCCGCCGAGGCGGCCAAGCCGCTTTCAGACGATGACAGGACGAAATACACGCAAACCACTCCGTCCATTCAAAGCGACCAGCCAAAGATACGGGCTCTGGCCGCCAAGATCGTGGGTAAGGAGAAAGACCCTGTCAAGTCGGCCGATCGCCTGCAGAAGTGGATCTTTGAAAACCTGGACATGACGCACAACAAGAACGCGTCGACCGCCCTGCGCATACTGAAAAACCGAGCGGGTGATTGCACCGAATGCGCGCTGCTGTTCGTGGCCCTGGCTCGCAGCTTGGAGATCCCCGCCCGTGATGTCACGGGGCTCATGTTTGCCGACGATGACGAGCCCTATTTCGCCTGGCACGCCTGGGCCGAAATCCATGACGGCAAGCAGTGGCTGAGCGTCGATCCTGCCTGGAATGAGATGCTGGTGGACGCCACTCACATCAAACTGGGCGAAGGGATGGAAGGTTTCGCCTGGATCGCCGTGGTCGGCGACCTGCGTTTTCAGGTCGTGGACGTCCAACATCGGAACGAGTGACGAGATCCCTCTTTCGCCAATGCAGCATCACCGCAGCGACGCGTAGACGAGCTTCTTCATTTCCTCGCCGAAGTTGAGGCTGCCGGTCGGGTTGATCTGAACCATGTAGATCGTGATCAGCTTGTTTTTCGGGTCAATCCAGAAACGTGTGCCTGCTGCTCCACCCCAACCGTAGACGCCGTTTCTATCAATTCTGAACCCCAGGCCAAACTGAAAACCGAGCGAACGCTGAATTCCGCCGGTCAACTGATTTGCGCGCATCAAGCGAACCGTTTCCGGCTGGAGGATGCGCGTGCCGTCCAAATCGCCCTCGTTCAACAACATCCGGCAGAATGTCATGTAGTCGGAAGCGGTGGAACAAAGGCCGCCCCCACCCGAATAGAATCGGTTTGACGAATCGACGAAACGGCGTGATCGTATGGCAAGGGCCGGTCTGAGCCCACCGCGAGCTTTGGGCGCATACATCTGCGCCAGGCGAGGCAGCTTGTCCTGCGGCACGGTGAAGAAGGTGTCCTTCATGCCCAGGGGCTCGAAGATGCGTTTCTGCAAGAACTGATCCAACGACTGTCCTGACGCCACTTCGATCACCCGCCCCAAGACGTCGGTCGAAACGCTGTAGTGCCAACGGCTTCCGGGTTGATGTTTGAGCGGAATTTGTGAGAGCTTCTTGACCGTGTCCTCCAACGTCTGGTCGGTTACAAGTACTCCTGCCCTCCTATACCGTTTGTCGACTTCGCTGTTTCCGAAAAACCCATACGTGAATCCCGACGTATGACGCAGCAAATCACGCACCGTGATCGGTCTTTCGACGGGGATCTCTTCATGTCGGGTTTCGCCGTCGTCGCTCTTTGTCTCGGCAAGCACCGTCATCTCGGCCAACTCCAGCAAGTACTTGGAGATCGGGGCGTCGAGCGCCAATTTATCCTCTTCCACCAGAATCATCGCAGCAACGCTCGTCACAGGCTTAGACATCGAATAGATGCGAAAGATCGTGTCATCGGTCATGGGAAGTTGGTTCTCACGATCCCGTTGTCCCCATGTCTTGGCGTAAACGACCGCGTCACCGCGAACCACGAGCCCGAGACCACCGACCAGCTTCCCCTGCTGGATGTGGCGTTCCATGGCAGGGACGATCATCGCCAGCTTATCGGCGTCAAATCCGGCCGCCGCCAGGTCGCGGACCTCAGACTCGTCTGCCGACGACACCGTCGCGACGACGATCAACAACCAGAAACACATGAGACGAGAGGGCTTCATCGACAGATCTCCAAAAGAACTTCGTTCGTCCAACACGGACCAGCGTGTGCCCGGACTGTGGATCACCAACCGTTAGTGCAATACGAATACTATAGACGCAGTGGCATATCACCCGCAACGCGTCGGCAATGCGTGACATCCCGCCAGCCTTCGGATATCATCCCAGTTGCAGCAAACTCCTGACGTACGAATGAGGCTCCCAAGCGAATCTAAGGAACGCGGGAAGAATAACTTCGGGAGATAGTCGCCGTTCGCTCCGCGAACGGGCGTGCTTTCGCGGAGCGAAAGCCGACTCTGTTGATCCCGCGTTCCTAAAGAGATAGAGCAATACGATGAAAAACATCGCCACAGTGGTTTCCGCGGCTCTTTTGACGGCTGGCGTCGCCCAGGGCGAAACGGGCGGCGTTCCGCAGGCTCGAAGTGCTCATTTCGTTAGCGACTCCCTCTGTGGCACGCTTGCGCGGGATCACGCCTCGCGGCTGGTTTACCACAAGGGCAGCAAGGAACGCTCGTACGTCAGCTATATGGACCACTATCACGATGTCATGGTCACGTGCTATGACCATGACGATGCCGAATGGCATCGCTCGGTGCGAGTGGATTGTGCGCCGATTCGCGATGGGCATGCGGCACCGGCGATCTTTGTGGACTCGAAGGGGTTTGTCCATACGTTCTCGGCGCGCGGAACGATCCGCCACTGCCGCAGCAAACGGCCCGAAGATGTCTCCCAGTGGGAGCCGACGCGGCTGGTCGGGCCGCAAGACAAACCGCTGACCTACCCGTATCCGATCGAGACGCCCGAGGGTGATTTGCTTCTGTTCTACCGCTTGGGCAGCGCTGCGGGAAACTCGCCGCTGGCGGTCAGCCGAAGCCCCGACCGCGGCACGACCTGGATTGCCCCGCGCGTGCTGGTCGATTACGGGGCCGACCGAGGCGCCGGAAGCGTCAAGATCCGCGACGCCGTGTACGATCGCAAGACGGGCCGGGTCCACTTGGTGATTGACGAGCGCGACAACAGCGGCCCCGGCGGCAGTTCGCTGGCCAAACCACGATGGCGCACTCACTACTGCCAATACGACCCGGCGGTCGACCGGATGTTCGCCCTGAACGGCGCGGACCTTGGCAACACGGCCAGCCGCGAGGCGCTGGTCGAGAACGATTGTCCCCTACCATCCGCCGGCGACATGGCGATATGGGACGGACGCGCGTATTTGCTGATGCGAGGGAAGATCTGGATGCTGGGGGTGGTGGCGGGCGGCCAATTGACACGCTGGGAACTGCCGACCTTGCAGGGTGCCGGGCAGACGATCCTGTACTTGGCTGGTGAGGGCGACTGGCGCATTTACGGCTACCGTCCAAGTGAGACGAAGCCGCCTTATCCGACCCAAGGGGACTTGGTGCTGTGGCGGAGTTCGGATGCTGGCGCGACGTGGGACAAGGGACTCGTATTGGTTCGCAACGTAGACCGGGGGCACGGTTTCGTCGGCCTGAATCTGGTTCGCCGACCCCCGACGATGGAAAAAGTCTACATTGGCAGCGGGCCCTTGCTTCTCTTCCAGGAAGCGTTCAGCGCCACGTATGGGCCAGAGTTGCGCGGGCCGGATGGGTCCACGTTCACGGATATGCAGCTTCGCTTCAACAAGTAAGCCTTTGACTTCGCGGCGGCGTGTGTGCAGACGGTGAGGCGGGGTGGATCGGAATTCGAGGGGCGTGTGGAGGCGAGATCCGGCCAGCCGAAGCTCAAGGGCTCTGTTCAAGATGCCCGGTGAGACGCGA
>JADHUC010000371.1 GCA_016784735.1 Pirellulaceae bacterium | reverse complement strand
GCAGCAAAGGCGCTGAACTGCTGCACCGGGGTTTTCTGATTGGCAGCTTCGTCGGCAAAGCCGGACAGGATTACGGAAGGGTTGCTGGCCATTGTTTCTTTCCTCTATCAAATCAGTGTGTTCTCGTGTTGCCCTCATTGTGATTAGCAGCGACTGCGCCGTTGCCGGCGCAGCTCCCATTCTGAATCGACGGGTTGAACGTTGCAAGAGTACTGCCGAAGACTGTGCGCCTATTCCGCCAAGGGGTTCAATGGCCAGACTGCAGGCTCGACGCGACGCATTGCGCCAGACCGGTCCTTTCTACGGCACGTTGAAGAACTCACCGGCCAGCGTGCGAACCGCCGACGAAGGCGACGGCGTGCGAGTCAGAGGGGAAGAATGGAACGACTGGATGTGCGGGCTTGGCGCCACGCCAACGGGCGCCTTCACGCTGAAGGTTTCGCGTGACAGAAACAGGGACGAGTCGCAATCAGCAGTGGTAACGTGTGCCGAAACAACTCCCCAAAGGAAACGGCAGTTGTTCTCGGTGCGTGTGCCACTGCTGGGAATCGGACGCGCCATCTACCGTACCTGACTTACCACGATTCCCAGCAGTGCTGCGTCGCGCACCAACGCAACACTGCTCGAAACGATGGAAAACGACCGGGTATGGGAGGCCCTCGTCGTTTCGAGCAGTGGCACACCGCGCAAAACCCGGAAGCTACTTCTCGATCACAACCGTGGCGATGTCTCGCTTCTCTTTGCCTCGGCTCAAGGTGACGGTGTGCCGTGTCACTCGCTCCTGCTTCCTGCCGAACATCTCGTAGACTGTGACGTAGACCTTGCTTCGCATCTGAGTACGGTTCGTGTCGGTTCCGTAGTAGTTCGCCATGATCTTGTACGTGCCCTCGGGTGCACGGTCCAGTGTGTACATCTCCGGACCAAAGCCCTCGGTCACGTCGCGGGTGATCCGGCCGCCGGTCCGCGTGTTTCGATTCTTGTAGAAGCACTCTTCGCCTGACGGCTCAAGGACGTGCAGGTCGACATCCGTTCGATCTGTGTTCCACATCATTGTCACGATCATGTCTGCATTGTCCACATCGACGTTCTGCGACAACGATTCCAAGCGAGCCTTCGCGTATTCCGGTGCGCCCGTCGACAGTTCACCCGCGTTGATCCGCTGCAGAAGGTGCAGGTACTCGACGCCCGCAATCCGGTTGACGTCCGGGTAGCGGCTGTGCCACTCGCCACCGAGTGCTACCTCGTAGTAGATCATCGCCAAATCGGCGCACCCCAAATCGGACAAGCAGTGCCCGAGCGCCAGGTAGATCTGAGGCTCGTAAGGCCGGGCCAACGCCACGCGTCGGAACAACGGATACGCCTGTCCGCCCAAGCCCCATTCGACTGCAGAATAAGCCACATCACGGGCCAATATGGTGTCGCCAGGATTCAACTCGATCAGGCTGCTGAGCGCCTTCAACGCATCCGGCCCACCTTGTTTTTCGAACCGTCGAGCCGCCTCGGCCGTGACGCCGTCGTAATCCAATTGTTGCTGGTCCAATAGCCCGAAGTACTTCTTGGGCAGATCCTCGCGATCCCGCTGTTTGCAGGCCAGTCGAGGCACGTCGACAACGAACGCCTCACGCGGCAGGCGATCAATCACCAGACCCAGGGCCGTCGGCACCTTGAATTTGAAACCCGGCATGTTTTCCATCTTGGCCAACCAGGTCTTCATCGACTCCTTGGGGTCCTCCAGTTGTTGGGTCAATTCGTCCATCTTCCGCCGGATCAAGTGGTCCGCGGGGCTGCTCTTGACGACAAACTGATCGTCCTCGGGCTTGATGTTGAAGCGTTGGTAATCGGCTTCGCTTTCCAGCATCAACAGCGAACACGTGCGGCCTGCCACGCGGAAATGGCGGGCGTAGGCAATCGAAACGTCTTCGATGGTGCTGCCAAGATCCTCTAACTGGCCAACGGCCACTTGTCCGTAAGTGCGAGCGACCAATTCCGACTGGACCGTCCGATCGAACGGAATTGTCAGAACCTTGTCCTCGTCGCCGCGACGCAGGTGCAAATGTGCTTCGGGTTGCGGTTGGCCTCGCCCGACCACCAGCAGCGACTGGCCCGGATACACGAAGCGAGGCCGTCCGGCGATCAGCAGGTCGGTGGCGTCGTCGATCGAAGTATTCAGCAAACGCCACGGACGAGCCCGATGGGCCACGGCCGCTGCCTCGACCTCGCGTTCGCCGGTGACCGAGAACACCGAGCCGCCACTTTCGCGTGCCAAACGTTCCAGTGAACTGATTGCCGTACCCGTCAAACCTGTCTGATAAGCGAACAAAGTTCCGGCGTTCCCGGATTTCAAGGCCCCGGCGATCAAGTTGATATCTGTCTCGCCCCAAGTGACCGCACCGTCGCTGAGCAGGAACAGATCGGGCGTAGGCGTCTTTTCGCTACTGGGATGCCACTGAGGCGAATTCGCCTCGGCCAACGCAGCCCGCAGGTCCGTGGCGCCTTCCAGTGAAAGCGTCGTAGCGTGATTCAGCACGTCTCGGACGTTCTTGGGTGTGTTTTTCGAGTAGCCGGACTTCCACCAGTGTGATTCCACATTGAAGAACAAAACGCCGAACTGCTGGATCGAATCGCGGTTCTTGTCCAGAATCGTCTCTAACATTTTCAACCAGACGTTGAATTTGTCCGGATTGGAACTTAGCGACGTATCTACCAGAAAAACCGCATGCGACGAACCGGCTTGGTTTTCGCCGGCGGGAAGCTCGGGTGTGATCCGCGAAGCGAAGTATTGGCCGGTGTTCTCGTCACCGCCGGTCAGCAGCACGGTCCCGGCCTCGTTGAACCGGACTTGGATCGACTTGTCGGCCGGATCGTCAAAGTGATAGAACGCCCGGCCGCCGGACACAAACGGGCGCGTCGCCGGGGTCACTTCGGCCGACGCACCGGGCAAAGCTGAGACGTCCAGGTCCACCTTGCACTCGGACAAGTCTTCCGGCAAATCGAGCGAATAGACCAGATCGTCACCGTCTTGCTGCAGATTGACGTCGTAACCCACGACGATCCGATGCAGCTTGTTGGGCATCAGCGGGAAGACCTTGGCGTTGAACACGCCGGCGCCCGACCATTCGACCAACGCCGGGTCGACGCGACGTCGCACAACTTCGCCGTACGCATGAGCCGCTTTCTCGCGCGGCACAACGCGAGCTTCCTTCACGTCGCGCCACGTGGCGCTTCGAGCTTTGAAGATCTCCTGCGGCCCCGTACCGCTGGCGCGGACCAGTTCGGCCGTAAGAAAACCCTTGGCTGCCAGACTGTCGACCATGGGGCGGTACTCGAACGTAGTCTGCCCAAAGGCAAAGTAGTACAGCGACGCTTCGTCGGGCAAACGCAGCTTGAACGAACCCTCCAACTGCTGGTTGCGATTGTTGTAGTAGTACAGGTCCATCAGCACGCGAGCCCGGAACCCGTCGACCATCACGTTCACCTGCATGCCTTCGAGCGGCAAATCATCGTGATCGCCGATCATCACGCGCGACGCATTCGGTGTGGCCTTGGCACGCCGCCAACTGGAAGGGGATTTCTTCGGTTCACGTTTCTTGCCCCTTTCGCCACTCTGCGTCAATCGTCCCTGGCCGTCACGTTGGCCGCCTTTTCCCGCGGCAGGCTCGTCCGCTGATTCGGCGCCTTCGCCACCTTGCCGGTGAACAACGGCGTCACCTTCGCTCTCCTCTCCTTCTGGAATCGCCATGTGCTGCGCGAGTTCTTCGTACGGCTTTCGCAGCACAGGCGGTATCTGTGGCTCTGCTTCGACTAGCTGCTGTCGATCCTGCGCTGCAGCCCGGTTTTCTTCAGCTAAAGCTCGCAGCTCGCCAACCTCATCCTCGCGCCCTCCCGCCATGTCGCCGCCGCCGGCCGACGAACGCGATGAGTCTATGCCTTCGTCTCCAAACGGTCCGCTTCCAGCTTCTGCCGATGTCGGGCGAGCTGGTCCGGATGCTGAGGTGGGTGGATGGACACCAGCCCCAGGCTCGGGCCGCCCGCCGCCGTCCGGGTAGGCGCCGAAAGGACTAGCAGGCGCCGGAGTTGGCTCTGCGGGCGATGTCGCGGCGGGCAGTTCGGACGGCTCATCACCGAATGGGTCGCTGTGGTATCGCGGAACTCGTTGCCCCTCTTCCCCGAAGCCCATTCCACCCCCAGCGTCTGATCGCCCACGAATGTCGTAGCTTTCGTCGTAGCTTTCATCTCTGCCTGGCATCGGTTCTGCGGTCTCCCCTTCTGTGACGCGCCTCGGGAGACCATGGCCACCGATCATTATATCAGAGGGCGTTGATGCCTCGGTGACAATATCGGGATGTGTCATATCGAGATCGCCGCCAGCGGATCCGTACGGATCGGAGACGGGCGAGGTCGTTGCCATCACGCTCTCGTCGTCCACAGGATCAGACTCGTACTGTTCCACCGTCATTTCTTCCAGAAATGAGCTTCCTTCATCCGCGCTTTCCTCGGACGGCATCACGGTCAATGCGTCCGGCTCGTCTCGTTGAGCGACGTCGACGAAGGGGACTTGACCGCTGACGATGAGAAACGCCAGCAGCAGCGTGGCCGCAACCAGGACAGAGGTCACGAGCCATCGGCGTCCGTAGCCACCCCCTACTCCTCCGGGGACCACGGGCGGCGTTGCCACAATCTGTGATTCCTGGCGAATTGCCTCACGCTGCTCGCCGGTCAACTCCGGACAGGGTTCGCTGCCCAAATGCTCGGCCAACAACGACGAAGTGCGACGAATAGCTTCGACTTCGTCAAGTAACTCTTGAGAACCCTCCAGTTCGGCTTCCACGGACTGGGCTTCTCGTTCATCCAGTTCGCCCAGCGCGTAGGCTGTAAGCCTGGGATCGTTCTTGTCGAGCATGATCAACTCCTTGGTTGTATTGATCTGTTCGTCGTTCGCGTCGCCGGAGGTGCCAGGTAGGTCCCGCTTGCCGAGCGGGACCTGGAACGCTAACGGGCCCTTGAATTCGAGGTCCCGCTCGGCAAGCGGGACCTACTTTACCCCTCCACGCCCAATTGGGTGCGCAACTTCCGGATCGCCGTGTGGATCAGATAGCCCACGTTGCTGACCGAAAGCTCGGTGATGCGGCTGATTTCTTTGTAGCTGAGCCCGTTTTGGAACTTCAGCCGAACGACTTCCTGCTGGTTCTCGGACAGCCCCTCGACAAGCTGCAAAACGTGCTGGGCCGTATCCTGTCGTTCGGCCGAGTCCGCCTGGGAGGGCTCGCGACTCGGTTGGGTAACGTTTTGTTCGTCAGTCATCGTCTGCATGCGTTTCTCCTTCCGACGCACGTCCAACGCCCGATTTCGGCAAACCGTGTACAGCCACTCGGCCAAATGGCCGTCTACGTTCGCAGGCGGTTCTCGGCAAAGACGCAAGAAAGTGTCCTGGACCACGTCGCGCCCACGGTCTACGTCGCCGGTGATCTGGCTTGCGTAGCGCAGAAGACGCCCCTCGTACCGCTCGACAACGGACTCGATCCAGCGGCCAGTTTCCATGCTGTCGTGGCTGTTCATCGACTCACCGGCAAATCGGCTTTCATTGACCATGACGAATTAGGCGGATCTTTCTTAGGCGGAAATGAGAGTTTTTTCTTGGGGAATCTTGGTCGCCAGAACAATGGTCACGCTTTTAGACGAGTGAACGCGGTTATCTTATTCCGCGGCGTTAGCTCGGCAAAGCGATTACGGACGAAGCGTGCGTCCAAATGCCTATCAATATGTGTGTTTTGACATTGCCCCAGAGTCCCTGGACTGGTTAGATTCACGAGTATTGGATGATGGGATCTCTCTATCACGGAAGGGGCGTGTCATGTTCACTCTCGGTCGTTCGCTCGCCGGCCTGCTGGTTGTCGCGTGCCTAATGTCGGGAAGTCTGGCCGAAGACAACGAGATTGTGGGGGGCTTTGGCGATTTTTCACGGCTGGAAATCAGCGGATTGGTGTCATTCACTGCTGAGGAGATCAGGGACGAGTTACGAGACGACTTCGACGCCCTGTTGGCCGCCCATCCGTTGGCACCATTGAGCGATCTGCCTGTCGCTATTCGCGAAAGACTTGTTGCGGGATTCTTGAACGAAGGATTCGCGGAAGCCGAGGTCGAGGTCCGCTTGGACCGTGACCAGCAACGACTTCAGGCCGTCGTACGCGAGGGGCCTCGGTATGTCGCGGGCAGTGTGCGAGTGGAAGGAGCAGCGCAAATCCCAGTTGACCGTTTGATTGAACGATTGACGAAGCCGTATCCGCCTCGCGAGGCGGTCAAGTTGGCATTCGGACCGGGTGACGGGGAACACGTCCAATGGAAGGACCGCGATGGGAAGGACGTAGAACTGAAGGCGCCCGTCTGGAAGCATGGGGACACTGCGCGTTTGGCACCCGTTTCGAAAGAGTGGATGGCGCGCAAAGTGAAATTCGCACTGGAGGACCAGGGCTTTCGGTTTGCCAAGTTTCAAATAGACATGGAGCCCGACAGCAAGACGCAAACGGCCGATCTGGTCGTTCACCTGGAGGCGGAAGGGCCGAAAGCATCACTGGACGAAATCGAGATTGTCGGCAACAAACGCGATTCCAAGGAAGCTATCCTCAAGTACCTGAATCTGAACGAAGGGTCTTTGCTGACGCGTGCAGAGCAGACGCGGGTCGAATACGAGTTGTGGCGCTCCGGGCGGTTCATCGACTACGAACTCACGCCGGCACCTCCCGATGCCGTCGACGATCCCGTGAAGCTGCAGATCAAAGTGACCGAATCGCCCTACGCGCCGCCGATTGACCAGCCGCTGTCGCGAGAAGAGCAAGTCCTGCTGAAAATGCGGGAGTGGCTGGCCAATCCCGATCGCTGGCAGGGCGACATGACCCTGCGGGTGAAGCCAGGTGACTGGACATTCGAGTTGGTGCTTACGCCTGGCGGCGGCGTTTTGGCAACCTTCTCACCGCAGTCGGAAGAACCGCACCGAGCGTTCGCTGTGGTCGCGTCGAAGGACGTCGTCGGCTTCTACCCTGCGACTGCGCCAGTGAAGCTGGAGGCTCTGTCAGCGCCGGTCCAGCTTGAGGCCAAGATCGGCGTCGGACTGAACGCAGACCCGGGAGATCCCCCAAAGCATTTCAAGTTGAGTTTTGGATTCTCGATCCACAACGGGCGCTCATCGGATTTGAAATGTCCGTTCACGGGCTCGATCAATATGCAGCCTGCCGTAGCCGTGGCCAACGTCCACGCGCACAACGCCAAGGTCCAGTGGGACGGTGGCACGCTAACCCTCTTGAGCGACCGTGGGCGAATGCAGGTCGATGAGGCCAGCGGTGCGTTGCTGAGCTACCGAGACAAAGGGAATCGCGACGCGATTGAAATCACGTTCCGTAAAGGAGCTTTCGATCGACGACTGCAGGACATTCGTGAACGCACGGGCGAACTGGAAAACGGTTTCGATCCCGACCGGCCACTCAGTTCCTTCCTCGCCTTCTTTTGTCGCGAAGAAGTGATCGCCGAGCTTGTGGACGAAGTGGTTGCCCGGGTTTACGAGTCAAAGAAGTCCGACGAGGAGATGGAGACCATCAAGAACCAACTGAAGACCCTGACACTCGCACGGAAACTGCTCGATGCCGGCGTATTGCAGCCGATCGATGATCTGTACACGGAGCCCGAAAGCCAGAAAGACGCGGAGTTTGATGTTCCGACGAACATCTCGCCAAGCGACAAGCAACTGAACCTCGCCGCCATTTACGCTCGCGTCGCGGTGACGATGGCCGATGAACTGTTTCCGCGCAATTCGTGGCTGTGGACGGTATGGCGCGAAGCCGGATTCACCGTGGCCGGCAAGGGCAAATACACCGGGCCACAATTGCAGGTGTTGTATGAATCGCGTGACTTTGGCCCGGCTTGCTATTTGGCACTTGGCGCGCTGCTGGAGAGGGTCCAACCTCGCATGTCGCAACTGTTTGCGTCACGCGGCCTTTGGTCCACCGACGCGGCGGATTTCCGCAAGGACTACGAACCGCTGATGGATCGGCAATACGTAGTCGGTGCGTGCCTGCTTCAGGCGTCGAAACTCATCCGAGAGCTGGATGCGGAAGAGATCCGAGGGATTGTAGACCGTCTGCCAGACGAATACGGGGCGTGCCTGCAGGCATTTGCCAACGAGTTGCAGAGCGACGACAGCCGGGCAACCGAGCAGGCGATTCCTGCGGCGCTGGACCGATGTTGGGACGCGGGCCTCAAACAGGTGGTAGAATCTCAACTTCGCGGGCTGCGCGATCGCAACTCGGTTCGCGTGGGGCTGCGTTGACCTCTCGCGCGGAATACCTACCAACGGCATTACCTTTACCACCGTTCCTTGGGGGGCACTCTGGGCAGCATTCGCAGGTTGGACGGTATTGACCCCATCGGTGCCCGTCGCTAATAATCCGGTCTCTTGGCTGAGGAACCACCATCAGCCCTGTTCCTCCCAGCGCGTGAAATCGGGACGGGTGCCGAGTTTGAGGTATCGGTGCCGGTCCTATTTTCGTGGCAGATTAGTCGGAGTCCCCCACAGTGACTTACCATAGTGTCGTTTGCGTGAAGCAGGTACCAGACACGGCCAACGTTACGGCCGAAGCGATGAAAGAGGACGGGACTGTCAATCGTGGCGCACTGCCAGCGATTTTCAATCCGGAGGACCTGAACGCGTTAGAGGCCGCATTGGCCGTTCGCGACCAGTACGGCGGAACGGTCACAGTGCTGACAATGGGCCCGCCCAAAGCTGGCGAAGTGCTACGAGAATGCCTCTACCGAGGGGCTGATCGCGCCATTCTGCTGACCGATCGCCGAGCTGCGGCGAGCGACACGCTCGCTACCAGCTACATCCTGGCGCAGGCGGTCAAGGCGATCGGCGAGACCTACGGCAAGTTCGACTTCGTCTTCTGCGGTCGGCAGGCCATCGACGGCGACACGGCTCAAGTCGGACCGCAGTGTGCCGAAAAATTGGGTGTTACGCAGATCACGTACATGGAAGAACTCCTCAGCGCGAAAGAGGACTCGGTCGTGGTCCGTCGCAACGTAGGCAACGGATGGGAAACCGTTGAAGCCAAACTGCCGGTCCTGATCACGGTGATCGACACTGCGAACGAGCCTCGCCCCGCAGCCGCCAAACGAGTCATGTGGCACAAACGGGCTCGCGTACCGCTCGAAGTAGCAGGCGACGTGCGCAAAGAAATGCCCGACGCCTCGGACGAGGATCGCCAAGCGGAGACCGAACGTCGCGTGGCCCGACTGGCCGAACGCGATTTGGTGATGGAGCAATGGGACCTGGATCGCATCGGCGCCGATCTGGATCGGTGCGGCTTGTCCGGCTCGCCGACAAAAGTGTTTCGCATCCAGTCCATTGTGCTGACCAAAGAAGGTTTCAAAGATATTCCGCCAACCGAAGAAGGCATAACGCAGATGATCCAGGAGTTGGTGGTGGATCGAACTCTGGGCTAACCCCACATAGATATCTCTACTTTTTGAGAAGACAGTAAACCATGATCAGTGTGAATCGTCAGGGCGAAGTGTGGGTCTTTGCCGAGCAAGAAGACGGCGTGTTGAACGACGTCGCTCTGGAGCTATGCGGCAAGGCTCGCCAATTGGGCGACGAACTGGGCGTCAAAGTAGGCGCGGTATTGGCAGGGCACGACGTGGCCAGGCTTTCCAAACGCCTTTTTGCGCAGGGTGTCGACCGCGTCTATCTGACCGAGAACGAGCGGCTGGCCCATCTTCAGACTAGTTCGTATTCCAAAGTGCTGATCGAGCTGATCAAGAAGCACGAGCCACAAATTGTGCTGTACGGAGCCACACATGTGGGCCGAGACTTGGCACCGCGCGTCGCGTCGGCGGTCCGGGCTGGCATGACAGCGGACTGCACCGACTTGCAGATCAAGGACGTGAAAGAGCCGCGTACGAAAGAGGTCCACGAAAAGCTGCTTCTGCAGATTCGACCTGCCTTCGGCGGCAACATCGTTGCCACGATTGTCAACTACGACATGTGGCCTCAAATGGCGACTGTCCGCGAGGGTGTAATGCCGATGCTGGATCCGGATACATCGCGCACTGGCGAGGTGATTCACGAAGACATCCCCATCGAAGCGGCCGACTTGCCACTGAAGCTTGTCGAACGCCACGTGGAAGAGCGCAAGGTGAATCTGAAAGGCGCCCGCGTAATTGCAGCAGGCGGCGGCGGAGTGGGAAGCAAAGAGAGCTTTCACCTGATTCACGAACTGGCCGGCGCCATTGGCGGAGCGGTCGGAGCCAGCCGTGCGGCGGTGGATGGCGGATACATCAGCAAGGACCACCAGGTTGGCCAGACTGGTACAACGGTGCGTCCGGCTCTGTACGTGGCTTGCGGCATCAGCGGCGCCGTCCAGCACCGTGCCGGCATGGAAGAATCGGCCAAGATCATCGCAATCAATACGGATCGCGACGCTCCCATCTTCTCAGTCGCCAACTACGGCATCGTAGGGGACGTGAAGCAAGTGATCCCAATGATGATCAAGGCACTGCGCGAGCGCCCCGCCGGCGAAGAAGAGAACAAATAGTAGAACTTACATATTTTCGGAGATTGGCCGTGGCGAATTTCTTTCTGGACAATGAAGACATCCTGTTCCTGTTGGATCACATCGACGTCGAGGAACTGGCCCGGATCCAGGAGGATGACTTCGATGACGTAGGTAAAGGCCGCGTGGACTACGCGCCGGTTGACGCCGAGGATACGGTGGACAACTACCGCCGCGTTCTAGAAATCGTTGGCGAAGTCGCCGCCGAGACGATTGCGCCAAACGCCGAAATCGTAGATATCGAAGGCAACACGCTGAACGACGACGGTACCGTCACCTACCATCCCAGGGTGCAGGAAAACCTGGACCGGCTGGGGCAGGCCGATCTAATGGGCTTCACGCTGCCGTACAGGTACGGAGGCATCAACTGCCCGAACCTGATCTATACGGTCGCCACGGAGATGGTCAGCCGTGGCGATGGTTCACTGATGAACCTGTTTGGACTACAGGGAATCGCCGAGACGATCTATGCGTTTGCCAATGACGAAATCAAAGACGAATACCTGCCCCGGTTTGCCCGCGGCGAGGTGACGGGCGCCATGGTGTTGACCGAACCCGACGCGGGTAGCGATCTGCAAGCGGTTCGACTGCGGGCCGATCTGGATGAAGATGGCACGTGGCGTCTGAACGGCGTGAAGCGATTCATCACGAACGGCTGCGGCGAAGTCCTGCTGACGCTGGCACGCAGCGAGCACCACATCGCCGACGGTCGTGGCCTGAGTCTGTTCGTCTCCGAGCGTTCTGAACACATCAAGGTACGCCACTTGGAGCACAAGTTGGGTATCCACGGCTCGCCAACTTGCGAATTGGTCTACACCGACGCCCCGGCCAAGTTGGTGGGCGAACGGCAACGCGGCTTGATCACGTACGTATTGGCGTTGATGAACGGCGCTCGCGTCGGTATCGCCGCCCAGTCGCTGGGAATCGCCGAAGCGGCATATCGGTTGGCCCGAACCTACGCCCATACGCGACAACAATTCGGCGTGCCCATCGAACAATTGCCTGCCGTGGCCGAACTGGTCACGGATATGCAAATTGACATCGAGGCGGCTCGGGCGTTGACGTACGAAACCAGTCGCCGTTGCGATCACGAGAACAACAATCTGCGCGTGCTGGAATATAAAGAACTGGCCAAGGCCGACAAGAAACGCCGCAAGAAGTTGTCGCGGGAGTTGAAGCGAGTGAACGCCATGCTCACGCCCATGAGCAAGTACTATGCGAGCGAGATGTGCTGCCGTGTGGCCGATCACACGATTCAGGTGCTGGGCGGTTCGGGCTATATGAAAGACTACCCAGCCGAGCGATATCTGCGCGACGCGCGGATTACGACGATCTACGAGGGCACGAGTCAATTGCAGGTCCTGGCGGCCAGCCGAGGCGTGTCGGCGGGTGTTTTCGAAACTTTCATCGCCGGATTCGAAAAGACCGAATACGACGATCCGCTGTTGGCCGATCTGAAACAGAAGCTGATCGAAAACAAGCAGCATTTGGCCGATGCTATCGCTTACGTCAAGCAACAGAGCCCCAGCTACCTGGATCTCGCCGGGCGCCGCCTAGTCGACTGTGCCATCTTCCAAATCGTCGGCCACCTGTTCTTGAAGCAGGGAGTGGAGAGCGACCGCAAGAAGCGAGTCGCCCGCCGATTCATCGAAGCGGGCCTGTCGGTTCTTCGCATGAATTGCGAACAGATCAAGTCCGGCGACACCGCAGCAATCGACGAGTACGAACTGCTAGCCGGCCCGGTTCCATCGACGGCGTAAAGTGAGGCCGGTTCATCGTTTAACCCCAAGCCCAACGGGCTGGGCGTTTCTCGCAACACGCGGGCCGCTGGCCCTGCATTGCAAACTCGTAGACTTTTGCTTTTTTGACAAAGTTTTGGTGGCTTTTCGCGTGATGGTTTGGTCAAATGACTAACGATGCGAGCCGCGCCTTATGGCCAGAGAATAGTGGTCGAACTAATCGCGATGCTC
>JADHUC010000370.1 GCA_016784735.1 Pirellulaceae bacterium | reverse complement strand
ATCGAACGAATGTTGACGGTATCAGAGACCTGTCGTCTGCAAAACCGATCGGCATACGACTACTTGACCAAAGCAGTGACCGCACACTTTTCAAAGCAAGCCGCGCCGCCGTTATTACCCAGCCTGTGAACGGTTACCGACGCCCTTGGCCTTGTATCCGGCTGGATCGAACTTGACGCAACGGGCAAATCTCGGTTCACGGAGAAGCTCAGCCCTCTGGCAGCAACCGGCCGGCACGCGCTACAACGCCTTTGTTGTGTGTCGTGAGAGCCACATCCTACACGCAGAACAGACCGGTTCCCGATTTGCCCCTCAGGCTCGTCTGGTATGTACTAGAATCACGGATGGCGACGAGATCTGGTCCCACACTCTCCCACAGCCGGTTGTTAGCAACGGTTGCAGTGTTGCTGCCGACGGAACAATTGTTGTCTGTCTGCGTGATGGTGGGATCTTGGCCCTACGTGGCGGTCCGCCGACGCGATAGCGGCCCACATAGCCCCCGCCGCCGTATTCATGCGTGAACTCAATAGGTAGTTCAGCGCCCCGCCTCCGCCAGTTCGCGAATCGCCCGATCAAAGACGTCGAGCATTTCTCCACGATGTGATTCCTGTTCGTAGTTGCCGCGCGCCCGGTAAAGCGCCTTCTGCTCGGCCAACCGCTCGCGCAACTGTCGGGCATCGTCTGGGGACCAAATCGGTTGGTCGCCGACCAGGACGGGAATGGCCGCCGTATGGGCATGGGTCCTCTGTTCAATCTGGGCTCCTTTGCTCAAAGCCTCCTTGCGGACGCCGAAGCCTCGCGCGGCGAGCCAAGTGCTGCGCTTGATTGGCACGGTCGCGGTGAGGCGATATCGAACAATCCTATCCTGACCGATGTCCTCAATTCTTGCTTCTATCGGTTTACCACTGAGCAGCACCTCGAGCGAGCGAAGCGGTCGAGGGCCGGCAAGTTCAGCGGTGACGGTGACGGTCCCGCCCTTCGGAGGAAGCTGAACCGTCTCGCCTAGCCCTGCGTCATTCACCGTCAGAGAAATCGTCGGTCCGCTTGTGGTAAAGACCCGCCCTTGTCGGACCGCCTCGGTCCAACCGCTAAAGTCACGGCGATCGTCGACCTGGACGACGATCCGTGTCTCGCCTAAGAGCGGTTGCCAAGCTTCGCGGAAGGGATAATTGGGCAAGTCGGTGCCGGCACTGGGGGGCACCAGGTATCCGCAGTTCATCAATTGGTACCACAGGTCCGGCTCCAGCAAATGCGTGTTGGCGATCTCAAAGAAGTCCACCGCGCCGAGTACTGTGTCGGCAACCGCCGTGGGACTCCCCCCCAATTTGGCACCGTGAGCCGGACCCACGAACCCGCCCGTCGATCGAGCCTCTTGGAGGACGTGCAAGAACGTCGGGTAGTGGTGCGGATGCTTACGTGTTCCGGCCAGGATGGGATGGATGATCTTCCCGAGGCCAAGCAGGTTAATATGTCCCTGAAGCGAGTCGCGATACTCTTCCCCGGCAGTGAGCAGGCGGTGGCCATCAGTGCCCTCGCCCTCGGAACCGTAGGCGTACTGCTCCGCCCAAATCCCTGGCAGATTACCGCCCAGCACCGTCATAAAGTGGCCCTGGTCAAGACCCTCCGCGGCCAACAAGGTGAGCCAGTCGCGGTCGTACCGCTTGGCGTGCCGTTCGTAGTGCAGATGCGCGTCGGCCGAGATCCAGCCCTTTCGGTCGAGATCATTCCAGCGACTGAGTTCGACCCGCAGGCTGGCGTTGCCGCCGACCTGCTGGAAGTCGCCTGACACCACGCGATAATCAAACCCCTTGACGACAATCACGGAGCCGGACCGCGCGTCGGGCGGCAGCGGCACCTGGACCGGTCCGGTGCCTCGCGAGTAGAGGCCCGTGAAACGCTGACGTTTGCTGGTGTGGATCGTCTCGAACACGATCCCGCCGGGCCCCAATTGATCCGGCGTGTAGGTCTCTCCATCCACGACGATTGAGAATCGAGCCGGTGTCGGCCGGCCGGTGTCCGCGTCCAGGATAGAGAGTTGCAGACACGGTTCTCCCTCGGCGAACGACCGAGGTGGTGCGACTCGGTAGGTCGGCCCTTCGTGCCCACCCATTTCATGCGAGACCGCGCGATTGACAGAGGACGCCCAACAAACCAAGATCGCTAAAGTAATCCAAGTCGAGTTCTTCAACATCGTCGTGCTTTTCTCTTGCTGCTTCACCGATTTCTGTCGCGCGGCGCTTCGGGCACGTTTGCCTTTGGCAGCCAGCGTGGGATAGATGTTCATGTAATCAATCTCGATTCGCCGCCGAGACGCCTCTCAGCGGACATAGTCGGCGGCTCCCGGGCGATAGCCCCGCTCGTACGCCCGGGCCGGCGTCCGGGCCGCCTTCATGCGGGCCTCGATCTGCTGCACGATCTCCGCGTGTTTCGAGGCCACATTCGATTGCTCGCCCGGATCATCCTTAAGATTGTACAGCTCTGGCGGTTGCCGACTTACGTTTTGCACGAGCTTCCAGTCCCCCATTCGCGCGCCGCGGCGGAAGACCGCAGCGTCGTTGCGCACCAGTTCCCAGTAGAGGAACTGGTGCTTCGCCTGAGCGCCGCGCCCGAGGAGCGTGGGGACAATTGAGATCCCGTCAGTGCCGACCGGCGGCGCCACGCCCGCCAGCTCGGCGAAAGTCGGCACCATGTCGGCGAAATGCGTGAGGTGGTCGGTTTCGCTGCCGGGCTTGATCCGGCCCGGCCAGGAGGCGATGAGCGGCACCCGCAGGCCCCCCTCGTACATCGTCCCCTTGGTGCCGCGGAGGTCGCCGTTGCCCTTGAAAAACTCCAAGTTCGTGCCGTACCCGGCGTGCGCGCCGTTGTCGGACGTGAATATGATGAGCGTCTGCTTCTCGAGGCGGAGTTCTTTGACGAGGGCCACAATCCGGCCGACGTCGCGGTCGAGCCGCGAGATCATTCCCGCCCAGGTCGCCTTGGGCTCCTTGGCCACGATGTATCCCTTGCGCTTCTCGGGAGAGACCGCCCCCTCCGGCCACCGGCCGCGGTACGGTTTCATCGAGTCCTCAGGGACGGTCACTTCGGTGTGGGGTATCGTCACGGGCAGGTAGCAGAAGAACGGCTCGTTGCGATTCCGGCGGATGAACTGCATCGCGCGGTCGACAATCACGTCGTGGGAGTACGTCTCCCGCTTGCCTCCCGTGTTACCGGGTAGCAGGTGTTTTCCGTGGTTGTCCACCAGGTAGTATGGGTAATAGAAGTGGGCATGCACCTGGTGTAGGTACCCGAAAAACTGGTCGAAGCCTTGCTCGAGGGGATGCCCCTCCGAGCCCTCCTGGCCGAGGCCCCACTTCCCGAATCCGCCGGTGGCGTAACCGCCCGGCTTCAGGACTTCCGCCACGGTGACGTCCTCGTCGTACAGGTATTGCCCGCCCAGATTTCCTCTCACAGCGGTGTGCCCGCCGTGAAGCCCCGTCATCAGGACGCTACGCGTCGGGGCGCAGACCGTGGCGCCAGCGTAGCAGTGGGTGAACCGCATGCCCTCCGCGGCGAGGCGGTCGATGTTCGGCGTCTCGATCTTCTCCTGCCCATAACAGCCGAGGTGACCATATCCCAAGTCATCCGCCATGATGAAGATGATGTTCGGTTTCTCATCAGCCGCGGCGGATGCAAGAACGACGAAAGCAATGACAGTCCCCATCATCGTTGCGCTAACTGTCATGTGACCAGACTCCGATTTCTATTCAGTTGAGACCTTGGTTAGTTTTGCCTTTCAGGGCAACATGACGTACTGAAGGGATGTTTGACCGGCATCAATTGGCTCTACCGCGGTGAGCCGAAGCGCGATTCTAGCTGCTCCGCCCGAGCAGGCAAGGGGAAGGGGACGTGCTGGCCACTAAAGGACAAGGGGACGCGATGCTATACTAATCACTGCGGGTCCGGCGTCCCACTGCGTCTCAATCTTCGCTCAAAGAGTGACAGTCATGAATCCCGTTTCGCAACGGAATTATCCAGTGGGGCTTGGCGCGCTTGTCAGTATGTTGGGCCTGTTCATCTCAGGCTCATCGACGGTCGCGGAGCCGAACGAGCGCTACCTAACCGATGCCATGGTGGTCGAAAGCTGGAAGGGGACATCGACCTGACAGGCGATTTGCCTCGGCGGAATTCCGATGACGATCCGCCGCGTTACACCAAATCTTACCTGGAGTTGGTGAAGCACGTTCGATACTCGGAATGGGTCGTCGACGGCAGGGGTTTTCGCAAGGCCAACAGCGAGCCCGTAACCCAGCCCGGCTTCTTCGGAGCCGTGGCCAGCCCGCTGACAACGCTGTTGGACGACGGCCACGGCGAGGTGAACCTCAGCGAAGACGACTGGGATCGCCTCACCACTTGGATGGATGCAAACGCGTTGTTCTACGGCACGTTCGACGAAGCGGACCAGGCGCGGCAACTGCGCGGGGAACGGATCGCGGGCCCGAGCCGCGAGTAGAACATGCGCTTTTCCGCCTGCTCGACGTGGTGACAAGCTTTTCCCCAGAGCATGGATTCCCAGCGGTAACTAGACCAGCCAGATCGACCAGACGAGAAAGCCCCCCGCGCGTATCGCTGCAGAGGGCTTGCCGTTGTCGGTGAGAGAACCGCTGGCGGAATTGGAACAGTTCGAGCCGGGCGAGATTGTGTGCCACAAACGGGATCCGGCAGAAATCCTCAACGTTGCTGAAAAGAGGCCGGAGCTGGTTGCCAGGCTCATGGCGAAATACGATTCAGGTTGGCAGGCCAGTCTTCCTGAGTCCGCGAATTAGATGAGAAGTGATCCAAAGCAAATGAAGGAGGCGGATAGGCGATATACACGTCAAGAAGGGTCGTCTCGGTCTGGGCCTCGGCCTCTTCTGTCTTCTCCAGCAGGAACGGCGCGTGTGCTTCCTGCAGGTCCAGCTCTGTGGCCTTTGGGTCTTTGATGTGATCTCCGCCCTCATACCGCAGGGGGGCATGCTGTGACTCTGGGAGGCGTACCAACCTCGGCCTTTCCGAAAGAAATAGCCTTTGTTGCGAGCCCCTTTCTTGCGGCCCCCGGCTTTTTTTGCCATGATGGTGTCTCCGGGCTTCTCAGGACGGAAAACGCTGGTTACTGCCAACTGCTTCTTGGAGGCATTGCAGCCTAGTTTTTGCCGAAGAAAAGCCAGTAAGCACCCCTAGCTCAATTGGATAGAGCATCGGTCTACGGAACCGAAGGTTAGAGGTTCGAACCCTCTGGGGTGTACTAGACTTACGTCAAATCGCCGGCTTCGGTGTACCTAGGTACATCCGCCGGCTTTTCTTCTGCGCCGTTCTGCTTGGGCACTTTACCCAGGATGTCACGCAGTACGCCCGCCTCCTGCTGGATGTCCCCCGGTGCGTAGTGCTTGCGAGTGGTTTCCCAGGATGCGTGACGCATTACTCGACAGATCACAAGGGGAGGCACGCCGGCATTTCGCAACCGTTCACCACAACTTCTCCGCAGGTGTCGTGCGCCGAGGCATACTTGACCGGGCGGCCTGTTCGCTCGTCCGCCCATTCGACGATGACCCCTGCTTTCTTGCCAACGCGGGATATGACCTTGCCGACCCATTCCGCATCAAATCGCCCGTGGCGTGCATTACGTCCGATGCGTGTCTGCAATGATACTGGATTGAATACCCAGCCTGTGCGGTCCTCCAGTGGCGTTTCCAGTAATACTGCTTCGAACCACGGAAGTAGGGGGATACTCTCTTCGGTGTCGTTTATCTGCATCGCGGCGGGGATATCGAGAACTGGCAAGGCACCGCGTCGGCAAACCGGTCTGATCGTACCGGGGATGTCCCACGATACGTGCATCAATTCTTCCAAACGTAATGCCGACTCCTATAGGCCACGCTGGAGATACTGCCACGATGGCGCGGCTTGTTTGCCGACAACCGATGCCGTCTTCTTGAGCATCCTTTCGAACTCTTCGGTCGTGATGGGACGACCCTTCATCGCCTTGAACTTGCCAACCTTGACCTTGCGAATAGGTGACACCGATTGCAGCCACCCCTGCAAGTGCGCCCAGTGTAACGCGGCCAGCACCGCACCCATGTAGCCCTTGACCGTATACGGCGAACGAGGCTTGCCACGTCGGCTCTTTTGACCGGCCAGCCCAGTCCCAGCGAGTAGTAACCTGCGACTGGCCTGTCAACGCCGTCACTACCTCGGGGATTGATCCAGTATTGTGTCCGCGGAGCGCCTCCAGTCTGCTCTTTCGTCTCCAGCAGCCAGTCCAGATCGAGGAGCATGTTCACTGCCCGAAGGGCGTCGTCACGCGTCGACAGACTGGACCATCCGGGCCGGTAAACGTCTCGGAGCGCGAAGCGATCGTCCAATGCCCCGTCGACGATCCGTTTGGCCAGTGCTTTTGCGGCCGTGACGTCTGGGTTGATAGCGATGGCGTAGATGCGACGGGCGTGCGATTCCAGGTACTCGCCCCAGCGGATCGCAGTCTCCAAAGCCTGCACGTCGGTTGGCCCTTTGTTGTCATCGGCCAGGTGAATCAGTAGTGCGAGGGACGGAATCAAGCTCCGGTACTTGGCTAGGTGGCTTTCCATCGCCGAATGCTCGTCGCCAGACCGTAGCCGACGTTCTAGCTTGTCTCGCCAGCCGTCGAAAATGTCCTGTGCATGGTCCGTGAACCGCAGATACGGGATGGCATCGTCTTCGTCGTCGCGCTGGGCGCCGACATCGACGAGGTCAAGACTCTCAAGTCGAGTAAAGACCTCATAAGCGTGGTTCTTCGCCGCCGAATCGGGCCATCGATCCACATTTCGCCATTCGCCCGATACGTCCGGATAGACATTCAGTTGGAATCGTTGCAGGAGCCCGTCGTCACCAACTCTGTTATTAAGCGCGCCACGTAGGTACTTTTCGAGAGGGCCGGGCTGTATCCCGCCCAGAACCGAGACAATCGCGGCCTCGATGTCGATGGTGCCTCTCCCAATTCGGTCGTAAGTGTACCGCCCGGTTCCATTCCAGGCTTCCAGGTAGAAGGACCGAGCCCCCTCTTGGCCTTCCTTGTCGAGTGACCGAAGTAAGCCAAACACTTGGAAGGAAGAAGGGGGCGGGAATCGTTTTGAAGACAAAGTGGCGAGTCCCGATTCGATGAAATCGAAGTTCGCGTATGCCGTGCAGCGGATCAAGATCATGAAGCCCTACCGATGCCCCAGCGGAACGAGACCGAACTCCATTCCATCAGTGATTTTTCTTCACGCCGATCATCAGCTATAATCGGATGAGTTCACCTTTTTTGGTGAGGAGACGGCTGAGTCCAGAGTTCACCGACGTGAGTTCGGAACGACACCAGCTTTGTCGGGTTTCAGCCGGCGCGATTGGTGTGTATCGTAGTTAGAAGACACTCCCGTGATTGATTGGCGGCATCGCCTTCGGTTTCGCCACCAGCCCGCGGCAACATGGACGTGTTCCTGATGAGTCGCTCACTGCCCCAATCCTCCAACTTTGAATTGCCTACGATGCTAAGCGCTGTTATCCCTGTCTACAACGAAGTGGAAAGTCTTCGCGAGTTGCACCGTGAATTGGACGAGGTGGCTCGCGAGCATGAATACGAGCTGGAGATCATCTTTGTCGACGATGGGTCGACTGACGGGTCGTGGGAGGAAGTCGAAAAGCTGGCGGCCGAGGACTCGCGGGTTCGTGGTTTGCGGTTTCGCGGTAACTTCGGCAAAGCGGCCGCGTTGAACGCCGGTTTCAAAGAGGCACGCGGCGAGTTCGTCTTTACCTTGGACGCCGACTTGCAGGACGACCCGCACGAGATGCCGAGCTTCCTGGAAGAAATGAATATCGGCCTGGACGTGGTCAGCGGTTGGAAGAAAGTCCGTCACGATCCGTGGCATAAGGTCGGCCCGTCGCGCGTGTTCAACTGGCTGGTGGGCTTTTTGACGAAGGTAAAGCTGCACGACCACAATTGCGGGTTCAAGTGCTACCGAGGCGAGATCCTGGGCGAACTGCAGCTCTACGGCGAGATGCACCGTTTCGTGCCGGTGCTGGCCGCGGCGCGCGGCTGCAAGGTCGGTGAAGTCGTCGTCAACCATCGATCGCGCAAATTCGGCCATTCAAAGTACGGCTTCCGCCGCTTCGTCAAGGGATTCCTGGATCTGCTGACCGTCCATTTCCTGACCGGATACGGCCAACGCCCTCAGCACCTGCTAGGAACGCTGGGCCTCGTCAGCTTCTTCCTGGGCGGACTTGGCGTGTTCGCGTTGTCCGCATGGTGGGTTTGGTCGCGGCTGGACGGCGTCGCCGGCAACGAACTTCATCTGCACGAACGAGCCATCTTCTACTACTCGATGGCCGCCATGCTGCTAGGTGCTCAGTTCATCACCGTCGGCTTCTTGGCCGAGTTGATTACGGCTTACCACATGAAAAACGCATCGACTTACTCCATCCGAGAACGAATCGGCAAGGAATGTCAAACCGAATGAGTGCATCTCTGGAAGACCCCCGCCGCGAACTCCGCCGAGCCGTGTACGGTTTGCTGATCGTTGTCTCCGTCGGCACAATGATCGGCCGCATCTGGACCGTACAGTCTTCGCTGGGTGAAACGCCGCTTTTGAGTGCCAACGACCGCAGTCGCTGGTGTACCGTTCGAGCGCTCGTCGATCATGGGACTTACGTCATCGACGACGTGATTTTCAAGGATCGTGAGCGAAAGAAAAGGGACCGCGAATGGTACCCCATCGACATGGTCCGCCACAAAGGACATGACGGACAGGAGCACTACTACTCGAGCAAACCGCCGCTGTTGTCGACTTTGGTGGCGTGGCAGTACTGGGCGATCAAGCACACGACCGGCGCCACTTTGACCGAGCGCCCCTTCTACGTGGTTCGCCTGATACTGATCATTACCAATGTCTTGCCGCTGGCGCTGTATCTTTGTCTCTTGGCTCGCATGGTCGAACGGTATGGGACGACTGATTGGGGGCGATTGTTCGTCGTCGGCGCGGCAGCATTCGGCACATTCCTGACCACTTTCGCCGTCACGCTGAACAATCACGTCGTGGCCGCCGTCAGCGTAGCGATCGCCCTGTGTGCTGCGTTGCCGATTTGGCGCGACGGCGAGCGTCGATGGTGGTACTTCGCCATTGCGGGGCTCTTCGCGGCGTTCACCGCGGCCAACGAACTGCCTGCTCTGTCGTTCTTCGGACTGGTAGGGCTGGCCTTGTTCTGGCGGTCGCCCGGTCGCACGTTGCTGGCGTTCGTGCCTGCAGCAGCCGTGGTGGCGGCTGGCTTTTTCGCCACCAATTGGCAGGCGCACAACAGTTGGCGACCCCCGTACGCTCACCGCGGCAACGGCCCGTTACTGGTCACGGTCGAAGGCGACTTCCACCGGCAACTGGATGGCGGGTCGATACCAACAGACCTTCGCACTCGAATCGACGAAGCTGGCGTCAAATTGTCGAGGCAGGCGGTCGCCGGCCTGCGGGCAACCGAGGATGGCTGGTTCTTGTGGGACCGGGAGGGTCACGATCGCCTGGCAGTCGTGCCGGAAACGGGTGGAGTACGCGTTCACGCTTGGGACAACTGGTACGAATACGACCGCAGCTACTGGGTAACAGGCAAGAAGACCGGAGTTGACTTGGGGGAGCAGTCGCGGGCCGCCTACGCGTTTCACGTGTTGTTGGGCCATCATGGCGTGTTTTCGCTGACGCCTATCTGGCTGTTAAGCGCCGTGGGAATCTGCCTGTGGATGAATCGGAAAGACGAGCGAATGCGCGGCTTTGCGGTCTTTGTCCTGACGCTCACTCTCGTATGTCTCGCCTTCTATCTGGCGCGACCGCTGAAGGACCGCAACTACGGTGGTGTCTCATGCGGTTTTCGCTGGATGTTCTGGTTCACGCCACTGTGGCTCGTCGCCATGGTACCCGCGGTCGACCGATTCGCCAGCCGCCGCGTACTGCGGTATCTGGCCGGGGCGCTGCTGCTGGTCAGCGTCGTGTCAGCAGCGTATGCGTTACTTAATCCTTGGTCGCATCCCTGGCTCTATCGCTACTGGGCGTACTTGGGATGGGCCGAACTTTAGTGCCTGACGCGTGGGACGCGTTACTTTGGTCCGCAGGAGCGATCGTGTAATAAATCGGTCTTCCTGGTCTAGGATACTCATCGCTTTCGCGGCCTCGCCCGTCTTCGAGCGTTTACATGAAACTCGTCTGTATCACGGACTTGCACGGGGACGTTGCCGCGTTGGATGGGATCCTTGCCCACGCCGGCGCAGTCGACGTGGTGTTGCTTGGTGGCGACATCACCAATTTCGGCACGCCCAGTGCCGTCGAGGTCCTGGTTAAGCGAGCGCAGAAGTCGTGCCCAACCGTGATGGCCGTGGCCGGCAATTGCGACTCGACGGCGATCGACGAACGATTGATCGAGTTAGACGTGTCGCTCTACGGCCGAGGCGTCATGGTTGGCGACTTCGGCTTTTACGGGGTATCAGCTATGCCGCCCTGGAACGGGCATATGTATGAGCTGACGGAGAAGCAAATCACCGTGGCGCTTGAGACGGGGCGGCAACAGCTTGCTCAGCCGTGCCGCGAAATCCTGCTCACTCACCCGCCGCCCCGCGACACCCGTCTGGACGTCACTCGGTCCGGGGAACATGTAGGCAGTTCGTCGGTGCGCGAGTTCATCGAGTTGACGCGCCCAACGCTCGTGGTCTGCGGGCACATCCACGAATCGCGCGGAATCGAAGATTTCGGCCGCACGCGTATGGTGAATTGTGGTGCGGCGTATCGCGGGCAGTACGCGATGGTCGACGTGACGGCGGATGTGAAAGTCGAACTACGTGAACTCCCGCGTGAATGATTGCAGTCAGCCTGCGCGCCGGCGCCTTCTCCGACGCCAGAACCAGATTCCTGTGGCGACAACGGCTAACGGCAGGCCAACCATCCCCACGACCTGCACCCACCCGGCCAGCAGCAGGATCTTATTGATCAGTGCGTTGTGCTGGTCAGGCTCTTCGGGTAGCTGACCGGAGTATTCGGCTACGTGATGTAGGATGTTGACGGCCAACGATTGATCCGGGATCTCCTTGTGGCAACTGAGACAGACGCCATCACGGCTAATGTGTTGGCGTTCCTTTTCGTCCAATGGACGGGAATGCCGAAAATGATGGCCTACCGTCTGCAGTTGCTTTCCGTCCGGGTCAAACACTCGCGACCAGTCGGCTGTCAAGCCCGCGACGGCTTCGGCCTGAACCTGGTACTGCTCAGGCAGGATGTGCCCGTCGGCCGTCTCCAGTTCCACCACCAGCGGCTCGTCCCAGCCGCGTGTCTGCTTGCCGTTGCCGACGCCGTAGCCTAGAGCCTTTGCCGATAGGTGACACGATTCGCACGTGCGTGCGTTTTTCGTCATCGTGTGCGGCTGAGTAGGGCTCAAGTCGATCGCTAATTGACCTTCAGCGTCGTCCGGCGTTGGGAAGATCCGATTCAACAAGATCGGCTTGCCATCCGCGCCAACCACGGTGATCGACGGTTGGCAGCCGGGGGCGATGGGCGTAACTCGCCGTTCGCCGTTGACGCCTAAGATGGGATTCTCCCAACGGAGATACGATCGCTGTTCCTCTATCTCACCGGGTATGATCGTGTCATAGCCTTGCTCGCCGCGATCTGCCCGGCACTCGGGCCGCTGGTTGTGGCGATGGCCGGCGCCTAGCCAGTCAAAACACGTCTTGCCGCTGGAATAGTCGATCTTCACGTGACACCCATAGCACTGCGGCGCCCACGACGCGTGGCACGCGTAGCATTCCATTTTGCCGATATGCAGGTCCACTTCGGCCATGGCAACCTGGCCTGCTGTGCTGAGGGCTCGCTCTGCTTCCAGCAGCTTCAGCGGCTTTAGTTCGATGTCTTTTCCTCCGGCCGTGTGGACCGTCAGCTTGTTCCCGATGCGCACGACATTGCCGTACGGGTTGCCGCGAGCGGTCAGCAAGTAGCCGTCTTTGACGGGAAAGACCGTTCCTTCTTTGATGCGATCTGGCAGTTCCACGGTAACGCCACGCGGTTGTGCGCCCACCAGCGCATCGTCGAACTCGTCGCCGTAACCCAGCGGTAATTCCCAGGGATAGGCGGTCGGCGTCCCGTGGCAATCCGTACATTCAATCTGCACGGCTCCCAGATTTGCCGCGGCGATGAAGTTATCGCTGTGCACGTCGATCGACGTGTGGCAATCCAAACACATCATGCCTTTCTGGTAGTGGATGTCCTGGTGCATGGCGATGTAGTGTTTGGTGTGCAAGCCCGGTTGGTGGCCGCCGTCTTTGTTGTAAGGCGACTTGTAGGGCGTCTCCATTAGCCCCTGAAACGAAACTCCAATCCGCTTACCACGATCGTGACAGGTGGTACACGTTTCGACGGGAATCCCGCTGTATTGCTTGCCGTGTACGACTACCTTGGCTTCACGCGTTGCCTGGATCGAATGCACCAGGCTGTGGCCGCGCTCGTCCCGGGGAATCGTCTTATCGTCGCCCTCGTAGAGTCCTTCGTTGCTGTACGGTATGTGGCAGGACGAGCAACCCATGCCACGATAGTCGCCGCG
>JADHUC010000369.1 GCA_016784735.1 Pirellulaceae bacterium | reverse complement strand
GGATGTGATTCCGTTGGCGGAACCCGTCAAAAAACGTTCCCAGCCAGCTATCACGAGCATCGCGTTGGGCGCAGTTGCAGTCGCACTCATGGCAATGGTTGTCCTAAGCGTACGTTCCTCGCTTCCGTCCAGCGGTGATTCCCAATCCGGTCCACTCCCGAGTTTAGGCGGCACGTTGGCTGCTTTCGACGCGATTGAGTTTCCTGATGGCGGAATTTGGAGTGCTGCGAAAGATGGTGACAACGCTCAGATCGAACGGCTATTGAAAGCCGGTATCGAGGTCGATTCTCGGCTCGGGCGAAAGCAACTTACGCCGCTGCACGTCGCAGCACTCTACGGACACGCGGACACGGTTGAACTCTTGCTAGACAAAGAGGCGAACGTCACGAAAGTCGACGCCCACGGCAACACCGTCTTGCATATGGCTGCTTTCCTCGGGCACGAGCCAGTCGCCAAATTACTGCTTGCTCGTGGCGCGAACGCTGATGAAACAAACGCGATGGGACACACTCCTCTTGACCTCGTTTCCGACGAATGGAGCCCGCGACTCGCCGCAAGGTACGAACAACTTGGCGATGACATGAAACAGAAGCTCGATCCAGAGCGAATCCGACTCGCGCGATTGTCACTTGTGAAATTACTGCAAGAACACCTGCAGCAAGAGCAAGACGGCGTGGCGCAAACCCATCGAGAACAGACACTTCACCTGCGACGAGATTTATCTGCCTACGAACGGAGCCCTGATGATGACATTAAATCGATACTCTTTCCCTGCGAAAATTGCCTTTGTAGTGTTGCTGTTCGCGGGGTGTGACGACGCCGACCAGGGAGCGTCTCAGCCTGCCCAGCCGCCAATTAATGTGGATGCAAACGCCAACCTTTACCGCGAATACGCAGGTCCGTTTGGCGCGGGCGCGTCGCAAGGGAAATGCGGCGTTCAGGTATTTCTTTTAGACGAACAATATTGGTTGGTGAGTTACCCAAACGGCCTTCCCGGTGCTGGGTGGAGTCAAGGCAAGTTGACCCTTGCAAACTCGAAACCTGCGAAAAATGGAATCCTCGAATTCACGGATGGAGAGATGTTTTATGCCGTTGATTTGAACAAAGACACTGTCTCTGCACGAGGAGGCGATTGGGCGACAATGCTCGTGCGAGTGATTCGAGTGGATCCAGTGATACCCGGTCGTGAGAAAGGGGTTGAGGCTCAGTGACAACCGTGAAAACCAAGAACTACCAACTTGGAATCTTGAACCGGCCTTTCCTGCTCCTGATTCTGATGGCATGGGCCGCGTTACCAAGTGGCGGGCAAGAAGCGGATCGAACGTCAACTCGACTACCGGATCTCTGGACTGCAGCCAAACGCGGATCTCTTGAGGAAATTCACAATGCATTGGCAAGCGGCGGGAAGATTAACGCTCAGGACGCAAACGGAATTACTCCACTGTGTTGGGCTGCGATGTCTGGGCACAAGGACGCGGTTGCGCCCCTCGTAGAAGCCGGAGCGGACGTTAACGGCCGTAATGGTGATGGGGCGACACCCCTTATTGCGGCCGCGTTTCTTGGTCGCACCAAAGTCGTCAAAACGTTGTTGGAACATGGGGCAAGGATTGACGTGATCAACGACGAAGGGAACGGCCCACTAGCCGTAATGGAAATACATTGGGAGACGACGGCTTACAAAGCAAGAGCCCTTGGCATTGACGTTGATAAGTATCAGGTCCGGCTAGGGCGAAAGGGGTCCGCGGAGATTTTGCGAGAGTACGGCGCGGTAGAAGAACGTGGAAGCCTAACAGGTCTCGCCGTGCTTGCTGGGGTTGTCGGTGGTGTCACTTGGCTCAGCTATCGAGCGAAGAAGAAATGAACAAGTTGACCCTCAAGAGCTGAGTTCGTCGTGTACCGGCTGCTGGTGGCGCGTTCAAGCATTCTCAAGGGGCTCCTGCACTGCAAAGCATGTGGATGCAAAATGACCCACACGTTCTCGTGCCGTGGTACCAAGGGTTATGGCTACTATAAATGCTGCAAGGCGATCAAGAACGGACAGAAGTCATGCCCCAGCCGTTCCATACCGGCCAAGCAGATCGAGTCATTAATAGTCGATCAGATTCGAAGTGTAGCAGGAGACGCGAGAATACAAGCAGATGTAGACACGCAGGCAACGATCAATCTTGCCCAAGAGATCAAGGACTTGGAGACCCAGAGTAGGCAAGTCAGGAAACAGATGAAGCGGGATCATGCGGAATTGGGTCGTCTGAAAAAGTCGGATTCACGAAGCGATGTCGCGATGTCCCGAATCGATGCACTTAAAAAACGCATTACACAGGGAGAACAAGATAGCGTTTCGATCCACGATGAAATCAGAAAAGCACACTATCTCAATAGTGGAGACCCTTCCATCTCCAAAGTCGTTCAAGATTTCGACAGCATGTGGGAATCAATGAGCACCCATGAACGATGCCGATTGGTCTCCCTGGTTGTGGAAGGAATCGACTTCGATGCCGCCGATGACGGTATCTCTGTGACACTCAATCCCGCGGTCTCTGGCATACTTATTGACCAGCAGGGTGTTGCAGTATGAGCAAGTTGAAACTGAAGCTTACACTACCTCCCCGCAAGCGAAGTAGCGCGGATACGATAGAGAAGCAGGCCGACGCATTTTCTGGCCAAGTGCCTCGAAGCTCATGGCGTTAGCAATCCGTATGGATAAATTATTGCGTACCGGAGAGGTTCGGGATCTGGCGGAGCTTGCCAGGCTCGGCAATGTGAGCCAACCCCGAGTGACGCAGATACTCAACCTGACACTGCTTGCTCCGGAAATCCAGGAGGAGTTGCTTCATTTACCCCTTGTGAAAACCGGGAAGCCGGGAACTCATGAAAAAATGGTGAGACCAATCGCAGCAGAAATGGATTGGGAGCGGCAGCGGGAAATGTGGGCGAGGCTCAACGGGAAGGCGAGGTAACGAAGAATGCGGGAATTCTCCTTCCCAAAGCACCTGCTATCGTGATCGATTTAGATCGGTCCTCGGAACTTCACGCAAACGAAGAAGCGATTTACCGCTTAATTAAACCTGAATTGATCGCGTGGGGTCAAAAAACTCAGCCGAGCACTAAACGCTGCAAAAAGGCGACTTCCAAACGTTTGATAGGCATACATCTCAGCCGAACTGATGTGCTGTCTTCGGCGGTAATCGTTCTGCGATCGTTCTAACCGGAACGCAGGCAAGCTCCGATTGCTTTCACGCTTGCCCACGCAGGTTTACATTTCATTTCGCACCAAGGATCTTTCTTGGGATTCATCCGGCAAAGTGTTCGTTTCAATATTTTGACCCCACCGGGTTATGAGCGAGGACTCTCTAAAAACTCTCAGAATGCGCTCGAAACGAGTCTGAGTCACACAACTTGAACCCCGGAGTAGCGAAATTTCGCGACCCCGGGGTTTTATTTTGCGCTGAAGGAGAGACAAGGCGAGTTATCCCCAGGATTCGCAAGGGTTTGCGATGCTTACTGCCGGTGATTTCTATCTCGCCCGTGGTCGCGCGCGACCCGATCGATTCACACGCTCGGCCCTTCCAGGACCCATTTCTGGCCCAAACTCTCGGCCGTCTCTCCGTCTCGCACCGCCTGGGTTAACAGGTGTTGGCTTCGCCCTTTCGGTCGCAACCTACCGGGGTTGGCTTCGGTGAGCGGTCACAACATCGTTCGACCGCGCGCGGACTCCTGGCCCCGGCTCGCTGTTGAGCCTCTTGCGCTCGCAGCAGAACCGTAGTCGCGATACTCGCGAAAATCTCCGAAAATTCTTGGTAAACCCGCAATGACCGGGAGTAACTGGGCAAGGAGTTTCGCAGACAAGATGACTGAGCCACCAATCACCGACCGCTACGATCAGTTCGTGGCTCTATTTGCCCGACACGAGCGTGCAGTTCGCGGCGTGATACGGTCCATGCTGCCATCGTCGCAAGACGCCGACGAGGTGATGCAGGAAGTGGGATTGGCCTGCTGGCATAAGTTCTCGGATTTTCAGACTGACGATTCACAAGACGCGTTCTTTCGATGGGCGTGTGTGATCGCCAGATTCGAGGTCCTCAAGTACCGACGAAAATGCGCCCGCGATCGTTTGGTACTCAGCGACGAGACGATTCAACTCCTATCGGCAGAAGCAGAAGATCGGGCTCTTATTGCGGAACAAGAACGCCAAGCACTGGAGGATTGCCTAAACCGCATGTCGCCGGCGGACCAGCGGCTTCTTCTGAGCGTCCACACGCGGGGAGATTCCGTTGCGGAGATAGCCCGGCAACTGGGGCAAAAAACGCGGCGGCTCTACAGCCGAGTCAACGCACTCCGTGACCTGCTGGGCGAGTGCGTCAGGCAGAAACTCGCTGAGGAAGGCACTTGAATGAATGACGAACTTAAAGCACTCGCCAGGGCTTACGGCGACGGGACGATCAGTCGGGCGGAGCTCCAGCGTTTAGAAGAGTTGCTCCAGGGCGATCAAGGTGCTCGCGGGCGATTCCTGCATGAGATGAACTTGATCGACGCGATGGAAGAAAGGGCACTCGGTGGCCATCCAGAATTGCACGACAAGAATCTCGTGCTGCCGCCCGCAACAAGGTCGATTACTCCCCGATTCGTGTGGGCAACGTGGACTTCGTTGGCCGTTGTGGTAGCCGCACTCCTCATCTTTGCAGGCTTCATTTGGCTGAATGCAGGCAGCGCGTCCATTGGGACATTTGTCGAGCGTCACGGCCCAGTCCGCTGGACAGGACAAGACGGTGTCGTTGAAAACGATCTTGAAATAGGCGAATCACTTTCCGGAGGCACGTTGGAAGTTCTCACGGCTGATGCTTGGGCGTCATTTCGCTTCCATGATGGCTCAATCGTTACATTGTCCGGCGAAGCAGAGGTTGTACTTTCCGATCGCGATCGAAAACGGCTGCAACTCCGTCACGGAAGCATGTCTGCCGACGTGGAACCGCAACCGGTTGGTTCGCCGATGATTGTCCAAACCCCGGCGGCTGAGATTGAAGTTCTAGGAACGCAATTCAATGTATCAGCCCGAACCACCGACACTGAGCTAGCCGTCAATGAAGGTCGCGTTCGTTTTCTGCGATCCAGTGACGGCAAAGCACTAGACGTATCTGCCGAGCATCGAGTAGTTGCCTCACTTGACCCGGCCGAGGGTTTCTCTATTCAGCCCCTTAGGCCGCAAGTTGCGACGTGGCAAAGTCGCTTGGAAAGCGACTCTGAGGTGATGCATGGCTACTGGAAGCCAGCGCTCTTCGAACTGGGAATCAAACTCAAGCAAGCCGTTGCGGCGGGTGAAACCACGGAGGCCGAAGCGCTTGCTGAGTACCAGCAGGCGGTCCGCCTGGATAGCCAAGGTTCCGTTTGGGGAAAGCCATCGAAAATCGGTTGCCTGGTCTGGCTAGATGTCCGAGATGAGGACGGGAACCGCGTCCAACTCATGGATCAATCCAAGCTCCGTATCACCGGGCGAATTTTTGCACCCGCCAAGATGGAAATGGGAGTCAGTACCTATAAGGCGGAGGGCGGATTCCATGACAAGTTCAGCTGCACGATCACCTCACAGGAATTGAATCGATCTCCTGAAGGCAAATTCGAATGGGTCGTCCATGCCAGCGACCTCTTGCCAAAGTCGAGCAATACACCAACTGGTTCGGTGATACACGATTGGTGGTGTGTCACGGAATCGAACACCTCCAAGTTTGAGATTATCCGTGTTGAAATCCTCGATAAATAAAGGAAACGTCATGAAACAGAAATCCACACTTGTCCTCGTCCTCATTGTGGGAACGGCACTGTCCGTTACCAGTGCCTACGCTCAGGATGGGAAGCCACAAGACCTTGCGGCTTTAAAGGCGGAACTGGCAGAAGCGGTTGAGGCTGGAAAGTTGACCAAGGAGCAAGCTGTCCAGAAATACGAGGCAGTCGCCGCGCGGCTGGGCGAAACCGGCGACAAGTCAAGAACGCCGGATCTCTCGGTCTTCGCCGGAAAGCTAAAGGCGCTTGTGGCTGAAGGAAAACTGACTGAGGCGGAAGCCAAAGGTCTTTACATGTCCGTCGTCTCGGGCGACTCGTCCAAGACTCAAGGACCGAAGACGCCAGGCGTGAAAGGATCGGACTACAAGATGCCCGGCCTCAGTCTCGAGCAGATGCAAAAACTCAGTGCTTCCCTGCCAACCACATCCACCGCCGGCGACGAAGAGGGTCCGGTAGCCACTGGTTTCTTCGGGTGGGCCGCCGACGCGACGCATCGCTTCATGGACCATAGCCACCGAGGCGAACCCCGTCTGATTGAAGGGCTCTCTTTTCGACTCGACCATCGCGACCACGACTCGATCGGCCGCAGCTGGGAGCACGTCACGATTCGAATCGCACACGGCAACTGGTCATCGATCAAGTACAACGCATCCGAAGAATTTGACCTTGTCGATGAACCGGTTGTTGTTTTCTCTAAGCCATGGAGCTTCCCGACGCTGAAGGGTTTCCCCGCAACGGAACCGGCTGAATGGGGCGGCCCGCAGAACGCACTCAATTTTCGTTTCGATAACCCATTCGAATACAACGGCACGGACGCCATCTACGTGGAGTTTGTCTTTTCCGCCGGCAAGACCGAAGACGGGCGTCCATGGGAAGGCGATCTGCCATTTGGATTCGAGTACTACTTGGATTCCATGCCGGAAGCGGGTGGCTGGCGAATCGCGGAGAAGCCCGACGGGCTGTATCGAGCACCCCGAGTCGAAGCCGTGGTGTCCTACACGGCCGGCGGGCAGTCGGTATGGACATCGTCGCCGAAAGGTATGCCCTATTTGAAATGGGACTTTAAGTCTGCAGACGAATGAGGCTACCCGTTTAAGCCCTGTGTCGCCGTCGAAAAAAACTGTCGCAAAGGTTAAACGAGGTATGTTCGCCGTGAGACTTGTGATCGATCATCTGCTCTTTACGCTACTTGTGCTTGCAAACGGCAACGACTGCGCGGCACAAGAACAAGCGTTCGTGAACTTCGAGAGCCCGCAGTCGCATGGTCTGGCGACATCCAGTGAGGGAAACCGACTGTTTGTCGTCAACACCCCGGCGAATTCCCTAGTCGTGCTATCGATTGACGAGCCGACGTCTCCCAAGGCTGCAACTGAGATCCCAGTAGGGCTCGAGCCGGTATCGGTTGCCCAGCCGTCGGAGAACGAGGTGTGGGTGGTGAATCACCTGTCCGATTCCGTCAGTGTGATCGATCTCCGGCGTGGGGTCGTCGTCGAAACGGTTCAGGTTGGAGACCGACCAGGTGATGTCGTCTTCGCCGACCAAGGCCGTCTAGCCTTCGTGTCATCGATGAATGAGCAATGCGTTTACGTGATCGATGTCGCCACGCGGAAGATCAAGAAGCGAATATCGATTCCCACGCACTCGCCGCGCACTTTATTGGCTAGCTCCGACGAGATGACGGTTTGGGTTGCGAGCTATTTGTCGGGCAACGGCACAACGGTCGTTCCTCACAACGCCGCACCCGCGCCGCCGACGCCCACGAACGCCAAGCTTCCCGATCCGCCGCGGCAGGGAATCATCGTGTCAGCCACCGACCCTCGCTGGAAGAGTCAACTCGGCTTTGAACTGAAAGATGAAGACGTTTTCGAGATCGATGTGGAAACGCTCAACATCCGCAGTAGCTTTGCGGGAGTTGGTACCACGCTTTTTAATCTGGCCCAGCATTCGAAATCGGGGGAAGTGTGGGTCGTAAACACCGATGCCAGAAACCTCGTTCGTTTTGAGCCCCAATTGAAAGGGCATGTGGTCGACAATCGCATCAGCCGACTTGATGTCGTCGGTACTTCAGATTCTCCAGTCTCGATCACCGACTTGAACCCGCACATCGACTACGAGCAACTTGCCAGCACTGTTGGGCTGGAGACAGCGATTGCGCAACCGACCGACATCGTCTTCAATTCCACTGGCGACAAAGCCTTCGTTGCGTCGTTCGGTACTGACCGCATTGGAGTCTTGGACGATGCAGGTAATGTTCTCACAAGAATCGAGCTTCATGATGCACCCGCTGGCGACACAGACCCCCGGCACAAACGAGGGCCTCGATCCTTGGCGATGCATCGCGACGGAACCACGCTGTATGTGCTCAATCGACTTTCCAATAGCGTCTCGGTGGTGGATACCAAGTCGCAGCGCGTCGTCAATGAGCTGGTGATGAGTGATCCAACGCCGGATTTCATTCGCGCTGGTCGCGGGTATCTATTCGATGCCAAGCTGTCTGGCAACGGAACGGTTTCCTGTGCATCGTGCCACGTCGATGGCGATCGGGATGGCTTGGCGTGGGATCTCGGTGATCCTGGCGGAGCGATGTTCAACAACGGGACCGCTCAAGCAGTGCATCCGATGAAGGGCCCATTGCTCACACAGACGTTGCGAGGGCTTGCCGGTGAAAAACTCTTTCACTGGCGGGCGGATCGGCCCGGGCTCGCATCCTTTAACGGAACGTTCGAGCACCTGATGGGAGGCGAGCAGCTTGCGGATAATGACTTGGCTGTCTTTGTGGGCTACTTGCAGAGTATCCATTTTGGTCCGAACCCAAGGCGGAATCGAGGTGATTCTCTGTCAGCTCACCCCACGGGGATGAGTGCCCGCGATGGAGAACGCATTTTCATGAAACGTCTGGACGTCGGCCGCGAGGGAAGCAACAAGTTTCGCTGTGCTGATTGCCACATGCGATCGAACGGTGCCGGTACGACCGGGTTTACCGGGTTGATCGAGCAGCCAACGAAAGTCGCTCAGTTGCGAGGCCTCAATGAACGAATTTCGTTTGCTGGCGATGGCACTCGCATTGGCGGGTTCGGCTTCGGCGCGGATGGTTCTAAAGCAGCACTGCGGGAGTTTTTCGCGGATTCGCATCGCTTCCAAGGAATCACCGAGCAGGACAAGGCAGCGCTTGAGAGCTTCCTGCTTTCCTTTCCCACGGAGACACCGCCAATCGTCGGATTCACGCGTACAGTTCACGCCGCCAATCTGAATGAGGAGTCTATCCAATCCGATGTGGCCCTCCTAATCGAGCAAGCTCAGCTCGGGAATTGCTCGCTATCGGTGACCGGGCTGCTGCGAAGTAAGCGAATTGACATGGTCTACGATCGCGCGAGTGGTCTTTTTCGCGACAGAGTCTCTGGCGATGATGAAGTAGCACTGGAGCACATTATGGCAGGCATTGGCGACAACCAGTCGTTCCTCTCATTCGTCGCTAACCCGGCCGAAGTCGACGACTGATCAACCGAAAAGGCGACTGTCTTGAGTTGTGCATGTCAGAATGTGGGTGACACACACCACACGATCCACACCACACGATCGTGTCCATTCGCGTTCCATTTGGCGGTCTGTGTCACCACCTGGTTGTGCTCCCCGGTTTCACAACATTCCGTGACGGCACCCAGACAGGGTGGCCCGGCAGGGCGTTCGAATCTGACGACCTACCAGACCTGCCGGGCCGGTTGTTGATTTGGCCGAACGGAACAAAGCCAATCCGACACGGGACGACGACCTGAACTTTACACTCGCACGCTTCACAGCACGTCGATAACGGTCTGCAAATTCCGGCATAGCAGGCCAATTGCCTGCCGCAAAGTGCTCGACGGACGGAAACCATTGTTGTTGTTCCGATTCGTCGGTTGATTGTTGTTACGATTGGCGGAACGGACGTTCGACGTTTGATTGTTGAACGAGCCGCCACGCAACAAACGGCTACTCAGCCGTCACCCTCTGGAATTTGATTATATCAAACAAATACGTCCGCAGGCGATGCGTGTCGGCTTGCCGAGCATGGCCCGACCAACTCATCAACCGCTGCCTAATTTCGAGCAATGTTGTGTTACCCTCACTGTAGCCTTTCTGCATGCAACGAACACGACGGAGAAATCGCCAGACGTTTTCCTTCACCAACAGCCGATGGGTGGGGAACACTCGGTAGCCGAGAAATCGAATCCCCTCCTGCACAGGAAAGATCGTGTTCTTCCTACAGTGCAGTTGCAGTCTTAGTTTGTGCAGGAAATCAGCAATCTGACAACGGGCTTCCGCCAGTTGTCGCTTGTCGTCAGAGAACAACAGGAAATCGTCAACGTAGCGTACATAGCCTTTGAACCGCAGCCGTTCCTTGACGAAGTGATCGAGTGGATCGAGATAGACATTGGCATAGAACTGGCTGGTCTGGTTGCCGATGGGGATGCCACGGCGTCGTTCGCTGTGTGTGAACAGGTCATCGCCGGGAAAGTAATGCCGGACGTCTTCCTGTGGATTGCTGCCGTCAATAATGCGTCCCACCAGCCACAGTACATCAGCGTCTTTGATCTTGCGGGCGATTTGTTGCTTGAGAATGTCGTGATCCATCGACGGGAAGAACTTGCGGATGTCGGCCTTGTATACATACCGGAAGCGACGTGCAAATTGTTGGCAGCGATCTACAGCGGCATGCGTGCCTTTTCCCTTGCGACACGCATACGAGTCAGAAATGAACGTTGGTTCAAAAACCGGCTCCAGCATTCCGGTCAGTGCGTGATGCACGATGCGGTCACGGTACGGAGCCGCACTAATGAGTCGTTTCTTCGGTTCGTAGATGTAAAACGACCGATAGTCGCCGGGGCGGTAAACCCTTCGTTGCAGTGCGTCCTGGAGAGCGAACAGTTCTCGTTCCAGGTTGAACTCATACCGGGCCACGGCAGGGCGAAAGCGTTTGCCCCGTTTCGCTTTCTCCGACGATTTCAGCAGATGTTCGAAAGAGGTCAGTGTCGGCCAGAGGTTTCCGTAGCGTTTCATCAGACCGACCTTTTCGTTTTGAGCCAGCCGCCGACGAGTTTTCCGATCTCATCAATTCGCTGTGCCGCGAAACCGTAACTTTTGACTTGCAGGCAGTGCAGGTCTTTCGCCAGCCGGATTTGAAACCGTAGGATTTCCAGCTTCAGATTCGCTTCGTTCAGCAACGGCATTCGCTCGCGGCTGTATTTGGCCTGAATCAAGGTCTCCAGCAGGTCCTAGAGTGACCGCTCCAGCCGTTCTCCCAGAACGAAACGATGTTGTCGGGGGAAACGACTGGTGTGGTTGCAGGACCACAGAATCAGGTCGTACGTTTTCGTGATGATGACCAGTTCTTCCTGTTTCTTCATCGTGACCTCCGTTTTATTGCAAACGGCAGGCCGAATTGAAGACTGCAGGAATGGCCGAATGCGATTTTCAAATTTCGACCCGCCTGCGGCGGGTAAGGGGTAAGGGGTAAGGGGTAAAGTGGTTAAGGGGACAAGTTGTAAGTTCTCGACGGACGGAAACCATTGGTGACGCTCCGATACGACGGTTGTCTGAGGAGACGATCGGCGGAACGGACGAACGACGCTAGAGCGAGACAGCACGCGTCGCTCGGTTCGGTCGACGGCGTTGGTCACCGCCTTGCGGTCGAAGAACATGCCTTTTGCTTGGTCGATCGTTACGCCAATCATGGTTACCTCAATACACGAAACGTCAGCGTCAACACGCTGGTGAATTGGCGAAACTGGTCCAAATGCTCTTGGGCGTAGACGGGCTTTTGCTCCGTCTTTAACCACATCGCCTCGGCGAAGGTCGGTAGTCGTTTGAATCGAAAGTGGTCGGCGATCTCATCGACCAGTGACACCAGCGGGTCGATCTCGGCGTTGTCCGCGTCGGCCAACTTCTTTTGCACGGCCACGTCGATCGTGTAGTCGTGCTGATTGTGGGAGCGGGCGCTGGGAGCAATCGCCACGTCGCGCGGAACGACCGTGACGTGCAGGTCCTTCATCTCCGGCAACTCGAACACCGGCAGGTAGGTTCTCTCGGCCGAGACAGGTTGGCTGAACGTCGCTGCGTTCAGCTCCGTCACGACGGCGTCGGCGATGTCGGTAATTACGGCCATCAGGGAGATTCCACGTCGATTTGTTTGGTGTGAATCCGCAGGGTCTTGCGGTATGGGTCGGACCAGCGCCAGTGCGGTTCCTTGCCCGGCGACATGACCTCGTACACATAGGTCGTGCCGTTTTGCGCTTCACGAATCCGATCTCCTCGCTGGGGCAAGACCAGCGAGCCGCCAAGCACGAGGTCAATCGCCAACACGAGGTAGTCGCGCGACTCGATTCGCTCGAGCAATCCGTGGCCGTTGTCGATCTCGAAGATCGTGCGGCCGATCGTGCCGGCCAGATCTACAGTGTCGACGCCGCGCTCGTAGGTCACGGTCCGCGTCGCATGTTTGTGCCGCTGATCTTGGAGCCAGTCGGAACCTCGCTGGAGAATATCCGTCACGTGTTTCTCCTACTGGCTGAACCGAACACGCACGGACGAGTCGGCATCCGCGGCCGCGAGGACCGCCTTGCCCATCAACTTGTTGGCCCCGCCGCCATCGGTCGCGACCGCGAAGTCATTGCCGTCGTCCCAGTACACCTTGTCGCCGATGGCGAACGTCACGGCCACGCCGCCTTCCTTCGCTATGTCGAACACGCTGGCCACCAACAGCGCACCGAGTTCGTTCGCCTTGATTTCCCGTTTGGCCACACCGACCAGATCGCTTTCGACCACCACGTCGCCCAGTGCGAC
>JADHUC010000368.1 GCA_016784735.1 Pirellulaceae bacterium | reverse complement strand
GTCACCGAATCCTGAGTCGGGATGTTGAACGCCAATCCACCGCGTCGCCCCTGGGACGCGCATGGTGCCAACAGCGATTGGGGTCGACATAAGTCGTCATGGAGAAAGTACTTACGAAAACGTACTGTCGAAAACCAGTCTAACCCACTCCCCACTGCGCTTCCGCCTTCCTCATAGAGATCGTTGGCCGCAGCTAGGATTGCTCGGTAGTGAACAGCATGCCGTGATGCGGCCTCCTCGATATGCCGGCGATCCGATTCTTCATCCGCAATATCCGCGCATCCGCGAGACCTACTCCGTGTACAACGCCTATCCGAATTATGGCGTCCGATTGGACATCCACGAGAAGCTCACGCCGGGAGGGAGCTTCTACTGCACGGATTTCCGAGTGGCCGAGATGGCCGGCACAGACAAGAGCCGGCTTTTCGCGTCTGGATGTCGTGGCTTGATGCGTTGCGAGCTGCCATTGATCGATGAAAAGGCTAACCAGCAGCCGGCGACCTATACGGTTCGTTTAGGCTTCCAGACGCGTCCCGGCGACGAAGCCACTCAGCGCATGTTCGACGTCAAGCTCCTGGACCGTGTCGTGGAAAGCGACTGTGACGTCATGCAGGCGGCGCAGATGCCCGACCGAGCAAGCATCGAAGAGTTTAGGTCGGTTCTAGTACAGGGTGACCTCTTGATCGAATTGGTTCCGAAGGCCGAGATGCCCGATATTGACCGGGTTCCGATTTTCAACTTTGTTGAAGTTATCAGGGAAGATCCCGGCAACCATTAGTGCGTCTACAGGCAGAGCAAAGCCTGGATTTGGGACAGATCGATTTTTCCAATTTCCTCATGGTGTTTCCTCCACGGTCGATCAGGTTCCGGTAGGGGCTCACTTCGGGCCGGTGGTCTATGGTACGTCGGGAATCATAGGGGGCGCCCACCTGAGGCAGCTTGGGCGGCGCGACCTCGCCGTAGCCGACCAGATACTGAAGCATCAGGTACTGCCGATCTTGCGGAACCCAGTTTCGCATCTGGGTTACCGAGTGTCTTCGGGCTTACTTCGGCAGAGGTTTCACGATGGAAGACGACCGCCTGAAGCAGGCGGGTGGCGGCCAATACTTCGAAAGACTACTTGCCCAAATACGCGATATTCGTTCATCGGAGCGATTCTTTTTTGGCGCAAAGTGCTCGACATCTACGCCACCGGTATCCCCAGGCGACCCCTGTGGGATTAAAATGCCCATCAGTCACTTCGCGAAGCACTCCGGCTAACGCAGGAAGAATTCGCAAGAGAGCTTGGGGGTTCCTTCGCGACGGTCAGCCGATGGGAGAACGAACACGGAAAGCCGTCCCGTCTTTCGCAACGGCAACTTCAGGAACTCGCTGATCGGCCTTGTGAGCAGTCCACTGATGACCGACGGCGAGGAAAGCGGTGAGCGTCATGAAGGGAGAGGTCTATGGCTACTGATGGACCTGCTCGCGACGTGCAAACGAACGGCGACAAGCAAGCGCCGGCGGCTTCAGTGGGCCGCATCTCCAACGACCTGCTCGGCAAGATTCGAAGCGAGAACCTGAATGTCTATCGCGCGAGCCCCCAGCGTCTTCGGGAAGATGTCGGGCAGGAATGTCAAATCGCTCAGGACTACCGCGGACGTCTAATCTACGAACTGCTGCAGAATGCGGACGACGCAATGGCCGATGGGGCAACCTCGGCGTGCATTCGTTTCGAATTGACAGACACGGACCTCTGGGTCACCAATTCGGGCCGTCCACTCGACGAGGCGGATGTCCGTGGCCTCTGCGGAATTAGCGCCAGCAAAAAGGCTACCCATGGTCTGAAGCGGCGAGCATCCATCGGGCACAAGGGCATGGGCTTCAAGTCGGTTCTCGAAATCTCTGACGCACCGGAAATTTACTCGACAACGATCTGCTTCCGCTTCAGCCCCGAGGAGGCAGTGCGTGGTGTGCAGCCACTTGTTGGCGAGGGGAAATTCGATCAAGTCTTGCGGGCTCCCGCGACTCGCTTTCCATGGCCCGTCGACGAGGCGGGGCCGGCGTGGGAGCGACTGAGCAGCCGTGGGATGAACACGGCGTTCCGGTTTCCCTTACGGGAGAAGATGACTCTGGAGCAACGCAACCGTCTCGCTGGGGTGTTGCGAAACCTGCCTGTCACATCGCTCGTTTTCCTCAAGCATATCGGGCGTATTGAAGTCCACATCGACCGAACGGATGAAACCTGCGCGTTTGCATGGTCGGTTCGACGACAGCACGCGAACGGCGGCCAATGGGCGGATGTTCCAGGTTTCGCCCTGTCGGGTGACTACCGTATTACCCTCATGCCGGACGAAGGCTCGTCCGAGACCTTTCTGCTCGCCCACGATGCCGATATTCCGATTGCAGGCCACAGGGGGGGAATCGACGAGTTCACCTGGGAAGGGGTTGAGTTCACCGAAGTGTCCGTCGCTGCGCGCGTGGGGGATCAGCAGCCAGTTGCACTCGAGGACGGTTGGCGACGATTCCACGTCTTCCTTCCAACGAGCGAACCCTGCCCCTACGATCTGTTGGTCAGCGGCGCCTTAGGCTCGAACCTGTCACGACAGGAAATCCGAGTCGAAGACGATGCGACCAACTACAATCGGTTCGTGTTCGGCCAGGTCGCGCGGGTTCTCCGAGATCGCTTGATACCGAAGCTCCTCGATGAAGGTGCAACAGTTGTGAACTGCCTGCGGATGCTCGATCGGCGGGTGGACGTAGGTTCTCCATGCGCGACCGCCGCTGCACAAGCGCTCTATGAGGAAGTCACTCGACACCTCGCCGACCTTGTGTTTCTCCCTGGCGAGGATGATGCGCGCTTCTCGATAGGCGAATGCGCGGTGCCGCCCCTCGTCTCGGACGACGACGTCGGCCGCTCATTTCGCAAGCTATTGTGGGCTGACGTTGCATCCGAGGGCCGTCCACTTCCCTGCCCTGAAATCTGTGGTTCGGCGGTCGCCCGCGTCTTGGTGGATCATGGCGCCCGCATGATAACCGCTGACGAGGCTGCATCGTTGTTAGCGTCAGCCGAGCCCTCGAGGTCAGAACTTGACATTCATGCGAATGGGAAGGTTTTCGTCGATCCGGTTTTGAACGTGCTCGAACAACTTTGGCGTGGTCTCGGTTGGCAAGACAGAAACCAGCTAGTTGCGGCAGCGCGGCGGGAAGCCCTATTCCCGGTAGCCAGCGACGGCATTGTGGCAAAGCGAATATGCACTCACGACCTGTCCTGCTTCTACCCACCACGATCCCTGCAAGGCGAGGTCCCGCTTGCGGGGCTCTGTTTTCTCATGCAGGACATCTGCTGGTGCGACCTTACTCCGAAGGAACGCAATATCGAGCTCCGAGCTCAGATGGAGGCATGGAAGGCCCTGTTCGATATCCGCGAGTTCAAGTTCCCTGAGGTGATGCGAGCGAGCGTCCTTCCGTCGCTTGATCTAGATCGCGGCACAGGAGAACAAAGCGGACGCACGGCGCTTCAGGATCTCGATCGTCTCGCGGCCATTTGCCAGCTCGCCGGGCGCACACCGAATGCTGACGCTCCTCTGCCGTACGAACGGCTCAAAGCGAATCGAGCGTTGTTCAACCTCAGTCGTCTGGATGTGCCTTGCCGCGGTGAAACCGACGCTGATGTGACGTGGGTTCCCGCCTACAAAGCCTATTTTGGGGTCGATTGGATTGGCACCAAATCGGTCGAGCAGATACTCAGTGTCGGAGGTGAATTGGGAGTAGATGGTCTGCCTGAAATCCACTTCCTGGTGAATCCAGATCGATTCAGCGGACTGCTGGAACGGTACCAATATCTCAAGAATGCCGGCGAGGGCGAGGACCAATCAGAGGATGTCGGCGAAGACGAGGTGAGCATTGACGAGGATGAAGAAGCCGCACTCGACGCCGATGGTCGAGAGCGCTGGCTGCAGTTCTTTCGGTGGCTCGGAGTAAATGCGTCACTTCGTCCAGTCCACTTTCATGATGTTGAAGACCGTGCTTCTGGTTGGCTAAAAACCCCGCTCTTGCAGCGTCCCGACGGATGGGCGTTCCAGAACATTCCCGATGATCTCTGGAGCCGCTACCGACAGAGCTTGTTCAAGGGACTCACGGAGAACGATGCCGAGCGAGCACAAGACACAGTGCCATACTTCTACGAACTTCATGATCTCGAGCACCTGGTGGCACTCGCGAACATCGCATCCACCGAGCCCTCGGCACGTTTCGCAAGAGCACTGTACGAGCACCTTGCACGGCATTGGGTGAAATTGGAGAGGTTCTCTCACGCTATCGTGGCCCAGGTACTTCAAGGGCAGGAGCCGGCAAGACGCAGTAAACCTCCGCGTGCAAAGAACGAGGAGCTGGCCGAAGCTGGTCCGAACCTGTGGCTATTCAGACTCCAAGACCTCCCGTTTTGCCCGACGGGGCATGGCCCTCGAAACGCCAACGAAACTTGGTTGCCCACTGCAGAGGTCCAACGACGATTCGGCCGACGCGCGAGGGCCGGAAGTTACCTGATCCCAGCGCTGGAGGTGGATCCTTCGTTGTTGAAAGGCAAACCCCGGGCGTTTTCGCAAGCGCTGGGTGTTCGCGAGGAACTCAGCCCTGCGACATTCACCGTGGCTGACGCACGCGTCCTGCTGGAACGGCTACGCCAACTCTACCAATCGAAATGCGATGCCGGCGAGGATCTTCGATTGGATCTCCGAGAGGTCATCCGTCCGGCATATCGACACTTGGTGGAGCTGCTGTCGAGACCCGCTGCCGTGGACGGTGAACAACCTCTTGCCGAGACCCCGGTCTTGGCGTCGGATGGCGCCAAGGGACTTCGCTTTCTCGAGGCATGTGATCCGAAGGTCTTTTATATCGATCGCCGTGACACTCGTGACCGACTGGCAACCGAGGTTCCCATCTGGACATTCGTCATCGAGGCTTCTTCGGCGGCCCGGGCCGTCCTCTCTCGCTACTTCGGTGTGCGGGTGCTCGAAGATTCCCTTTCCTGGGCACCCAAGCCCGGCGACCCGTCGTTTGGCGGTGAGCATCTGCTCGAATTTCGAGCTGGTCTTCGTAAGCTTGCACCCTTTCTACTCGCACGAGTTGGGGCCGATCGCGCAGACGAGCGACTCGCTAAACAGGACGCACGACAGCTGCGCGGGTTTGTTGACGCAGTCGAGCCGGTTACGAACTTGGATCTCGCATGTGGCCTGGATGGTCAGGTGATCGCGATTAGTGAGGACAGTCGTGAAGCATTTGTCGATCTGGGCAGCGATGACAAGGTCCAGGCGTTCGTCGTGTGGGGTGAGAACCCGTGGTCTCCGGATCCGCATGAGGCTGAGACACTGGCCGGTGGGCTGTGTGATGTCCTTGGCGCAGGCTACTTCGAATCGTTCATCGCCCTCATCCAGGCAGAATCGACGGCCCGTCGCGAGAGAATATTGCGACGTGCTGGTGCCCCATTGGATGTCGACGAAAAGCGGGCCCTGTTCCAGGACGCGGGTGATGGGATTATGCCGGACGACGGAGTTGAGACGAAGGGTCACGAAGAGGAGGAACCGAAGACGACCGTCGAGGGACGGGTCCTGGAAGATCCCGCCGCGGCGCCCTCGGCAACTGGAGGCAATGACGGGGCGAATGAACGACCGCGCGTGCCTCTGTACAATTTGGACGACCTGCTGATCGAAGGAGTACCGCTGGTCATTGCAGGAGATGCCTCCGACGGGAACCATGGTGACGACAATTCCGACACGACAGCCCGTAGGCCGCAAACTGCACGAGGAGGTAACGGGGCCTACGGCGGGAACACTGACCTGGACAAGCTCAATGCGCTCGGCATGTGGGTGGTGCTGTCTTTCGAGAAAGGCAGGCTACGTCGGAGCGGGTTGGCAGACGCGACGATATTCGATGTCTTCGGTTCGGCTTCGCAGGACAATGCGCTGCTCTTTGATGTCTCGAATCCCGAATTTGTGGAAAATGCCCGTAGCAAATCGAACCGTTTGAACGATGCACTCAACTGGCTCCACCAGTTCGGCGTCGTGCCAGATTGGCCGGGGTTCGACATACTGACCCTCGACAACCGTTTGCCGCATGGCGTCGATCGTATGATCGAGCTGAAGTCGTCGGGAGTGGCTTCTCGAGTTCAGGAGATGACCTGGAACGAATGGAAGACGGCGAAGGCGAGCACCCTTCGCGAGCGTTTTTACCTGTATCTGGTGGGGAACCTTCGCTCGGATCTCGTGCAGGCAAAGCCATACATCCGCACGATACAGAACCCGTTTGAGCAGATGGTCGCAGATGTACACATGACCCGTGGGACTCAGAAAAAGGTGCAGCTCTCCGTCAATGAATTCCGGGAGGCAGAGCATCTCGACCTCACGTTGCGACGGCCGGGTGGTCACGACGATGACTGTAGCCATGCTGCCTCGAGGGAGGAGCGATGAACGTTGGTGAGGAAATCTGTGGGGAGTGGCTTCGGCACGTGAAGGGCTGCGAGTTCGTACAGTACAACCTCAAGACGATGCAGGTTCAGGGCGAGATCGACGTCATTGGCATCAACCTGAGCGAGCACACCGTCTACGCCTGCGAGGTTGCGCTGCACCTCGTCACCGGCCTCCAGTACGTGAAAAACCGTCGACCGGACAACGTGCCCCGCCTCACCGCAAAGTTCCGCAAAGACATCAGTTACATCCGCTCGGCGTTTGCCGACTACAACCAGGTCTTCATGTTCTGGTCTCCCGTCGTGAAAGACCAGCGCGAAGGTGCGAAGTACAACCAGCTTCGAGACGTCCGCGACATCACTGCCGCCATCGAAGAGGAACTTGGAGTCGCAATCGACGCCATCGTGAATCAACGGTTCCAGGATGCTCTCGACGAGCTCCGTGCGGCGGCCAAGACGGAAACCAAGGAACTCGATTCGGCGGTGATGCGGTACCTTCAGGTCGAAGAGCACCTGCGAAGGCACCTACGCCGACTGGACTAGCCAAACAGGCAATCCATTGTGAGTTCGTTTGAGACCAGCTCCGAGAAGTAGGGATTGTGCTTGCAGCCAAAGGTCGTGACGAATGTCACGAAGATGTTCTTTCGGGTCTTCGTACTCTGTTGGAACAGATAGAGCTTCCTGCGAAGTGTCTCGGCATACGCTTTGGAGATCGTGAATTCGTGGACCGAGAACTTCATTTCACAGAGATTGATGCAGTTGTCGGCACGGTCCAAGACGAGATCGATTTGAGCCCTCTCTCCATCACCCCTTGTGTGCCAGCCGCTTTGGACTGTGGCGACACCTCCGATTGCCAAGGCATGCTTGATCTGGCGCACGTGCTTCAGACAAAGGCTCTCGAAACTGAAGCCCGCCCACGCCTGCCAAGAACGGCCGTTTTGCTGCGACGCCCAGAAGCCCTCCGTGTCACGCTCGCGTTTTTCGATCCATGTCAAGTAGAAGAGCGAGTATTCATCGGTCAACCGATAAAGGCTCTCGCGGATAGACTTTCCGAACGATTGCTCTTGCACGACGAAGTTCGATTCGGTGAGTTCGCTCAACGCTCGGCTGATGCCGCCTCCGGATGTCTCACCAATCGCCTGAAGCAGCTCATTTCGCGTGGTCGCACGCCGTTTCGTCGCGAGTGTCCGAATGATGGAGACGTGCAATTCCGATTTGGCGAAGAGCGACGCGAAAAGACGTTTGAACTCGTCTCGCAGCAGTCCATCCTTGGCAAAGCAGAGTCGATCAACGCTCTGCGCAACCGACGCGCCGCGTTCGATCTGCCGGAGGTAGTGCGGGATCCCTCCGAGGCACATGGTGAGCTCTAAGATGTCCTTGCGCCCCAAGTGTACCTGTCGACTTTGCAGGTAACGTTCCGTTTCGGCAAGCGTAAACGGCAGCAAGCGGATGTGGGCGGTGACACGATTGTAAAGCCCCCCCTTGCTGTGCAGAATCTTCCCGATCATCCAGGAGGCGGCCGATCCGCAAACCACCACGAGCAGATTCCTCTTGCGGCTGGCCCATGAGTTCCAGAAGTGATCGAGCGCCTGGAGCAATCGAGACCTTGGCGATGCAAGCCAAGGCAACTCGTCGAGGAAGATGATGACCCGAGAATTGCCACATTGGGCATCTACGGTGTTTGCCAGCAATTGGAATGCGTCGCGCCACGACCGCACTCCCGAGATTGGCTGATCGGGGAAAATCCTGCCGAGGGCAAAAGCGAAGTTCTGTAGCTGATCTCGAAGCGGGGCATCCTTTTCGCCGGTGAGTTCGAAGAGCAGCCCTTTTCCTTCAAAGTACTCCTTGATCAGGAAGGTCTTGCCAACTCGGCGGCGTCCGTAGACGGCGAGGAACTCAGGTTCCCGCGAATCGAGAAGTCGCTTGAGGATCTGCTTTTCGCCGTCGCGGCCAATGATTCTCGATTCCATCGTCTACGTTCCATCCGCGGCGTCTTTCTGCGACACCAAATGGGACCGGCCAGCCGCAAACGGGACCCGATGCGGCGATTGACTCGACCGTTGGTTCCGACAAGTCATACTATAACTGGCCATAACAGGCACAGAAAGAGCGATGTGGCCAAATAGAGAATTGATTTTGGCCACACCTTTGTCAGCGCCGCCGTTTATGGCCAATTAGGGACCGGCTCACGAATTCCCCAAGAGTACGAAACACAAATGTCCAAAGACGGAACAAGGACTAGAATGGAAGCGTTAACACCCTCTCTCCAGAGTTCTGCCCGATGACGACTCCACTTGCTGCAGCTTTGCATTGCATTCTCGCGCTCGCCGCGGCCGCCGGGCCGGCGTATTCCGTCCCTGAAGAGTCCTGGAACTCCGCCTGGGGAAACCATCGGGCTCGCGTGCGCGTGGCCGAGCCCGCCGACGCGGTTTCGGTCCATCTTCCCTGGCGGCGGCGGGACCGCGATGCCGCCGACAAAGCCGTCTTTGTCATCCACGCCGCCACGGAGAAACGCGTGACGAACGCCGCACCCATCGCCATCTCACGCGAGGCCGGAACCCTCATCTTTCAGGCTTCCGTGGCCGGCGAATACCATGTGTACTTCATGCCCTTCACAGTCCAAGGCGGCGCCTTTCCCACCACGCTCTACAACAAGCCCGAGCCCACGGCCGATCCGGCCTGGCTCGAACGCCACAAGCCCAACTGGCAGACGCTGCCAACGGCCGAACTGATCGACTTCCAGTCCCGATCGGAATTCGACCGTCGCGATCCGATGGAATTGGTCGCCACCGAAGCCGAACGAAAGTCGCTCCTGGCCGAACACGGTAAGGATAAGGAAAAACCCTTCCTGCTGTTCCCCGAGGACCGCACGCGGCCGATCCGCATGACCGACGACCTGCCCGTCTCGTGGATCGAACGGGGACCGTCCAACGTCTTCACGGGGACGGCGAAGCGGAACGAGTTCTACGCCTTTCAGATCGGCGTGTTCGCGTCCAGCGGGCCCCTGGCCGATCTCCAGGTCGAGATGGATATGGGCGCCCTGCCCATCCGCTGCATCAACACGGGCGGCCGGGACTGGCTGGGCCGTGCACTCCACAAGACGGTGTCGGTGCCCGCAGGAAAGGTCCAGGCGTTGTGGTTCGGGGTGGACGTGCCCGCGGACCAACGACCCGGCACGGTCGAGGGCACTGTCAGGATCGCCTCTCGCGGTGGGCGGCCCCAGACGGTGGCGGTGTCACTGGCGATCGAGGACGACCTGTTGGAAGACCGTGGGGACTCCGAGTTGTGGCGAATGAGCCGAATCCGCTGGCTTGATTCGACGGCTGGCCTGGACGACACGGTCACGGCACCCTACACGCCGTTGGTGGTCGACGGCAGCACGATCCGCTGCCTGGGTCGCAGCCTCACCGCGAGCGCCGCGGGACTGCCCCAGTCCATCACGGCCGGCGAGAACGAGCTGCTGGCCGGCCCCATCGACTTCACGGTCGAGACGAAGCAAGGTCCCGTCGCCTGGACGTCGGGCCAGCGGAAAGTCACGTCCCGCAGCGCGGCCGCCGTCACGTGGGAATCCACGAGCGCCGGCGGAGGCTTTACCTTCCGCTCGACGGCGACGATGGAGTTCGACGGTTACACAAACTTTCAACTCGCTCTCCAGGCCGAGCAGGCGACCGACGTGCGCGACTGCCGGCTGGAGATCCCGCTGAAAAGCCACTTCGCCAAGTACATGATGGGCATGGGCCGCAAGGGCGGTACACGTCCCGCGAGTTTCGGGTGGACGTGGGACCCGGCGCGCCATCAGGACAGCCTGTGGCTGGGAAATGTGGACGGCGGGCTCCAGTGCAAGCTCAAGGGGCCAAATTACCACTGGCCCCTGGTCAATATCCACTACCACCACCGCCCGCTCGTCATGCCCGAAGCGTGGCACAACGAGGGGAAGGGCGGCTGCACGCTGACCGAGCACGGCGACCGCGTGGTGTTCCGCGCCTCCGGCGGCCCCAGGGCGATGAAGGCGGGGGACGAACTCCGCTTCGATTTCGGCTTGCTCATTACGCCCGTCAAGCCGCTCGATCCGCGAGCCCACTGGACCCAACGCTACTACCACAGCGGCGTGCCCTCGCCCCAGGCTGTGGCCGACCAGGGCGCTCGCATCATCAATATCCACCACGGCAACGACCTCAACCCTTTCATCAACTACCCGTTCCTCACAGAGGGCAAGCTTCGCCCCTACATCCACGAGTCGCACCGGTTAGGGCTGAAGGTGAAGCTCTACTACACCATCCGTGAATTGACAAACCACGTGGCCGAGTTGTGGGCGCTGCGGAGCCTCGGCAGCGAGATCTTCCCTCCCGGCCCCGGCGGCGGCTACGCGTGGCTCCACGAGCACCTTGCCAAGGACTACTCCCCGGCCTGGCACCACCGCTTCCCCGACGGCACGTGGTGCGCGTCGATCAGCCAGACCGGCCTGTCGCGATGGCACAACTACTACATCGAAGGCCTCGGCTACCTGGCGCGGAACCTGGAGATCGACGGGCTTTACCTGGACGAAATCGGCTACGACCGCGAGATCATGAAACGCGTCCGCCGCGTGCTCGACCGCGAGCGGCCCGGCGCTCTGTTGGACCTTCACTCGTGGAACCATCTGAACGCCCGAGCCGGATATGCCAACTGCCTGAACCTTTACATGGAGCACTTGCCGTACCTGGACAGCCTGTGGATCGGCGAGGGGCGCGACTACAACGAGCCGCCCGACCACTGGATGGTCGAGATCGCCGGCATCCCCTTCGGTCTGATGAGCGAAATGCTGCAGGGCGGCGGCAACCCCTGGCGCGGCATGCTCTACGGAATGACCAACCGGTTGCCGTGGAGCGGAACGCCAACGCCCCTCTGGAAACTGTGGGACGACTTCGGTATCGCCGACTCCCAGATGCTCGGCTACTGGGATCCTGCGTGTCCCGTGTCCACCGGCCGCGAGGACGTGCTGGCCACGGTCTACCGGAAAAAGGGAGCTGCCCTGGTCTGCGTCGCGAGCTGGGCCGAGCAGGCCGTGGATTGCCCGCTGAAGATCGACTGGAAGGCCCTGGAACTTGACCCCGCCAAGGCGAAGTTCTACGCCCCAGAAATCCGCGGCCTGCAGGTCGAAGATCTGTTCAGTCCGGGCGAACCGCTGCCCATTGCGCCAGGCAAGGGCTGGATGCTGATCCTAAACGAAACGCCGCGCACGGTATCCCGGTGACCCCACCAGCGTGCGGCTCGGCAAGTTGGATCAGGCCGGCCGCAACGTCGACTTCCCCCGGCCAGGCCCGGCGGACGCCTGCCGCGCGAGCCGGCTGCGGGTGTGGGTCAACGCAACGGCATCTTAGGATCAAACCCAGGATCAGCGATCTGCTTCATCTGCTGGCCACGCGTGCCAGCCGAATCGCAAACCAACACAGCGGCCAGGACCGCGATGGATATTCCTGCGGAGGGATTCATGATGTATCAAAAAGCCCGTCGGGCTCTACTCCCTTGATTTGAGCAATTGAAACGGTCTCTCGCCCGCCCATTCAGCCGATTCCGGCATGTGCCGCATCGCGAAGGACGTTTGCAGCGGATAGTTGCAGACGCAACCGTAGGAGAAACAGGGCATGTTCAGTAGGCCATCGGCTGCCACAAGCGAATTGCTGCAACCAGAACGAAGATTGCGAAGGCTGTACTCTTTTTGATCGCTGACATCAAAGTACGTGGCGCTTCTGTTTCTGACGAGCATCAGATGCTTGCTCCCCACCGCATAATTACAGCCTCCGGATTTCCGGAAGAAAGTCGATTGGCTAGCGAGTTCGCCGGTGGTGATACTGTACTGGCGGCCTGCTTGATTGATGAAGGTGTCCTCTCGCAAAACAATCGGCTGCACCCCCGAGCGGTTCTTCCACAGTGTCTTGCCCGATGTCGCATCGATCGCCGTCGTCTCCGACCACTTGCCCAGCAGGACGATGTTCTTGTCATGCGAATAAGCGATCCAGTCATCATTCGCGCGCACGGACTGCCAAGATCTGACCAAATTTCGAGGATCGTACTCGGCCTTAAACTCCCATTTCTTCTCGCCCGTGCGGGCGTCAAACGCGTAAGTGGTCGAGGGCATTGTTCTGGGTAATGTGCCGCGACGGCTCAGTTCATCCGCCGCCAGTGGGGCAATCGAG
>JADHUC010000367.1 GCA_016784735.1 Pirellulaceae bacterium | reverse complement strand
GACTGATCGAAGCCAACCCTTCACCGTACTGGATGTCGGCCACCTCGCCCAAGGGCACTTCGTCGCCCGATTGGGTTCGGATACGCATGCGTTCCAGGTCGGCTAGCGATGCGCGCTGCGTGGGCGGGTAGCGGACCATCACGCGAATGTCGTCCCGTCCCCGCTGGATTCGCTGGGCCTCTTCGCCATAGAACGCCTGGCGGACCTGGCGGGCTAGATCGACGCTGCGAAGGCCAAGGGTCTCGGCCGATGGCTTGATGGCCAGCGTCACCTCCTGGCGGCGGGAGCCCAGCGTGTCGCTGATCTCGTAAATGCCGTTGTATCGGCGCAGAACTTCTTTCAGTTGGTTTGCCGCCGCTTCTACATGGTCGATATTGTGGCTGGTCAGGCGGATGTGGATGTCTTTCTCTTCGTGCCCTTCGGTGGCATTGAACGTCAATTGGCGTACGCCGGGCACAGTACCCACTAACTCGCGCCAGCGGTCAGCGGTGGCCTCCGACGAGACGTTGCGCTCAACCAGATTTTGAAACTCGATGGTCGCCTCGGCCAAGTGAGGCCCGCCGGCACCTTCCAGGCCGAGCGGGTTCTGCGCGTCGCCGACAGGGTGGCTGCCCATGGCCACGAGAATGTGTTTCACCAGCGACACGCCGCCGTTTTGGTCGTCGATTTCGTCGCGGAGTTGTTCCGCTGCATCTTCAATTCGCTTGAGGACCGCTCGCGTGGTCGCAGCACTGGTTCCATGCGGCATTTCCAGGGTTGCCGTAGCCACGTCGCCCGGCAGTCGTGGCGAAAACGCATACGGCACGCGACCGCCGGCCAACAGACCAATCGTCACGATCAGACAGGCCGAGAACACGGCCAGCGTTGTATACCGCCAAGACAACGCCACGTTCAGCACGGGCACATAAACCCTGCGAACAAACGCCTGGAGTCCGAACTCGACAATTCGACGCACCTGCTCGAATAGCCACACAAGCGGCCATATGGGAAAAAGATACCAAGGGATGGTTTTCGACGGTTCGTGCGAAAGATGCGCGGGCAGAATCAGCAACGATTCGACCAGTGACAACAACAGGCAGGCCACAATCACAATCGGGATGATCCGCCACATCTTCCCGTCCACACCGGAAATGGCGAGCATCGGCAGGAAAGCGATGACCGACGTCAGCACCGCGAAAATCACGGGCGTGGAAACACGAATCACACCGGAAACCGCGCCCTGTACGCCGTGCTCGCCGTGCGTCTGCTTGTGGTGGATGCTTTCGGATACCACGATGGCGTCGTCGACCACAATTCCGAGGACGAGAATGAATGCGGCCATGGAAATCAAGTTTAGCGACACGTCGAAGTACCACATGACCGCAAAGGCTCCCAGAAATGAGAGCAACAGCCCGACGGCAACCCAAAATGCCAACCGCAAGTGAAGGAAGAACGCCAGGCACAGGAACACCAAGATAAGACCGTTGAGACCATTGCGGAGCATCAATTCCTGACGTTCCGTGTAGTACCGCGAGAAATCAAACCAGGTATCGAGGTTCACGCCGGCTGGCAACGACGGCCGTTTCGTGGCGATGTAGCTCCGAACCCCGTCGACCACATCGGAGATGTTTTCGCGTTTTGGGGCCAGGATCGCCAGCGTCACCGCCGGCCGACCGTCAAATCGAGCCCACCGCTCGTCTTCCTCGAAGCCGTCCACAATCGTTGCCACGTCCGACAGTCGCACTCGCGTGCCATCGGGATTGGTCAGCAAGACCAGATTCTCGAACTCATCACCGCGATAAGCTTGCGATTGCGTCCGGATCAGGATATCTCCGCCCGTCGCGCGAATCTCGCCGGCCGGCAGATTCAGTGACGACACTCTGACCGCGCCCGCGACTTCGTCGAACGTCAGACCGTGGCGCCGGAGGCTTTCTTCGGAGACATGAATCCCGATTTCGTACGGGCGTACAGCGCCCATCTTCACCTGCGTTATACCGCGGACTGCCAGGAGTTCGTCGCGAAATTGTTCGGCTAGTGTTCGTAGCCCGAGTTCGCCGATCGTGTCGCTCGATACGACGACGGTAATCACGTGGAACTTGAACGAGAGTTCCTCAATGACCGGTTCTTCGGCGTCCTGCGGGAAGGTTGTGATGCCGTCCAGCCGGGTCTTCACGTCGCTCATCAACGATCGAGTGTCGTAGTCCGAACGCACCTTGATCGTGACCGTTCCGAATCCTTCGGCCGCCGTCGCGTTCAACTCGTCGATCCCCTCAAGATCGCCGACGGCTTCCTCGATGGGCAGGACGATGCCCTCTTCCACCTCGACTGGCGTCGCTCCGGGATACACAACGTTGATGTGAACCATGTCCAGGCTCACCAGTGGGAAAAGCTCGCGGCGCACCCCGTACCCGATGGCCAAGAAACCGGCCAGAATAATCATCAGCATCAGCAAGTTGGCAGCGACGCGGTTGCGCGCGAACCAAGCTAATATGCCATCCATGATTCACTCCGCCTCGGTCATTCTGTGGGTCGGCGACTTCTCGTCGAACTCGCCACACAGATCAAGGATGCTGCCATCGCCGCTACGGGGAATCTTGCGCGCGACGCCATCCAAAACCTGCACTCGCATGCCATCAACTGCCCTTTCCAGGTGCGTGGCGCAGACGCGCTGATCGTTCGTCAAGTCGCCGCGGACAACCGCCCATTCGCCTACGCGGCGAAGTACTTGAATCTCCTTCGCCCGTAATCGATCGGATGAATCAATCGTGAAGATTCGGCCACCGCTTTCCACACATGCCGCCGGCAACACGATGGCGTCCGGAACCTCGCTACTGCGAATCGTCGCTTCGACGAACATTCCCACGGCCAAAGGATGCCCTCCGCTTTGCCGTGCTGCATCGTAGGGAGACGGCACGCTGGCCACCAAATATGCCATACGGCTCTTGCGATCCACGATAGCTTCGCTGCGAACAATACTCCCCTGCCACCGGCGGCGCTGACCGCCAAAGTCGGCTCGTAGAATCACCGGTGCGCCCTCGCCCGGCGCAAAGGAAGTCCCCAGCGGGAGATCGAGGAAGGCAAGTTCATCGTCGTTGATCGGCAGCCGGACTTCGACGGCGTCGGTGGCGAAGCATGTTGCCAGCGGAGTGCCCGTCGTCACGTATTGGCCCACGTCCGCGTTCTTTTCGCGGATACAGCCATCGAACGGAGCTACGACGCTCGTATCGTCTCTGGCATACCGGGCTTCATCCAGTTGTGCATTCAGTTCCGCGATACGCGCGGTTGCCACGTCAAAGGCTGCCTGAGCTTGATCCAATTCGGCTTGCGTGGCCACGTCCCGTTCGCGGAGCTTCAGTTGGCGATTCAGACGCTGCTGGGCCTCGTCCCGTTCCACCTGAGCGGCCTCTTTGGAAGCATCCAGCCGGCGGATGCGGACATCGTAGTCTCGAGGATCGATTTCAACGAGGACGTCGTTTTTCTTGAAAAAGCCACTCTCGTCGAAGCTGTCAGCCACCTTGAGGATTCGGCCGGCAACCTGAGCGATCAGCGTGCTCTCGGTCCGCGGCATCACAGTGCCCTGGCTGCGAACCGGAAAGCACACCGGTCCCGTCTGTGCGCAGGCCACGTGAACCGCGGGCAGGACTTCCGTCTCATCTTGCTGTGGAGGAGCTGGTTTCGTCGCGATCAACCATTGCGCGGCGAACACGCTCAGCACCACGGTCACGATAGGTGCCAGTATCTTCAACGCGATCGTGCCAAACCTGAGAATGCGACGCATGGCATCCCTCGTTCCGTACGGCGTTCCGGTCCGCGAATGCTAGCGGCCAAATCGCCCAACAGTCAAAACTTCTTTCGGCGTCCAGGCAGGCCAAAACCAGACAAGATGACCGAAAGTGCCGGTTTGGTCATATTGATCACTGGCAGGCGTTTTGTCAATACCTGTCACAGTCTGCAAGTGCCTTCGCGGCGGGAAGGGCTACAAATGGAATTGCCATCGAGTGAAACGCGCATACAATAAGCAACATTCTGACCGCATTGGCCTCGCATGGAAGTGTCCTATGGCATCGAAAAGCAAGAAGCGATCTAAACGGCGCCCGTCGGTAAATCCCCTCGATCAAGTACGACGCAATCTCGAACGCGGAAATTACAAGCAGGCGTTGAAGGACGTACGCGTCTGTTTCCGTCAGAATCCGACGCCGGAGCACCGAAATCTGTTGGAGCACGCCTATGTGGGTCGTGCCCAGCAACTTGCACAGCAAGGACTGCGCGACGATGCCCGCCGAATCCTCCAGGAACTACTGGATTTGGGAGTTACAGAGCCATCCGTCGAGGCGGGCCTACCGGACCTGTTGTTGTCGGTCGGCATGTTGGACAGCTTGCCCGTAGATCACGATACTTTGACGGACGCCGAACGGGATCGGCTTACGATCAAGGCAGCCGATCAGGCGGTGCTGCGGCCGGAAGACACGCCTGCGGGCATGCCCGAAATCCGAGACGATGCCTTGAAGGTCCGGGCCGCACTGGAGGCCGTGGAACAAGAGGACGAGCCGATCGCGATGACGCACCTGCGGGACATTTCTCGTCATTCACCCTTCGCCGATTGGAGGTACTTCGTACGCGGTTTGATTGCTTACTATGGGCATGACAAATCGGACATGCTGGCCAACTGGGATCGACTTGTTCCGGATCGAGCCGCCGCAAGAATTGCCGCGCCGCTACGGGTGATGGCTGGCGTTGCGCCGACTCACAAGGACGGCCGCGTGCGTGCGAAAGTCGGCCGCCTGGAGAAGCAAGTGGCGGATCAAGCGGTGCTCGGCCAATTGATGAAGGTTCGGCAATTCGCTGCCCATCGCGATTGGCCGCAGATGTTCAGAACGCTGCGCACGGCGCGTGGGGAGCTGCGAAAGCTGGACGCTGGAGTCCATCGACGAGTCGTCTCGTGGTTGTGCGGCATTTTCGTCAGCGATGGGCTCGTGGACGAACTGGAGCGTCTGACGCGAAGCGTAGATCCTTTGCCGATCGACCCGCTTTGGAGTCGGGCACGTGCCCTGGTCCGAGAGACATCCGACGACCACGACGATTACGATGCAGAAAAGTACTGGCGGAAGTACTTGCGCGATCTGGAAAACGCGTCGTCGCTCTCGCCGCCGGAACGAGACCTGGCGCGTGGAATGATTTGGCTGCATCTGGCCGAGAAATATGTCGACGATGCGATGCACCTGCGTTCCTGCCGCTGCAGGATCGACCATACGCTTGACATTGAGGAGATCGAAGAGCAGGCGATGGAGGCTTTCGAGCGATCTCTGACGCTTGCCCCGACTTACACGCCGGCCTACGAAGGCCTGGCGAGCTTCCATTTCCTGGCTGGCCGACCGGACGCGGCGGCCCAGGCCTGGCGGCGCTCTCTCAACCGCGTGCCGGACAATCTGGATGCGTTGCACTATCTTGGCACCTATTACCTCACCGTAGACGAGCCTTTGAAAGCCCGCGAGTTTGCGGAACGTGCCCGCGGACAGAAACCGTTGGACAAGGGGGTTGGCACTCTGCTCTGGGCCACACATGTTGGGGCGGCACGCCATTATGCGCGCGAGGGGCAATGTGAAGAGGCTCGCCAGGAACTTGCGACCGCCGACCAACTTCAGCCGGCACGTCAGGACGATTACGACGTGCTGGCACGGAAAGCGATCTTGGAGACCAAGGCAGGCTGCATCGACGCGGCTCGACAATTCGTCGAGCAGGCGCAAGAGCATCTTTTCGAGCCGACGGCTTTGTGGCTGGCCATGACCATCGAAGCGATCCGATACGATCTCCCGAAAGAAGAGGCGTGGCTGTACGAAAAACGTTGGCAGGATGCACTCAAACGTCGCTGTCGCAGCGAGACGGCCGGCCTTATGTGCCGGATGATGCATGCCCATCTGAAGACGCAGCGGCCGTACCCGCAGCGTTCCCAGCACGTCCAACAACTGCTGAAGTATGTTCGTCGCTGTTCGCGTGTGAAGTGGCAAGCTGAGGACCTGCGCAGCGTTTGCGATTTCCTGAACCAGGGGGAAGAAGAAGAGTTGCTGGCGAAGTTTGCCAAAAAAGGCATTCGAAAGTGCCCCGAAGTTGCGTTATTCCACATGCTGGTCGGCACGGCGGAAATTGGCAAGGGACCGATGCGATGCAATCTTCAGTTGGCCATGGAACATCTTCAGGAGGCGATCAGATTAGGCTCGGCATCGAATGATCCACGCGACGAAGAGGTTGCGAAGGACGCGAAGCGAGGTGTGGCGTTGCTGGAAGAATACTTGGCGGACGAGTACGACGATGACGACGACGACGATGAATACGACGAGTACGAGGACGCACCGTACGACGGCGATACATCCGGAATATCGCCCGGCGAGATCATGGACCGCATCCGTGATATGTGCGGTCGCATGGGCGTGGACCCGGACAAGGTCCTGGACGACCCGGTCCTGAACGACTTGGTAAACGGGCGATCGAAAAAGTCGTAGCGAACAGGCAAGAGAGCAGACGCGTGAGATACACAAGGAAATGAAAAGGAACAACAGACCATGGCGGATCCGTATTTGACCCTGGGGCTTTCGGCGGACGTTGACGAGGCGACCGTACGGCGGCGGTACTTGGAGTTGGTCCGGGAGAACCCGCCGGAAAAATGCCCCGAGCGATTCGCGGAGGTCCGCGAGGCCTACGAGCAACTGCGTGACCCGGTAACTCTGTTGCGTAAAGAAATATTCCGAATTCGTGGCCGAGAGTCGCTGGACGATATCATCGCGGACCTGCGGTCGCGCGTGCGGGCTGTGCGGATACCGACCGAGACGCTGTTATCATTGGCGGAGGGATAAATGGACAACTGGCCCGATCACGACGAAATCCTGACGCGGTTTCGCGGTTGGCTTGACCAGACCCGCGACGAGTGCGAAACGCTGGGCGAGCACGCGACGGACGGTGAGCTGCTGAACGAACCGGCCGGTCTGTATCAACTCGTCGAGCAGTTTACGGCGTTGCGGCACGACATGAAACTGCTGACCAAAACGGCCCGCGGCACGGAAGAACGCAACGAGGCAACGCTGGTGTCGATGCAGGCGGCCATCGAGCAATTCCGCGCGGTCGAACCGAAAGAGGCCGAGGCCGCCGACAAGGCCGCCCGGCCGCTGGTCGAAGCGCTGGTCGACTTGGACGAGTCGCTGGTCCGCGGCCAACGGGTCATCGAACAGGCACGGCGGCGGTTCGTGGCTGAAGTCAGCGCCGAAATGCAGGAAGCGCGCGATCGCCTGGATGCCCTGTACCGCACGCAACCGTGGTGGCGCCGGCTGCTATGCCGGCCTTGGCACGAGGCCACGCGCGACGTCTACTCCGGCAACGCGTTTGAAACCGGACGCGGCGTCTTCGATTCGTTGCTGGAAGGTTATGACCTGATTCAAAACCGGCTGCGGCGAACGATGCAGGAACAGTCGATCGTTCGCATGGAATGCGTCGGCAAGCCGGCCGACCCGAACAGCATGACCGTCATTGAGGCCGTCAACGAAACCGGCCGTTTACCGGGAACGGTCGTGGAAGAGGTCCGGCCGGGATATTTCTGGAAAGGTAAGGTTCTCCGCTTTGCGGAAGTGAAAGCGGTTGCCGGTTCATAGGGCCTGGGAAGTCAAAACTCACGATAGGAGATCCACTCGTATGGAAACCATTCTCGGCATCGACCTGGGTACGACCAACAGCGTCGTTTCGATCATTCGCGACGGCGATATCTCGGTACTCGAAGAAGACGGGCGGAAGATCTTGCCATCGGTCGTGGGGCTGGACCCCGAAGGCAGCTTGCTGGTCGGCTTTCCGGCCCACAACCAGTGGACCTTGGCGCCGGATCGCACGGTTCGGTCGATCAAGCGCAAAATGGGTTCGGACGATACCGTGAATCTCGGCGACCAGACCTACACGCCGCAGGAAATCTCGGCGATCATTTTGCGGACGCTCAAAGAGCGGGCCAAACGGCTGATCGGACAGGACATCAGCAAAGCTGTGATTACCGTTCCAGCCTTCTTCAACGAGCAACAACGGGAGGCCACGCGCGAGGCGGGCGAATTGGCGGGGCTGGACGTTGTGCGGATCATCAACGAACCAACGGCCGCGTCGCTGACTTATAACACCGATCCCGACAAACTGCTGCGACTGTTGGTCTATGACCTGGGAGGCGGCACCTTCGACGTGTCGATCGTGCAGCTTGAACAGGGCGTGGTGGAAGTCCTTTCCAGCCACGGCGACACTCAGCTCGGCGGCGACGACTTTGACCAACTGTTGATGGACCACGTTTGCGACAAGTTCCAGGAAGAACACGACATCGATCTGCGCCAGTCGCCGACGTCGAAATCGCGCGTGCTGAAAGCTGTGGAAGAGGCGAAGATACAGCTTTCGTTCGATGCCTACGTAAACGTCGAGGAGGAATTCATCGCAGAAAAGGCAGGCGTGCCGCTGCACCTGAAAATCGAAATCGCTCGTTCTGACTACGAGTCGCTGATCGAGTCGCTGTTAGACAAGACGCTGGTCTGCGTGGACGAAGCGCTTTCGGATGCGAAGCTGAAGGCCAATCAGATCGACCGTGTGGTGCTGGTCGGCGGGGCCAGCCGCACGCCGCTGGTGCATCGCATGCTTCAGGAACAGCTCGGCCAGCCGATCCACGCCGAGGTCGATCCCGATTTGTGCGTCTCGATGGGGGCCGCCATCCAAGGCGGACTCATCGCGGGACTCGATTTGGGGCCGGTGCTGGTGGACATTACGCCCCACACGCTCGGTGTGCAATGCATCGGCAGCGTGGACGGCATTCGTTCTCATTACTGCTTTGCGCCCATCATCGAACGAAACACGGCACTTCCGGCATCCCGATCCGAAGTGTTCAGCACGTGGTACGACGGCCAGGATATTGTGGCCATCGACGTCTTCCAAGGCGAAGACCGCGACGTGCGCCACGACGAGGCGGTTGGCGGTTTCAAGCTGGAGGGGCTGGCCGACGTCAAACAGGGCAACGAAATCCTCGTGCGATTCGACTTGGATCTGGATGGAATTCTGACTGTAACTGCAGTCGAAAAAGCGACGGGACTGGAAGAAGACCTGACGATCGACAATGCCATGTCGCGGTTCCGCAGCGACAACCACGAGTCGGCCAAGGCGCGGCTGGATGCGGCGTTTGCGGACGCGGAAATGGTCGAGGGCGATCAACCACAGCAGCCTGCGGCCGAACCGGACGACGACCTGCCGCCCGAACTGAAACAGACGATCGGCAAGGCAAACGAGTTGCTGACGCAAGCCAACCGGCTGTTGGCCGACGCAAACGAACGGGATGCCGAGGACATGCAGGAATTGATAGGCCAGCTTCAAGCGGCCATTCAGGCGCGTTCGGCAGAGGATATCAACGACGCAAGCGCCAAGCTGGACGATCTGGTTTTCTATCTACAGGATGCGACATGACGGAATCGACGCTGGAGCATGCCGTCCAAGACGAAATGCGTTGCCCCACGTGCAACGCGCGGCAAGCGTGGTCGGACGAATGCCGGCGCTGCAAGTGCGATTTATCGTTTCTGCGGCAGTGCTGGCAAGCAAGTGAAACGGAACGACTGGGCTGCTTGCGCGAGCTGCGTGCCGGTCACCCCGACCGAGCGCTTCGCCACGCGCACCGATATGCGACGTTCGTCGGTGCAACCAAGGCATCCCGGCTTGTGGGCGTGTGCAGCGTGCTCTGCGGCGACTGGCCGAACGCACGCACGGCTTGCGGATGAGTACACGATGAGGATTTCTTGGCCAAGAAGAAACCCGGCTTTTCCAAAAAAAGCCGGGTTTCTAGCCATCGCCAAATGTTCGAGAACTTGTGAGCGGGTACTTAGTCACTCCGGCCGCACCTCGTCCACCAGGTCGATACCGGCCATGTGCATTGCGGATCGGGCCGCTCTTGTCTCGCTGGGATGTCGGCTTTTCAGCATTTCCCGGAGTTCCCCTTCGAACTCACAGAGGCTCAGGTAGCCAGCCATGTTTGCCGCATACGAGCGCACGTTGGTGTCGGCTGTCCGGAACATTTTGAGGATCACCCAGGCCATCGGCCGCAGGTCGATATCGTCAGGGCCGGGTGGCTTGATAACAACCTTCCCCGGTTGGGTCATGTCTCGCCGTTTCAATTCATGCGAGGTCACCGTCTGGAAAAGAGACAGCCCGGCATAGATTCTGACGTCGCGTTCCTTCGAGTCGACGAACGGCGCGAGCCAGGGGAGGACCTCAAGTTCGCCGGTTGCACCCAGCGTCTTGATCCCGGCAAGTTGCGTTTCCGGTTCGACGGAATCGAGGTTCTGGACGGCTCTCGGATAGTCCCGCGAAATCCGTCTGAAGTCGAGTGATTCGACGAAGGTATCGTACTTCTGCTTGAGGGCTTTTTCGTCATGCCGTTGCGGGGCCGCCGCCAAGAGCGGGGCGGTCGCTGGAATAAGAAGTGCGCACACCAAAGGCAGCTTCAGGACCCGATAAGAGTGGCCGAGGTTGGAGCCTTGCGAAACCCCGGTAGTCCGAGTACCGGGGCTTCCCTTCGGTCCAGCCCCGGCCGCCTTGAGCTGCGGCAGTTTTGAAGCAACTTCTAGCAGTCTACCAAGCATAATGGCGATTCCTTCCCGATGTTAGTCAGCGGTTGGCGCTCGGGCAAAGGCATTCCACTCTTGTTCCAGCCTCTCCGTATCAGCCGCCCCCTGATGTACCAGGATGCGGTATCTGAGGGTCAGGCTTTTTCCGGCGGGCAGCGTGTAGTCTTCCTTGCACGTGAAGGATGGATTCAGATAAGGATAGTGGGACCTCGACTGCCACCACGAAGGATGCCGGGGATTGTCCGGGTGATCGAACATGGCAACGCCGGCAGGCTGGCCGTTTGGCGTGGTTCCCAAATACGCCGCCCAACGCGCGGCTTGGTTGTTGAAGTTGGCACGCCCTTCGCTATCGAGGAACTTCCAAGGCTGTGTTCCCGTATCGGCGTTGCCGCAGCATTCGGCGGCCATGCGGATTGCCATTCCTCCGTAGGAGTTCTTGTTGAACACGACATTATCGTCGCCAGCCGGAATGAATGTCGCCTGCCAGTCGATATGGTACGTTCCCTTCGCGTCGGGCGCGCTGACGGTGATGATTCGTTCTTCATTCACCAAGGGCGGTTGGTCCGGCAAATGATAGGCGATGGTCAAGCCGATTCGGACCGAGCCGTCGTCGTTATGCGTGATTTCCACTTCGACGGGATCGGTGCCCGGCTGGTTCTGCTCCCAGAAGTTGATGCCGTTGATCGCCTTCCAAGACCACCACAGCGCGCGGTGCCAAGTGTGGTCCGATTTTGGATAGCCTTCCGGAAAGGGGCTGGGGCGAGTCAGCTCGGTCCCGTCGATCAAACCGATCCTCATATACGGCTTGCCGATCTTGCGATCGTGTACGTGCTCCCACACCATACGACCATGATTCAGCAGGGCGACCGACGTTTCCGTTTGACGCCAACCGAAGTTGCGGGTGGCTGGCAAAGGCTTTCGAGCGTCTTCGGTCGCGGGCTGTCCGAGTCCAACCTTCGCCGAAAGGTGTGCTAGCGCCAACGCAATGATCAGAGCGAGATACGCGCGGAGCGGCGCGAGTAACAGCTTACTGGGCATGTTGCTCTCCTTGTTCTCCAAGATGCATGCTGGAAGACCCGCAATCCATCCTTGCAGGCCTAATCGTCCAGTTCAAGGTTTGTGAATTCCTTGGTGATCTGGAAATCGTACTCGGGGTACTCGTAGACGGGCAATCGGTTCTCGGTCACGCCGATCGAGTATCCCCACAGACTCTCGTATTCCGACACGTCCTCGCCCATCTGCTCCAATTGCTGCAGGTACGCGGCGATCGACTTGGATTCGATGATCACGACCTTGCCCATCTTCTCGATAATAGGGCTGTGCGTGCGGGTAGCATCGTGATCGAATTCCAGCACTCGCCGACCGTACCGTGTAATGCCGATAACGCGATAGGTCAGACTCTTGCCTACGCCCGGCAGGTTCAGTACGTTGCGATCCGAAGCGACGAACGGCAAATCGGCCTCCTCGCGGAGCGAGGCAACTCGGCTGACAAGCTGTTCCGCTTCTGCTGGCAAACTGCGGATCGTCTCTTCGTGCTCTTTCGGCACGGTCCCGAAGACTTTTTCTTCGATCTGTTCTTGCACTGCACGGGCGTTCGGAGCAAAGTTCGCATTGTTCTCCATGTAGCCCTTGCAGGTGAATGTGTAGTAAGGCAACACACCCACTTCGCCCAGCACTTGTCGCAGCTTCGCATTGTGGCCTCGCCGCGATGCCGCGGCCGTGAAAACGTGTTGGTTCGTAATGATCCAGCCGGCCGAAAGCAAACGTTGGATCGCTTCGCGCGACTCGGGCGTGACTTCCATCGGCGATTCAAAATGCGTTTGGATCATGAACTGCTCGATACCGACGTCGCGAGCCTTGTCTCGGAAATCACTAAGGATACGCGTCAGCTCGGGCGTGATCCGTTGCGGCAGGAACACAGGCAACCGAGTTCCAAGGCGGACTCGGACCAATTCCGCGTACTTCTGGCCGTCGGGGCGGGACTGGTTGGATTCCCTCTTGCGGCACGCCATCTCGTACACCGCGTCCAG
>JADHUC010000366.1 GCA_016784735.1 Pirellulaceae bacterium | reverse complement strand
AACCCCTGGCACGTGAACTGTCACGGTTGTTAGACTTACACACTGCGAGTAACAAGCGAGAGTGGCGGAATTGGCAGACGCGCTGGATTTAGGATCCAGTGGGCATAGCCCGTGGAGGTTCGAGTCCTCTCTCTCGCATTTCCTTGCGACAAAAGGACTTGCGGCACATGGCGGCAAGTCCTTTTGTTTGTTTTTGAGCACGACTTCTACATCGACTGCTGCACTCTTTCTTCGGAGTCGTCCTCATCGCTCTCTTGAGCATCTTCCTTGTCACCGCCGTCGGTTCCAGCCTCGCCGTACAGACGAATCTTGAGAGCTGATGCCGCTGGTGGGGGCCGCCGCCTCGGCGGCCATGGGAACGGAACCATGCCCGCAATGCCAATGCTTGCTGCAGTCTGCTTGAGGAAGTTCCGCCGCTTCATTTTCACTCCTAGGTATATTGGGCATCGCAGAAGAGCGAGAAAACTTCAAGAAACTACGCTCATCCCAAGGCACTCTCGATTCGATCCGCCGCCTCGTTCAACAAGGACCGCATAGCGGCTTGAGCGCTGGTTGGTTTACGGGCACAGATGGCTTTCTTCACTTTCTGGTGCACGGGGACCGACGCGTGGTTGTCTGCCGGCTGGCGATTTGTCAGACGCAGGCTGCATTCGAGCGAGGTACTGATGACGTTGGCAATCGGTGCAAAGAAAGGGTTTCCCGTGGCGTGCAGAATCTCGACGTGAAACTGAATGTCGGCCGCCAAGAAGTCTTCCACGCTGTCGGCCGTCCGTTCCATTTCCTCACAGGCCCGGGAAATGAGCCGTAGATCCTCGTCGGTAGCTCGCTCGGCGGCCATGCCCGCTGCTGGCGGCTCGACGGTTTGCCGAAGTTCGGTTAGATGAAATAGGTGCCGTCCGTCAACGTCCGCCCGCGCTTGCCAGTCCAGCACTTCCGGGTCCAGGTAGTTCCAGGCCCGCGCCGGGCGAACGATCGTCCCACGCTTGGCTCGCGATTCCACCAATCCCTTGGCGGCCAGAGACTTGATCGCTTCGCGGACAACCGTCCGGCTGACCCCCATCTGGCCACATAACGTCCATTCCTGGGGAAGCGGGTCTCCCGGCTTCACCTCGCCCGCCAAAATCTGGCAACCCAGGTCGTAGACCACTTGGCCGCAGAGGTTTCGGCGCGATCGGGAAATTTCCATGTTTCAGTCCCCTGACCTGTTGAATATCATATTGTAATACAATAACATGATTGCGTGCGGGGTCAATGGGGGAGCCATGATTCCGCGGCCCGCACCCGATGGGCAAGGCCGTTAAGGACTTTGGTAGCCGGATTCGCAAGAATTCGGACGTTTGCAGCCAGATCCCTGAAGTCTTGCGACTTCAGCTACAAGCGTGAGCATCGGCTGGCAGGGCTCTCTCCGACACACACCCGCCGCAAACACGAAACGCTATCCATGAAAATCGACTGTATTCGAACTCACCATCTGCGTGACGAACTCGATGAACCATTCGGGTTCTCCCAGTGGTCCTACAGCACGCGCAACACGTTGTGGGTTGAAATCGTCGCCGACGACGGAACGACCGGCTGGGGCGAGTGCTACGGCCCGGCCGAGGTCTACCAGGCGGCGATCACCAGCTTCTACGCTCCGCGACTTCTGGGGCTCGACCCGCTCGCGACCGATCGCCTCTGGCACAACATGTGGCAATGGTCGCTCGATTTCGCCCGTGGCGGAATCATGATGGGTGCCATGTCCGGCATCGACATGGCTCTGTGGGACCTGAAAGGCAAGTCGCTTGGAATGTCTGTCTCCGAATTGATGGGCGGGCGCTATCGAAAGTCGATTCCCTGCTACGCCACTGGAATGTATTTCAAGGACATGCCCGAGGGTGCGTTGCTTGACTCGCTGGTGGCCGAGGCTGTGGGTTACCGAGAGCAGGGCTTCAAGGCGTTGAAGATCAAGGTCGGCAAGAACCTGGACTTCGACAGTCGTCAGATCGCCGCCATGCGCGAGGCGCTGCCGGACGCGATGCTCATGGCCGACTCCAATCACGCCTACGATCTTCCCGAGGCGATTCGCATCGGACATGTGCTTGACGAACACGGTTTCGCCTGGTTCGAGGAGCCGTTGTCGCCCGAGTACGAAACCCAATTCCGGCAACTCCACAACAAGATCGGCGTGCCCATCGCGACCGGTGAGTGCGAGCAGACTCGCTACGGCTTCCGGCGTCTGTTGTCACCAGGCGGTGTGCAGATCGCCCAGCCCGACATCGCCTACTGCGGCGGAATCTCCGAGGCGTTGAAGATCCGGACGATCGCTTCGTCGCTGGGCGTCAATGTCATTCCTCATTGCTGGGGAACCATGCTGAACCTTGCCGCAGCCACGCACTTCCTTGCCTCGGGCTATCGAGAGCCCGGCCGGGCCGAAGACGGTGGTGCCATCCTGGAGCTCGATCGCACACCGAACCCGCTTCGCGACGAGCTTTTCGAAACAGCCGTCGAGATCGATCGCGCAACCGTTCACGTACCGACGGCGCCGGGCCTTGGTGTCATCGTCAATCGCTCTGCTATCGAGTCTTTCAGAGTCAAGAAGACGGAGATACGATGATATCCGTGTTAGTCGAAGCCTAGTGAACTATCCCAGGAAAGAACAGGAGGAAGTTATCATGAAGAAACTGGCGCCCATTCTTCTCGCACTCAGCATGACCATTTCCCTGACGGGATGTAAAGAGGATTCACCCTCCAATTCCGGGACCCAGGGGAGCGGTGCCCCGAAACCGGTCATGGGGTTGATGCAACATAATCAGTCGGACTCCTTCCAGCGCGCGATGCTCAAGGGAGCACAGGAATCGGCCGACGCATTGGGCTACGAGTTGCTCGATGCCGCTGCCAATGACGATCCGGTCAAAGAGCTTGAGATCATTCGCAACTTCTCCAAGCGGGGCGTGGAACTTCTTATCCTTGGTTCAACGACCCAAGCCGCCGGCGAGACCGGTGTCGAATTGGCTCATTCTCTTGGCATGAAGGTCGTGACCATGGATTCCATCCAGCCCGGTTCTTTGGCCGAAGGTCAAGTGGGCGGAGACGACGTGGCCGCCGGCTATCTCGCGGCGAAAGCGCTGGTGAAGGCCATTGGGGACGAAGGCAAAGTGGCCATCAGCAAGTTCCCCACCCCAATCCCTCCCTCCGAAGACCGCGTGAAAGGCTTCTACCAGGCATTCAAGGAATATCCGGGTATTGAGGTGGTCGCTGACGCGGGTACAGGCTTTGACACGATCAAGGCGATGAACTGGGCGGCAGCCATCATTCAGGCCAATCCCGACATCAGAGGATTCATCTCCATCGAAGACACCAGTGGCCTGGGCATCGTCCGGGCCATTGAAAACGCGAACCTGGAAGACCAGATCAAGACCATAACCGTTGTCGAAAGCCAAGCCATCTATGAAGAGGTGAAGAACGGCAAGATCGTTGCGGGTGTGTTTGCCATGCACTCCTACAACTACGGAGCCCTCTGCGTGTGGCTGCTTGACCGTGTGCACAACAACCGGCCCATCCCGTATATCGTCAAGACGACCGGCGTTCTGGTAACGCAGGAGAACGTCGACGAGAACATGGCCTACCTGAATTTCGACTGATCCCTATCAGGTGTACCCACATTCTTTCGCGCCAAGCGAGGAAACAGGCGCCCACAAAATGGAAAACGCAGCCTTACTCGTTGACCGTGTGTCCAAGCACTTTGGCGGTGTCAGAGCGTTGACGGACATCCATCTGGAGTTCGGCAAAGGCGAGATTGTGGGTCTGGTGGGCAGTAACGGCGCGGGCAAATCGACGTTGCTGAATGTCATTTGGGGAGCCTTCGCTCCGGATTCAGGAAGCCTGTTTGTCGACGGCGAGGAAGTACGCAGGATAACGCCCGAGAAAGCACATAATCGAGGAATCAGTATCATCTTTCAGCATCGGCGATTAATGCCGTATATGACCATTGCGGAAAACATCTTCATCGACAAGATGCCCAAGAAGGCGGGCATGATTGACTACAGGAAGATGCACAAGGACGCGATGGAATTGCTCGAGATGCTGGATCTGGATATCGACAGCAGGCGACTGGTGGCGGAACTGACTGCCGAAGAAAAGCAACTGGTTGAAATCGTCAAAGCCTGCTCCCGTGCGCCCAAGATTCTGCTGATGGATGAACCCACCACGGCGTTGCGCCAGCATGAGGTGGAAACGCTGTTCGGCATCATGCGAAACCTCAAAGCGAAAGGCTGTAGCGTTGTTTTCATTTCCCACCGCCTGAAAGAGGTCATGGAAATCTGTGACCGGATTGCGATCATCCGGGATGGACGCAATGTCATCGACGGACCGAAGAAGCAATTCACGGCGGAGAGTATCGTCGACTATATGAGCGGCAAGGGGCACCAGCCGGACCGCAAGAAGCAGGGCGCCGCATCGGCGGACACCACTAGCACGCGAGCGCCGCAGTCAGGCGAGTTGCTGAGCGTTCGAGATCTCGGCATGCCGAATGTTCACGGCGTCAGCTTCGCGATTCATCAGGGGGAAGTCCTGGGGCTTGCCGGTTTGGGAGGCTCGGGGATCGACGATGTTTTTGATGCCCTGTTCGGTGTGCAAAAAATCCGGGCTGGCCAGATCGAGATCGATGGGGAGAAGACAAAGTTCAGAAACCCACGACAGGCGATCGGTCATGGAATTGGATTTGTACCGGAGGACCGGCAACTTTACGGCGAGTTTCTCGAGCTGACGGTTCGTGACAATATCTGCATTCCCAAAGGCCAGAGAAGCCTCGCCTTTTCAACGATTAAGCGAAAGGACGAAACGCTGGCTTCGGAAGGATACGTCCATAGCCTCGCCATCAAAACGGAATCTGTGCAAACGCCGATCAAGAATCTTAGCGGTGGGAATCAACAAAAGGCCGTCATCGCGAAATGGCTACACGCGGATTCCCGCGTCGTCCTGTTGAGTGAGCCCACGGCGGGCATCGATGTGGCCGCAAAGGCAGAAGTCAATCAGTTCATCAAGGAGATCGCGTCCGAGGGGAAAGGCATCCTCTACACCTCGTCGTATATCTCGGAACTCATGGAAGTCGCGGACCGGATCATCGTCATCTACCGGGGGGAATTATTTAGGGAATTCTCACGGGACGAGTACAACCACAACAGCATCTACTTGGCCATCAACGGCATCGACGAATAGCAGGCCCATGAAGCTCATGCGATGGAGCAAATGGAAAGCAAGATGACAGCGGAAATGAAGAAGAATCTGTGGCGGCACGTGCGACCGTGGATATCGGGCTATCTGCCCATGCTCACCTTGGCCTGCATCGGGCTGATTGTCGTGGTGTCGTTCTTAAGCCCAGGCTTTTTCAGCCTGGATAACGTCAAAGATATTCTCCTTGGAACAGCGGTCATCGGGATCATTTCCTTTGGCATGACCATGGTTCTTATCAGCGGCGACATCGATCTTTCGGTTGGCTCCGTCGTCGCTTTCAGCAGCGTTGTGCTCTGCGTCAGCCTCAACGCGGACCTCGGGCTGCCGGTGGCGTTGCTGTTGACGGCGGCAGGCGCCATCGCCGTAGGCCTCGTCAACGGATTCTTCGTTTCCGTTCTACAGATTAACTCCTTCATTATTACCCTGGGAACCATGAGCGTGGTTCGGGGGCTCGGCTACATCATACTCGACGGGACCTCGGAACCGTTTAGACACCCCGTCGTGCGATTCATCGGTTCCGGCGCACTCTGGGGCGTACCAGTTCCAATCTGCTTCATGGTGGCTGTGCTTGTGATTCTTTGGTTCGTGCTCAAGTACACTCAGTTCGGAAGAAACGTTTATGCCATCGGTAACAATCGGGAAACGGCAAGGCTTTCGGGAATCAGTGTCGTCAAAACCAAGCTGCTGGTATTTGGCATCATGGGGCTTCTTGCCGGAGTAGCCGGTTTCCTCTTGGCTGCACAAACGCGCACGGGGAGTTCTACCGCGGGACAGGGATATGAACTTGACGCATTAACCGCTGTCATTCTTGGTGGGACCAGTTTGAAGGGCGGACAGGGAAGACTGGCAGGAACTGCCCTCGGAACATTCTTCGTAGCTGTACTACTCACTGGACAGAATATGTTGGACGTGAACTACGAACACCAACTGGTCAGCAAGGGAATCATCATCCTGATCGCGATGGCACTTGCCCGCATCAGAACGTGAGAGACTCAGAGGAGCAAAGAATGAATGAGACGGCAGTCACGTTCCGAGAAATACTTCCACGGCTGGAAGCCTGCCGTGTCGTTGCCGGATTCTCGGTCGATAAGCCCGAGCATGCGGTACCTCTGGCCAAGGCTCTGCTGGCTGGTGGCATCGATGCGATTGAGTTGACGCTTCGTACGCCGGCAGCGATGGAGGCGCTCAAAGCCATCTGTGCCGACGTGCCAGAAATGCTGACCGGGGTCGGAACGATCCTAACTCCGAAGGCGGCGGCCGAGGTAAAAGCTGCAGGCGCTGATTTCGGAGTGGCTCCCGGGATGAATCCGCGAGTGGTCCGCGCCGCGCAGGAAGCAGGGCTTCCCTTCGCCCCGGGTGTCGCGACGCCATCCGATCTCGAAGCGGCCATTGAACTGGGCTGTCGATTTGTGAAGTTTTTCCCCGCGGAGGCTGTAGGCGGCGTTCCGTACCTACGCAGTATAAGCGCCCCCTACAAACACCTCGGGATTCAGTACTTTCCGCTGGGCGGGTTGAATGCGGAGAACATGGTCGAGTACCTGAAAGAGCCCAACGTGCCCGTCATCGGTGGCTCCTGGATTGTCAAGAAAAAGTTGGTTGAAAACTTGGACTGGACGGGCATCACTGCCCGCGCCACGGACGTCATCCAAGCACTGGAAGTAGGTATCGACAATGAATAAGGCGGTAGTCACCTTCGGAGAGATTGTGTGCCGGCTGGCATCGCCGGACGATCTTCGCCTGCGTCAGACGCTTACAGCAACGCTGGCCCGTCGTTGTGGGTCAGCCGAGCAAAGGCCCGTTTTAGGTGCAACGGCATAGCGGCGACAATATGGCATTCGCTGTAGAATGGTTTGATCCAATGACGGGACATCCGGGCGCATCATACGGGAGCACGTCATGAAAACAACCGTGAGGAGTCTACTTTCCTGTCTTGCTTTGTCTAGCCTGCTGGCCGGTGGCCTGGCGGTTGGCGCTGAGTTCGATCCATCGGCCGAGAAACCGTATCGCGTGTTGGTTGTCATCGGCGATCAGTGGGACGACCCCGACAGCTACTACATTGGCGGCCCGCGTGTTTCAGGAAAGGATTTCAGCGATGTCGCCACGATGCTTAAGGTCTGGGGCGTTCCGTTCGATATCCTTCGCCTGGACCAGCAGCGTCTTCAGATCAACCGCTTCCTCAACGGAATCGCGGAGCCCAACTACGGCTGTGTGATATGGATGGCCGATCCGGAGAAGCTGGAGGGGTTTTCAGCCAACTACAGGACGATGCGGAGCGCCGTTGAAGACTACGGCATGAGCCTGATCGCGCTGTTTGATTATATCAAGACACCAGAGATCGCTGATTTGGTGGGTGTGGATTATCAAGGCACCGCCACGATGGACGTCAAAAACGAGAAGGACGGGTTCGCGATTTCTGAAGAACATTTCGTCACGGCCGGCGCGGTTGGAACCGTTCTGCCTCCGACCGACCAATCGACTCAAGTCACGGCGGTCAGGTGCAAAGCCAAGCCCGCTGCCAAAGTGCTCGGGACGCTCGGCGAGCATCCTCAACTGGTGGTCCGCGACGTGAGCCGGCAGACCAAGACGGTGTGGATCGGCGGCGGGCGCGACTGGTTGAACGAGTATGCGGTGATGAGAGAGGTATTCAGAAAATCGCTTGTCCACTGTTTGGGCTACGGCGTTTTCAACGACAATTTCGAGAATACTCTCGTGTTCGTCATGGATGATATGGGCGCGTCCGACCACGCCTATGGTCTGCCGGAATGGCATTACCCGACGCCGGGCAAGGAAGCGATCATCAAGTATCTGGTCGAGCCGCTTGAGGAATACGGCTTTGTGATGGTCCAAAACGTGACGCCCGGCTATGTCAACCCCGTGACTCGTAGGGTTGAAAACCCGTGGACGATTGAGAAGTTTGTCGATCCTTATGGAAACGTTCAGGACTATGGTTCTACGAAGGCCGGACTGGACGAGGGACTTCGGCGGGGCGTATTCGAGATTCACACCCACCGGGTTTGGACTCACATGAACTGGGACTTGGACTCACCGCCCGGACCCTGGTGGGATGCGCCGTTGGATGGAGAACGGGCGAGAGGCGCCTGGTACAACGAGGCTTACGACTTTGTTCGTGATGTGCCGGTTCCGTCCAACGACGCGCTGTTTCTCTACAAGACCGGATACGACGCCATAAAGAGGCAATTTGACATAGCGCCGCTGGCGGTGTCGCTCCAACCGATTGGAACCGACGAACGCCTGCGTCACGGCAATGGGCGGATGGCTGCCATTGCGGGCTATGGCATTAGCTGGACAACGAAGTACATTGGCTACGATCGTCTCGTGCATTTCAGTATACCTGAGATGATCCCGGAACGGCTGCAATGCCACGACTTGGACGTCATCGAAAAGAGCGATTCAGAAATAACGGGCCCCCTGCGTGAGTTGAGAAAGATGCCCGCCGTCACTTTGATTGCCGCAAAGGTCACCGGCTCGCGCGCGGTCGATCTGACTGGCGGCAGGGACTGGATCGAGTCGAGAAAAGACAAACGCTGGATCGGTTTCAACGAGATGTGCGCCTATCTGCACAGCGACATCGACGTTTCATCGGCCGACGGGCTGGCGATCCGGATCCGGTACGACGACCACTACTGCCGCCACTTCGCCAAACGCTCCTCGCACTGGACGCTGGAGCTTGCCGACCGCTATCGAGAGCCACTCGGCCGGCAGATCGGCATCGAGGTAGACGGCAAAGTCGAGAAAAGCGCACCCGCGGCTCGTCAGACCCTGACGCTTCCGGCGGGCGTCGGTATGCACACGGTCGAGATCCGGTCCGAGTAGCGAACGACATTTCCCAGTCAAGAGCACGATCGTCCACCAAGACATCACGGAATGCGCAACCATGTCCACTCGCATGCTAACAGTCCTCACGATTTTGATATTCGCAAGGCGGCTTTGCTTCGCTCTGCTCGCTACAGTACTCGCAATCGAGCCGAAAACTGGCGTGGCCGCGGAGCCGGTGATTCGTGAGATCGAACCGGCCGTCGATCACAATCACTGTACAACTCGGCAGTTTCAACACATGTGCTTCGACCACGACGGAGTGTGGTTTGTCTTCTACAGCGACGGAAAGGACTTTCGGTACCAGACTTCGGCTGACGGCGGGAAAACCTGGCAACGCGCAAAGCAGCCCGTTGACCAGGCGCCAAATGGTTCCACCAGCTTTGATGTGCTCAAGGTTGGCGACCGCGTCTACGTCAGTCATGCCTTCTATCCGCTTGGTCGCTACGACGTGAATGCTCCCTACGCCAAAGACCCGAACAGGCGAAGCGAGTACCGCCATGAAGGTCGCATCAAGAAAGGACGCATCGAAGGTCGCACGGTCCGCTGGCTCGAAGACATCCATCCCGGCTTCACGCCCGACTACTCAAACCTGGCGCAAGACACGGCGGGCTTCTACTGGGTATTCACGCGCGAATCCGGAGAAGGTATCGCCTATCGTAGTCGAAAGTCGAACGACATCACCAATTGGATGCCGAAGATAGTCTGCATGCCCATCCAGGGAAGGCATGCCATGGACGCAGCCGCGCTGGACGGCAGCCAGCTTTACGTCGTATCGCTGCTTACAACCGAGGGCACACTGTACGGGAACCTGTTCGACGGCAAGCGGTGGGGCGTCCAGCCGATTCTCATCGCCGACGACGTAACCACCGTGGCTGGCGACGACCGGCGGCTGGCAATCGAGTTCGATCCGAACAACCGGCGGCTGCATCTGATCTACGTCGACGCGGCGAACGTCCTTCGCTATCGCTGCCTCCGCTCGCCCTATCGGCCGCAAGACTGGCAGCCGAGCCTTTCCCGTGCCGGACAAGACCTCGCGGCAGGCGTGTTCACCTGTGCCTTGAGCGTCGATTCGTCGCAGTCGCCCTACGGGATGGTCATTACCTACGGGTTAGAGAAGCACGCAGGCCGAGACAAACGCGAGCGCACCGGCGAGTTGTACGCGCGACACTTCGACGGAAACACGTGGCAAGGCGAGCCAATGCTTGTCAGCCAGCCACACACGATTCAAAACTGGTACCCCAACGTCAACCGCGATGCCCGCCACGGATTGTGCGTCATGTACTCACGATCCGTTGACAAGATCCGTTTGGGCAAACCACTGGCAATCATGGTGTCCGTATGGGGACAATGACATTCTCTTCCGCAAGAAAATCGGGATCCAATGGGATAGGAGGAGCTTCTTATGCTTTGTTCAGTCCAATCTCTTCGATTTACCGGCGCAGGTCTTCTGCCGGCGTTGGTCGCTTTGCTCGGCATTGGCGGGTGCGGTCAGGGTGAGCAACCTGCGGAGAAGAGTCAAGCGGCGGTTCCGGCTGAACGAGGAGACACGACATCCAAGAATGCCGAGCCGCAAGGTGCGACGCGGGTCGAGAGCGAATCGGAGACCTCCGGTCCGGGCGGTGACGTGGTCGGGAGACCACGCCACAACCTGATGGAGGACGAGGCATCCGCGGCTGAGACGCCGCCGGAAACGCTGGAGGAATCGCCCCAGGCGGCAAGCGATGGTGGCCGCAACGCTTCCGAACTTGCAGCCGCCCTGAGCGGAGAAGACGCCGCCCGTCGGTTCCTGGCAGAGGAACAACTCGTCGAGATGGGAGATGAGGCCGTCGCGGCGCTGAAACCGCTGGCGACGTCGTCAGGAATTACGCCCGGCCGGCAGTACGCCATCATCGTGCTCGCCCGCATCGCCAATGAAGAAGCCATCGCGATCTTGCTTGAGATTCTGGAAAAGGAACCAGATGTCAAGCTGCGAGCGCTTGTCTGCACACATCTTGGGAGGCTTGGTGTGGAGGAGGCCGTGCCGGTCATTGGCAAGTGGCTGTTCACCATCGAAGGAGAAAGCGTGCCAGGTTGGTATCCGGGGGTCTCGAAGCCAACACTATTCTGGTTGGAACACGTGTATGCGCTCCGGGCGATTGGCAGCGAAGAAGCGATCCCGATCCTGGAAAGGATGCAGAAGACCAGACACGGCGGTCAGGGCGGGGGTAGCCTGCGAATGGCTTACCAGGAGTGCCTGGTCGAGCTCAAGAGCCAGGCGGAGTTTTGGCGGGCGGTGCGCCGCGTGCCAGGTCTGGAGCCCGACGTGAAACTGCTGTTCGAATTCTTCCGCAAGGACACGCTGGCATCGGTTCGCCTGTATCGGGATAAGGTCGTCCGTGGTGGCCTGGAAGGACGATGGGTGCTCGAAGACATGAAGAACCACACGGATGAGGAATTGCGAAAGGCTGCCGGATCGCTATTGACCCATTACGGAAACCTGCGGATTCAACCAGAGATGGATGGAACATCATGACGGCAAGAAACAGCGAGCAATCATCCGTTGTGGCACGGTCTCCCGACCGTGCCGCGCGGTGCGGCCGCATCCGCGCTGTCCAAGCTGTTTTTGCAGCGTTGGTCGCAAGTTTTCTCTTCCCCGTGGCTGCCTATGCCGTACGGGCGCATTACGGGCGGGAATTGGCGCCCCGTCTTGAAAAGGAAGGCAAGTTTGCGGATGCGGCCCTTTACTACCGTGAAGGGCTGGATTTCTATGCTGCGATGATGCAGCTTTGGATCGGGTGGGGCGTGTACGATCCACGCGGCGACGAGATCTACAACACGTACGTTACTATTTTCGGCACCGACAAGGACTACCGAGGTGCGCACAATGAAGAGCGCTGGGACCCGATGGGCCGCGGCGGTTACTATTACTTTTTCAACCGAGAGGGCGCTGCCAGGAGTGTAGAAAATGGGCGTCTTTCGAAAGAACAAAGGACGCAGCTCGAAGATCGGGCGCGGATCTACATAGAAGATCTCATGGACCCCGATCATGGCTTCGGCGGCGACTTCGCATTTTCGCGGAAGGCGTGGATCCTGGAACGTACCGGGCTGTTCTGGCACGCGTCGTTCCGCCGCGAGCTTGCCGGCCGTTACGCGATCGTGGTATGCAGTCGATACTGCGAAGCCCTCGCCGATGAAATGGAACGAACGTTCGGTGATCCGGTACGCGCGAAACTGTACCGGGAGAAAGCGGCTTGGTGGCGAAGTCGGGGGCTCGACGAGTTCCGCCTCTCGAATGGCGACCGGATTCTGGCACGTCTGAAAGGAAACGAGAAGGACCAACGACTGAATCGTCAGGAGGTCTTCAGCGTGCTCAAGCAAGGGCTGCGAGATGAGAACGTCGATGCCCGTCGCGCGTCCGTGCGGATTCTCTCTGACCTGGGTGAACGCGATTGGACCAATACGTTTTCGGCCGAGGAACTTCGGCAACTGGCAAGTTTGGAGCCACGAAACTCGAAGGCCCGCTGGCGAGACGGGACGCGGCCGATCATCAGTGATGAGCACGGAGTCTTGTTTGAGTACTTCAAAGCCCCTTCTCAGAGTCAGCCG
>JADHUC010000365.1 GCA_016784735.1 Pirellulaceae bacterium | reverse complement strand
ACCCGGCTTCATCGAGTTGCCCAGGGGGCCGGTAGCAAGGCATCTTACTGGAACCGGCCCGTCTCAGCAATAAACGGCAAGGTCCGGACCGACTATGGGGCACGTTTTCAACGAACTGCTGTGAACATCTTGCAGGCGGGCTGCGCGCAAGAAACACGCTGGCTACGGGGCTCTGCCTCGTAGCCCCCTGTCTCCGAGGCTCTGCCTCTCTTTCCGTCGCCGAAGGGAGGCAGAGCCTCCAAGACAGTGCGTTCGCAGGCCAGAGCCTGTGAACGAGATCGTATGGAATCGTGCCTCACTAATTCCAACTCGACGACTGGCAGGCGAGTTATCCAACAAATAGACTGATGGAGATTTTGGGTCGACCAACTTCCTGGACCGCACGTCCTAACACAAAGCCATGAAGAGAGACCAAACCATGAAGGACGCGACATCAACACGGCGCAACTTCCTGCGGACCGCCGCGGCAGGTGCGGCGGGGCTCGTTCTTGGTGGACCCCAGATCGCATTGGCCGGGATCGGCGAGTTGGTGGCCATCGAAGAGCCGTTCCACGGGGCGATTCTGAACCGAAGGCACGGCGAACAAACAGAGGATGGTCTGAAGGTTCGTGTGTCGGGCAAAGCCCCGTTGGGCGATCGAGTCACAGTCAACGGTACACTGGCCGCCCAATCGGGCACTCGTTTCAACGCTAAGGTCGTCCTCTGCGAAAAGGAAACGGAGATCGTCGCCGCCAGCCGTGGCCGCTTTGGCTACCACGAACATCGGGTCCGCGTGATCTGGGACAAGAATTCCTTCCCGCGGTACCGGTTTTCGATCGACGACAACAGCTTTTTCCTCCGTGACGTTGCTCAGAAAGAGTACAAGTCGCTCTTCGACTGCTTCTACCTCAAGATTCTAAAGACGCTCAACACGAAGTACGGCGCAAAGTTCGTTCTGAATATCTACTACGCCACGGAGGACGGTTTCGAGTTGCCGCAGTTTCCTGACCGTTACAAGGGCGAGTGGCGCGACAACTCCGGCTGGCTCAAGCTGGCCTTCCACGCCTACATGGACAAGCCCGACCGGCCGTATCAGTACGCGGCGCCAGCGCAAATGATGGTCGATATGGAGAAGGTCGAAGAGCAGATTCTACGCTTCGCCGGCGAACAGACGCTCACGCCGCCCACCGTCATCCATTGGGGCATGCTGCAACCGACCGCCTTCAAGCCACTGTACGAACATGGAGTCCGCGTGCTCAGCGGCGGGTTCACGAATCGCAACAACACCTGGGACATCAACTACTTCCTGGACGCCGACCGCTCCGAATACGTCGCCCGGCACGACGGACTGATGGACTTCGACAGCGGGATCATCTTCTCCATGGCCGACATCGTCTGCAACAACACGCCCGTCGAGAAGGTCGTTCCGACGCTCGAGCCGCTGGCTGAAGATCCGAACACTGCAGAGATCATGGATCTGTTCACGCACGAGCAGTATTTCTGGCCGTTCTACACTCGCCACGTTCCCGACCATGCAGAACGACTCGACGCCGCCATCCGCTGGTGCACCGAGCACGGATACAAGCCGGTGTTCTTCCACGAAGGGTTGATGGGAGCGCCTGCATGAGTTGGAATTGTCGCGTGACGGCAAATGAGCATCTATAATGCACGACGGCTTGCGGTTGCCGTCACCAAATCCGAAATCCGAAGCACGAAACTCGAAACAAATCCAAAACACGAAATACGAATGATCAAAACGGAACTTCCGGATTGTCCACTATTCAGCACACACCGACGAGGAGCCAACCCATGAAAAACACTATCGACCGGCGCCGTTTTTTGAAGACGACCGGTGCCTTGTCCGCCGGTATCTCTCTTGCAGGACTCGGAGTGCCGCGGCCGGCCGCCGCCGAATCTACCAAGGGCTCGCCTAACGCCAAGAAACTCGGCTGGCGACTCGGATGCGCCGCCTACTGTTTCCGGCGATACACGTTGTTCGAGGCCATCGACTTGAACGCCTCGCTCGGCCTGGAGTGGATCGAGAGTTTTACCTGGCAGAAGCTGAGCAAAGAGAAACCCGACGTGGTCACCAACGAAACCATGTCGCCTGCCGACCGTCAGGACCTGCGCAAGAAACTCGCCGACTCGGGCGTCAAGATGGCAAGCTGCTACTTCCGAACGCTCCAGGAGGAATCCGCCGCCCGCAAGACCATGGAATGGGCCAAGGACCTGGGCATCGAGGCGTTGGTGGGAGAACCTCCGTACGAAGCCTACGATATGCTGGAGAAACTCTGTGACGAATACGAGATCAACCTGGCTGTCCACAACCATCCGCAGTCGCCCACGTCGAAGTACTGGGATCCCAACACGATCCTGAAGCTGTCCGAAGGGCGCAGCAAGCGGATCGGCATATGCGCCGATACCGGCCACTGGGCCCGTTCCGGCATCAAGCCGGTCGACGCGCTGAAGAAGCTGGAAGGGCGACTCATCACCTTCCACATCAAGGACATCACCAAGTACGGTGACCGCGGGGCCCAGTGCGCGCCTTTGGGCGCCGGCGAAGGCGACGTCAAGGAGGTGCTCGCCGAAGTCAAACGCCAGGGCCTCAAGGAGCCCATCTTCGCCATCGAGCACGAGCACGACACGCCCGCCCTGATGGACGAGCTGACCGAGTGCGTCGCCTACTTCGACAAGGTAGCCGCCGGGCTGGTCGCCTGACAATGATCCCCAGCGTCGCAAGGATCACTGGTACGATGGCTCTCCGAGGCCGGCGCTCGGTGCCTGCTAGCTCAATCCGACACATCGGCAAGCATTTCCAGCAACGTGTCCGTGATCGTTCGTGACGCCTCGACTTCCAGGTAGCTGCTGGTCGCGCGCCAGGTTTCGTAGCCGCCCAGGGCGTGCTGTTCGGGCGTGGGTAGATATCCGTTGTAGCCATTGGCCAGCTCGATCAAAAAAGCAGGCTTAAGTGGACTGCGACGTTTGATCTCCAGTCCGATTTCCGCAAATACCTCGCAAGGAATCGTGACAATTCCCAGACTGCCGATCCGCAATGCCTGGAGCTTCACTTTGACGGTATCCGGATACTCACTCAAACGGATACTTGATTGGGCGTAGTATCGAGCCAAGCGAGGCAGGCCGCTGTCGTCGGGCTGGGCGACGATTTTGCGGGCGCGTGCAAGCTCCTCCGCGTTGGGCCTGCGCACGGCCAAAGCGATTTCGCGTTCCGCCATCGCCAGTGTTACGCCTCGCTCATGTTCAATCTGTTGGTAAGCCTGCTCCGCCGCATCGGCTACGCGCCCCGCGACGACGCGGATTCGCTCGAACGGCTCGGCCCGCTCGCGCGGGTGGCGAAAATTGATGTTGTTCACGTCGCCGCTGGCGCCGTTCGAGAGCATACCGACGAACTGTCCCGGTTGGCCGTCGGGGGCCAGGCGTTGTTGGATCTGCCGGGAAAACTCGCCGAAATAGTCGGCCGAAACCTGTCCTCCCGGTACGCCACCTACATAGTGCAGCGAGTAATTCGCCAGCAGTGCCAACGGTTTTCCGTCAGCCGTCTGAATAGAGAACACGGCTACGTCGGGATCGGTCGGCCCGGCGGGGCGAATCAAGTCCGGGCTACCGCCGGGCGGGTTCATACGCGCCTTGTCCACGACACCGAATGGGTTCGGTGCGATTGCGCCGTCTTTCATGAGCCAACGGCGGTTGAATACTTCATCGGGCACGGCCACGGCGGCTTGGCCAACCTGCACAGGCTGTAGCCGCGAAGCTGCTTGGGCTATGGTTTCTGCGATCTGAGCCACCAGGAACTTCGTGTACGGTACGTCCACGGGGATATCGCTGAGCGTAACGACCGCAGGTGCCGAATGCGTGTGGGTGGCCGCAATCAGCATGCGCTCGATTGGGATCTGCGTCCGCTGAGCAGCCAGTTCTTTGGCTCGATCCTGTAGCTCGCGCGGGATGATGCAGTTGTCGCAGATGGCGATCGCGATGCGCGTCCGGCCGTCGTCCAGCACGATCGCCCGCACCTTCAACGGATCGTGCGCCGACTCGGCTTTCCGATCAGCGAAACTGCCCAACATGGAAATTGGATAATACTCGCGAGGCGTTATGTCGACCACGGCGGCCCCGGCGCGAACCTGCTTCGCTTCCTCGGCGGCAATTGTCGCAGCGCTGCTCTGCGCCAACAGCATGACAAGAGCCAACGGTGCAACGGCTTTCGGCAACATGGCGATATTCTCCAACTTCAAGGGACACGTGGTGTGATCGTCGATACAATACACGCAGCATCGGGCCTCGAAGGGGCTGTGTCAATCGGCCGTCGGACGTCGGGGGCCCGTATTCTAATGCGATAGATACTGCATGGTCCTTCTTGATGGTACAATGCGCTGTCGGCGTTGTTGGGAAGGATCACGGCGAAAGGCAAGGCATAGACAAGGACACAAGAGACCCAAGGAAGAGGCATGTCCCTTAAGGGATTTTGAGTCGCTTCTCTCCTTTCAAGGATTACCCCAAGACTCTACAGAATAACGGAGACACTCATGAACACAAGAATCCACCGTCGTGACGCCCTGCGTATGGGAGCCGCAGCCGGGTTGGCGGCTGGCGTGGCTCCGGCCGTAATCGCGCAAGCGAAACCCAAACCGATCCGGCTCGGCGTCGTCGGTGTCGGGGGGCGAGGTACGCACCTGTTGCGGCTCGCCATCAATGCGGGTGTCGAAGTGCCTGCGCTGTGCGACATCAAGGAACCCAACTTGAACCGGGCAATCGGTATCGTGGAACAGACGCGCGGCAACAAACCCGAAGGGTATTCGAAGGGCCCGAAGGACTACCTGCGAATGCTCGAACGCGACGACTTGGACGCGATCATCTGCGGCACCGGGATGCAAGTGCACGCCGAGATATGTATTGCCGCGATGCGGGCCGGCAAAGACGCGCTCAGCGAGGTGGCTGCCGCCATGACGCTGGACGAATGCTGGGGGCTGGTCCGAGCCCAGGAAGAGACCGGCCGGATCTACATGATGTCGGAAAACTGCTGCTACTGGTCCCACATGTTGATGGTTCGCAAGATGGCCGAAGAGGGACTGTTCGGCGACATCACGTATGCCGAATGCGGTTACGTTCACGATTGTCGAGGCTTGGCGTTCGATGGCCAAGGGGAACTCACCTGGCGCGGCGAAATGGCCCGCGACTACGGCGGAAACCTCTATCCCACTCACGACCTTGGCCCCATCGCCAAGTGCATGGGCATCAACCGCGGTGACCGGCTGGTGTCGCTTGTGGCGATGGAGAGCCGGAGCGACTCGATCGAAGGCTACGTGGCCAAACGTTTCCCTGCGGATCACCCGGCGCGCAAAGTGAGTTTCAACCTGGCCGATTCGACCAACGTGCTGATCCGCACCGCCAAGGGCGTGCTGATCGATCAGCGTTTCGATATGTACTCCGCCCGGCCAGCTTCCGGTCCCTATCACGCGTTGCAGGGCGTCAAGGGCAGCTACGACTCGCGGCTGAAGAGCATCTGGATCGAGGGCCGTTCGAGCGGCCACAAATGGGAACCACAAGAAACGTATGCCGAGGAGTTCGAGCACCCGCTGTGGACCGAGTTGGCCGAGAAGGCCAAAGGCTCCGGACACGGCGGCGCCGATTTCTTTGTCGTTTACGATTTCCTGGAAACCGTCCGCAACGGCGGACCCGCACCGGTGGACGTATACGATGCGGCCGCATGGAGTTCGATCATTCCCCTGTCAGGCAAGTCGATCGCCGAAGGCGGCACCGTGCAGGAAATCCCCGACTTCACTAACGGGAAGTGGAAGAACGGTTGAGCCAGCTCACGGATACGAATCTACCGGGGGGAGATTTGTCAAGAATTGGGGTCCTGTAGCGCTGTCAGATGGCGTTCTCGTTTTCGCGTGATTTCTTCCATCAACTGTGGCAGACGCCGTTGGAAGAACGCCGCGAAACCCTTGGTGGACCGCATCCCATCCGGCGGCTTCGAGCGAGCGAAACACCGTGGCAAGCTCCTCAGGTGCAAAACTCGGCATTTGCTCCCGCGCCTCATCCATCGTCCGCAAGATCCCCCGGCCAAGAGAGCTGTTCGCGATTCTCGATCTGCCATTGACGCGGGTGCAAGACGCTCTCCACGGCAGCCTGGGCGTCATTCGCCGACATCGCGTTCAACTCTTCACGATCTGCCTTCTTGAGCTCCAGCAGTTCGTCGCGGGTGAGTTCGCAACGATTTGCGCCATTGTCGTGAGCCATCTGGTGCCTCGCCACTCCAATCCAACGAAAAGACCCTTTTGTCCGTTGCCCTGTAGTCTCCACTAACGGAAAACGCAACATATATTCTACCCGAATTGTCGCTGCGGCCCAATCTCTTCCACAAGGCTACCACGGAAACATCGCTCGCAGGAAGGCCAGCATTTGCGGCGTGCCGCCGTAAGAGAAGCTGAGCAACATGCCGTAGCTGATGATGTTGGCTGTCGGTAGAAACAACAGGCAGAACAGCCAGCCGGCTTTCTTCAAGTCACTTTGGCCGGCGTGTGTTTCGCGGTACGTCGACGTGACGTGGTAGCCGATCGTCGCACCCATCAGCGCGCCGACCGGCATACGCAGCACGGCCGGCAGGAACACGGACGCCGCCAGGATGAACATGCAGACGGTCGGAAAGAAGTACGGGGCTACGGTGATCAGCCAGTTTCCCGGCCCTTGGTAGGTCATGTGCCCACCGCTCCGCCACGTCGCTCGCAAGCCGGTCACTTTGTGGAAAGTGACGATCGCAAACAGCGCGTGCGTCAGTTCGTGTTCCAGCGTCGATAGGAACGTCCCAAAGATCGGCCGGCGAAAGAACCGCCACCAAAGGGTAACGTAGACGGCCAAGCCAATCAGTAGGGGTAAGACCGGTTTCGGAGCCGAGACGATCTCTTTCAACAGATCAAACGACGCCAACACACTGTACGGCAGCAGCAGAATGGCTACCACCGCAACGGGCCACTTCAGCCAGTTCGCGACCTGATCGACACGCTGCGAGGGTTGCACTCTTCGAGCCTTCATTGGCGATAGCCTAGCATAGGAGAGCCGTCAGCGATCAGCTCCTGGTCCCGAATTCTCTGGCCAACATCTTCTCGAATTGGCTGACCGCTGATAGCTGACGGCTGATCGCAAACCGACCTACTTTACCAGAGTTGTGGGTACCGGCCGAGTGCTTTTCGCGGGGCTGGGCGAAATGGCAATCCCCATGCTGCTATTGTGTGCCCTGGGCTGAGACCACAGAATAGTTGGTATCTTCACCGGCGACGGAATACACTGGTATTCGGCTCGACGGCGTCACTCTCGTCAGATTTTCCCCGAGGAGGTCGCAATGGGAAAAGTTCTCGCTCGAAACTTCACGGCGGTGGTCGCCTTGCTTTCTTGGGCAGGAATCACTCTTGCCGAACCGCCCTCGGACAAAGGCTTGGTGGCTTACTGGGATTTCGACGAACCGTCGGGAGATCGGGCGATCGATCGTGCCGGTGGGGAGAACCACGGTACGCTGCAAGGTTCGCCCAAAGCGAAACGCGTGGACGGGCCTTTTGGGTCGCGGGTGTTAGACTTTGCTGCCGCACAACAGGAGGTTAAGGGCTCCGACGTTGGTCTTCCGATCGGTGCTACGACCGGTTCGATCAGTCTGTGGTTTCGTCCGGCACCCGGCGCGTCGAACAAAGTGCTCTTCGTTTACGGAAGTCCCGTGAAGGGCCAGGCTCGGGGGCTGTGGCTGCGCGACCCGGGAACCGTGTCGTTCTTCTTCAGGAATAACCCGCCCGACTTGCACGCGAGTATTCCAGGTGGCGTGACGGCCAGCCGGTGGCATCACGTCGCCGGCACGTACGACGGCACGATCGCCCGGCTATACTACGATGGCAAGCTGGCCGGCCAGGTCGAGACTCGCATCAACACGGTGCTGAACGGCACATTTCACATCGGCGCCAATATCGACGAGCACCAGCGTGACTACCTGGGCATGATGGACGACGTAGCTGTCTACGACCGAGCGCTCGCGGCCGACGAAATCGCCAATCACTACGCCAGCCGCCACGGAACGCTCGACAAGCTTGAGGCAGAGCAGCGGGCCGAGAACCTGGCGCGAATGAAGGAATCCGAGGTGGAAGAGATCATCTTCGCGGTGCGTCAGCCCGGCAAGGACGGGCACTGGTATGCCAACTTCGGCTATTGGTCCTTCGAGCCCGAAACGCCCTTGTACGGCGATGGCGGGCGTCTGTGTCGGTTGAATCTGCGCACCGGCAAACTGACAATACTTCTGGACGACCCAAAAGGCGGCGTCCGCGACCCCCAGGTCCATTACGATGGCCGCAAGATCCTGTTCTCGTATCGCAAAGGCGGCCAGCCGTACTATCACCTGTACGAGACGGACGTCGACGGCGCCGAGCTACGCCAATTGACCGACGGACCGTACGACGATTTCGAACCTACGTATTTGCCCGACGGCGACATCGTCTTCTGTTCCAGCCGATGCAAGCGATGGGTGCCGTGCTGGTCCACGCTGGTGGCCAATCTGCACCGCTGCGATCCGGACGGCGGGAACATACGGATGATCTCCAGCAACATCGAGCAGGAGAATACGCCGTGCGTCTTGAACGACGGCCGCTTGCTGTTCACCCGCTGGGAATACGTGGACCGCAGCCAGGTCGCTTTCCATCATCTCTGGACCATGAACCCTGACGGCACGGGGCAGATGATCTACTTCGGGAACATGCACCCCGGAACGTTGATGATCGACGCGTTGCCCATTCCCGGCACCAAGCGGGTGGTGTCGTCGTTCTCGCCGGGACACGGGCGTAGCGAACACTCCGGCTGGATCACGGTTGTGGATTCCCGTGCCGGGCCCGACCAGCAGAAGTTCGCCCAGCGGATCAGCCGGTCGGCCGACTTTCGCGATCCCTACCCGTTGAGCGCAGACTCATTCCTGGTCGCCCGCGGATCGAGCATCCTGCTGATGGATACAAATGGCTTGACTACGCCCATCTATACGCTGCCGGCAGCCGACGCCAGTGCGGGTTTTGAATGCCAGGAGCCGCGGGCCGTCATATCGCGAGCGCGAGAGCGAATCATCCCGTCGCGGCTCGACCTGGAAAGCCCAACCGGACGACTGGTGCTGGCCGACGTGACCTACGGGCGGAATATGGAGGGCGTGGAACCCGGCGACGTGAAGAAACTTCTGGTGTTGGAGTCGCTGGCCAAGCCAATCAACTTTAACATGCCTGGCCACCCCACCTTTCAGATCTCGCACATGGAGCCGCTCACGATCGGCGGCACGTTCTGTCTGGCCCGAGTGTTGGGTACGGTGCCGATCGAGTCCGACGGATCAGCCTACATCGAGCTGCCTGCCATGCGGTCGTTGTTCTTCGTTGCTTTGGACGAAAACGATCTGTCGATCAAGCGGATGCAGAGCTTCGTGACGGTCCAGCCGGGCGAGACGACAAGCTGTTCCGGATGCCACGAACAGCGGACCAACACACCGCCGGCAAAAAGCCTACTCGCCCTCGGTCGGCCACCGAGGAGGATCGAGCCATTCGCCGACATTCCTGACGTTCCGGACTTTCCACGTGACATTCAGCCGATCCTCGATCGCCACTGCGTCGAATGCCACAATCCGGATCAGCGCGACGGAGACGTGGATTTGTGCGGCGATCACACGCCGGCCTACAGCACGAGCTACTGGACGATCGTCAAACGACAGTTGATCTCCGACGCACGCAACGGAAACGGCAATCGCCCGCCGCGGTCCATCGGCAGCTCGGCCAGCCGGTTGTTGAAGTATATCGACGGCAGCCACCACGAGGCCAAACTAACATCGCTGGAGCGAATGACCTTGATCCTCTGGATCGAAACCGGGGCCACGTATCCCGGCACGTATGCCAGCTACTTGTCGGGCATCGCGCCGGTGGAGTTCCCGGTCAAGACGATGATCCGGCGCTGCGGCGATTGCCACGGCGTGAAGGCGAACAGCCATCCGCGGCTGACGTGGGAAGGGTCCGACATCCGGCCGTGGTCTCGTTTGCCATTGAAGTTCGCCGATGCCGATCCGGCGTTGTCACTGTGCAATCTAACGCGTCCGGAGAAGTCTTATCTACTCCGCGCCCCGCTTTCGCGCGATGCCGGCGGCTACGGCTTGTGCTCCGAGCGGGTTTTCGACAACACCAGAGACGCGGACTATCAGACCATGCTGTCGGCCATCCAAGACGCGGCCGACCACTTGGCCGAAATCAAACGTTTCGACATGCCCGGCTATCGTCCCAACGAGCACTACTTCCGCGAGATGAAGCATTTCGGGATTCTCCCAGCGAGTCAAATGCGGGACGATCCGATAGACGTCTATTCGCTGGATCAGGCATTTTGGGCCTCGGCCTGGCACCAGCCGGCGGAGCCGTGAGTGGCGGGGGGAACGGGTGTCGGGTGTCAGGCCCCGCGTTCAGTGATTCGACCGTTGGCCATGTCGTTTAACCGCAAGCCGGAGGCGTGCGCGTGCGTTGGGGGCGCGCACGCCTCCGGCTTGCGGTTAAACGATAATGCCAGGAAACACTTGAAGTCACCGCTGGCAGTGTGGAGTGTATAATAGGAGCTGCACTTCTGTGGAGGACGCGGCCATGCCGGTCGTTGTGACTTGTCGCTGTGGGCAGAGCTTTCGGGCGATCGACGAACTTGCTGGCAAGCAAGTGAACTGCCCTTCTTGCGCCCAGCCGTTGGCGATTCCGCCGTTGACACCGGCACCTTCCGCCATCGCCGACGGTCCGTTGGATCTTGGTGACGCATCGGGGCTCGAGCAGTCGGCCGCGTTGGCCCCCGATCCGTTGGGAGGCACCGGATTCGGCCCTTCCCATGCGACGAATCCTGCGTTTTCCGGGCGACTGCAGCAGTCAGAGGGAATGGACCGTTCGGTCGTTCTAGCAATGTGGATCGGCGGAGGCGCTGTTGTTCTGCTGATCCTGGCGATGGTGCTGACATCGCTGCTCGGAGGTTCCGACACCACGCCTACGCGCCAACCGGTTGCTGAAGCGGACCCGGACGAGACACCAGAGGTGCCTGCCAAGTCCAAACCGAAAGCCAAGAATGCCGGACCCAACGCAACCAAAACGAAACCGGCTGCGGCGCGATCGGATGCAGGTGCGTCTGAAAAGGCACAGCAAAAGAAGCCTCGGAATCCGCCTCCCAAGACACGGCCGGAGAGCCAACCGCCGGAGCCGAGCGGTATCTCGATTGGACTCTCGGCTGGCACGGCTCTGGCGCAGAGCCTCCCAACCGGTACCGCGATGGGCTTCAGCGTGGACTACGAGTTTACTAGCGGCCAGCCGGATCCGGCGGCGGACTATCTGTGGGTCATCCAGACGGGCGATGGTCAAAAGGTGGCAAGACCCACGCATCTGCAGTCGCGAGGCACGCTCCAGGATTTCGTGCCCCAACTCCGCCCCGAAAACGGACCGTTCCAGACACACATCGAGGACCAGCAGGGAGCCAGACTCTCCGAATCACTCCCGATGCGGCGGTGATCTTGCGTTTCTGGGGAGAACTGCGAAATCGCTGTCGGCTTATGGCGACGGCTCTTGATGCTGTATGCGTGGGCTGGACTGCGTGCCACTGTATCCGGCAACGAGAGTAGCTCGCAGGCGAACAAGGGCAAGCGACAAAGCAACGCAAACACTGGGAGATTCGAAATGACACGCCTATTCAAATGCCGACGGCACAAATCTGCGACTGCAGTAATCGCGTACTCCGCTCTTGCGATGACCTTCGCAAGCACCATCAGGGCCGGAGAGGAGACGGCCGACGTTTCGCTCCAGGCCAAAGATGGGACGGATCTCATTCGTTGCGAAGAAATCACGCGTTACGATTGGCAAACCCACACGTTAACGCTTCAGCGGAAGGTGCGTGGCAAGTTGTACGAGCGTCTCCGAAGCGAACTCGTACGAGGACACGGATTTCAGTTTGTTGTCAACGGCAAGCCGATCTACTCCGGCACGATAACCACTGCCTTTTCATCATTCAGTTTTGGCACGCCTGTGATTGTGCTGGACGAGCAAATCACTGGAAAGAAACTTGATGAGAACCAAATTCGCATCGACCTGGGGTATCCAAGCGAGAAGTTCTTCAAGGGGCGGGACCCGCGCGGCGACGAGCGCATCAAGGATGCACTCAAAGAACTCGGCAAACTCGAAGCGAAGGACGGCGTTGCACCGAAGAAGAGTTCGGCAATAAGCAGGCTAATGCTGAAACGGAAGATCGCAATCACGAACGTCGCGTTGATGGCGTTGCGAAGCGCGCTGGAAAGCTACCGCCTGGACATGTTTGATTTTCCAGACGAAAAGGACGGTTTGGAGGCACTTGTCAAAGCGCCCAAGCAGAATGCGCGCCATTGGCGCGGCCCCTACTTCGATCCGTCCATTCCCAAAGATCCGTGGGGGAACGCATTCGTGTACGGCAAAGATGCGGAGAAAGGAGTTCTGCTGAGTTCAAAGGGCCCGGACGGAAAGGCGGACACGGAGGATGACATCATCCTTCAGCGAGACTAGATTGTTTGACATCCGGAACCAGCCGCATTTGTTTTACGGCAACGAACACTTGACGGTAACTTCTTCGAGGTCCGGATGTTGTATCCGAACGCTCCGGTCTTCGAAATCGAAACCAACGTTGGGCACGTCTTGGCCCCGGTA
>JADHUC010000364.1 GCA_016784735.1 Pirellulaceae bacterium | reverse complement strand
CCGTGGCCGCGGCCAGCACACCGAATTCTTGCGACTGACCAGGACCGCTCGCCGGTTTCGAAGGATCCATGCAACCGGTGACTGCGAGCCAGCCCAGCATAACAATCGCGGCGGCAACCATCGGGGATTTGGACATCACGCGCCCTCCGTACTTCTTTGTGCGATTCGGATACTTGTCCATCCGCCAGTATCCCACGTGCCACGACTCCGTGGTAGTCGGCACCACGATGTAGTTGGCCTCTGGGGCCTCGTTGGACTCCTCGGCTCCTGTCGTTGGAGGGCGAAGGCACAGAGCCAAGCAGGCCGTTGCGGCAATTGCGAGATGCGACCAACCAAACATTTCTAGGATTTCTTGGAGGTACAGCTCTCGGACGATACAATACGTGCCACACACTGGGAGGACATTGCCATGCGTTATAGGATCGCACGATACGCTCTTACGCTAACCATGGGCATCGTGTTAGTTAGCCAAGCAGGGGCAACGGACATGAGCGATACGGCTGGGAATCGAGCTAGGCCGCGGAGGATTCTCTTTGACACAGATCCGGGCGGCGATGATGTCTTTGCTCTACTGTGGCTGCAGAGTCTGGCCAAGCAAGGCCATGCCGAGATCGTGGCCGTCACCACGGTAGCCGGAAACGTCCGGAGCCAACACACGTTTGCGAATGCGTGTAAGACGCTTGCCCTGGGCGGTTTCGGGCACATCGAGGTTGGACGAAGCGTACCCGTGGATGAAGGCGGAGAAGACGCCGCGCACATTCACGGCAACGATGGAATGGGGAACCTGTCGCGCACGCTGCCTGACCCCAAGCATCCGCTGAGCGAAGCTCGACGGTCTGACGACATCATCATCGAGAAACTCAGCGCCGTGCCCGGCGAGATTACGTTGATTGCCGTTGGCCCGTTGACCAACCTTGCAGCAGCGGAAGAAAAGAGCCCCGGTATTCTGGCCAAAGCCAAAGAAGTCGTCATCATGGGCGGCGCGTTCCGCCAGGGAGGTAACATCACACCTTGCGCGGAGTTCAACATCTACTGCGATCCGGAAGCGGCCCAGAAAGTCTTCACCAGCCGGGATGATATCGTCGTGCTCCCTCTCGGCATCACCGAAAAGGTCACTTTCACCAAGGAGCACGCCAACGGAGTCAGCCAGGCAGTGCCCGAAAGCCGCATCGGCCGCTTCATTGTCGACCTCTGGCAATTCATGGCCAAGACTTCGATGAGCTACCGATCCACGGACGGCATTCGCGGCTTTCACGTGCACGATGCCACCACGTTGGCTTACCTGTTCTATCCGGAAACGCTGTTGTTGCGGCGTGCCGAAGTCCGCGTCGAGACCAAGGGCGAGTGGACACGAGGCCAAACCGTGTTCGACGATCGGCACGGCGCGAAGATAGAAGCCAATGCCTGGGTGGCCCTGCAAGTGGACGCAGGCAATCTGTTGGCCGTGATGGTAGAGGATTTCAAGTTGCTCGTAGCGCCAGAGTGATGTGTTTACTGTTCGCAAGGTGAGGCTCGCGAGGATTGCTACCGCAACGCGGTTCCGCCCAACAGCCCTGCGATGCCCCGTTACTCTGAGGTCGCGGGCGTTACAATCGAAAATCCGTGTACACCAGCGGGGTTCCGTCGCGTCCTTGTGTTACGCAAACGTTATTGAGTAAACAGAGCGCATCGTGAGAGAATTCATGAACTACTTCGGTGGTCCGAGTGTGCTCGTCGATCCCAACGATCGTCTAGCGGATGTGCCGTCGCGTTTCGCTGATCTTCTCACCGATGAGCACCGTGCGGTCTTCGCGGATTCCTGCGCCTATTTCAACCGCCTTGCTGAAGGGTGCACCATCAATTCGTTCGCCCAGTGGCTACGGCAGCTCGCCGGCGCGGCTCGTTGTGAGATCGAAGTGAACCTCCATCGCTACCGCACGGCCGTAGTCGTCAAGCTCGAGGGTTCTGAGCTGTCTTTGCGCGAGGACGTGCAATTGCCAGCTCGGGGACTAGTTCTGGGAAACTTATTGTATGATTTGATTCTGAGGACTTGGGAGCGTGGTTATCCCTTTTCAGGTGGTCTTCACGAGCCACGAACCGTCAGTGACTATGAATTGGAGGTTGCTGCCCAAACGGGAATTCCCAACGACGCGGTGGCCTTCTACACCACTTCGTCCGGAGATTCACTGATTGCGGTGCATGAGAATGCGTACTGGTACTCACACGAGACACGCGACGTCGTGAACGCCGGGCAAGTCGACGATGTTCTGGAGACATACTTCCAGCACCTTCTCGCCGGTGGAGGCGGGCACGAGTTCGACTTTCCGTATGACTCCGTCTACCCGTGATCGGTGGGGGCAGTGTCGGCTATCGCCCGCTGGCGGTTGCAAGGATTCCATCTTGTGTTGACAAACGGGAGGAACGAGATGACAGAACAAATTGACAAGAACGTTTCGCGGCGAGACTTTCTGAGCGCCACGAGTGTAGCAGCGTTTATTGGCTCGATGAACCTGGCCGGTGCCGTGCCTGCCAAAGCGCGACTGGACTCCGATCGGAAGATCCGGATTGGCGTGGTGGGCGGCGGCTTCGGGGCGTCGTTCGAGTGGCATCTGGATCCAAACTGCACGGTCGAAGCGGTCAGCGACCTTCGCGCCGATCGACGAAATCACCTCCAGCAAGTGTACAAATGCGAGAAGGCGTACGAGTCGCTGGAGAAGCTTGTGTTGGACCCGAAAATCGAGGCGGTTGCCGTGTTCACCGGTGCACCGGATCACGTGCGGCACTGTGTCGAGGTGATGAACCACGGCAAGCACTGCATCTGCGCCGTGCCGGCGGCAATGTCGCTTGAGGAAGCCGCATTGCTGAAAGAGACCAAAGAGCGAACCGGCCTGAAATACATGATGGCCGAAACCAGTTACCACCGGAGGCCATGCATCCTTGCCCGGCAGTTGTACCAGGACGGGATGTTCGGCAAGTTCCTGTATTGCGAATGCGAATATTACCACTATCTTGCCGGCAAACACGGGCAGGCTTACTGGTGGCAGAATGGCAAACCAACGTGGCGTCACGGATATGCGCCCATGCTTTATCCGACCCATTCCACTGCCTTTCACGTGGGCGTCACGCGCGAACGAATCACGGACATTTCCTGCCTGGGCTGGGGCGACGACCATCCGGACCTGCAGGAGAACCAATACGACAATCCTTTCTGGAACATGACGGCCTTGGGTAAGTGCAGCGGCGGAAACATCTGTCGCTGTAACGTGATGTACAACGTTGTTGCCGGCGGCGAGCGGGCGCAGTGGTTGGGCGAGAAGCTGTCGCTGTACATGCCGGGTTCGGGCGGCCAACCGTTCGCGGTCAAAGCCCACGGTTCGCCGCCGGTGACCGCGCTGCCCGATTATCAGGACTTGCTACCCGAATCCATGCGCGTCGCCTCGGGGCACGGCGGTTCGCACACGTTTCTAACCCACGAGTTCGTCGCCGCGCTGGTGGAAGATCGCGAGCCGGCAATCGACGTGTACGAATCGCTGGCCATGACCGTGCCCGGCATCGTGGCGCAAGAATCCGCAAAGAAGGGCGGCCAACAACTGAAAGTGCCGAGCTTCGACAAATAGAGACCAGTGCAGAAGAACGGTGGGGCACGATTCCATCGTGCCAGGCACGTTGGAAACGTGCCCCACAAAAAGTAATCGACAGTTCTTGATGGGCAATGCCAACCATGTAGACCGAAGTTGCCATGACAAAACGAAACCGTGTATCTCGCGTGGCGATCGTCGCGTTTCTCGCCGGCTGGCCGTTGTTGAGCCATGCGGCGAAATACGGCGACCAACTGAATCCCACGGGCGATCCAATCGGCGGCGGACCGGGCTACCGCGACGTCAAGTCCGAACGGTCTGCCAATTTCGTGGTGTCCAAAAGAGCCGAGCTGATCAACGCGATCCGCAAGGCGCAGCCGAGTGCGGTCATCTACATACGCGACGACGCGGTGATCGACATGACCGGCGCGGACGATCAGACAATTCCCGGCGGTGTCACTCTGACAAGCGGTCGTGGCCGAGGTGCATCGCAAGGGGCGCTTGTGTACTCGAACTCGCTGACTGACGAATTCGACTGGATCCCACTGTTCAAGACCGGCGGCAAAGGCGTGCGGATCACGGGGTTGCGCCTGCGCGGCGCGTTCGCAGAAATCGGCGACCATTTCTACGAGCAAATCAAGATCGCCAACGGGATCCGAGCGGATCACGAGGACCTGGAGGTGGACAACTGCGAACTGTGGGCGTGGAACAAGTGGGCCGTAGACCTTGCTGTGGCCGGCGGGGCCCACGTGCACCACAATTACATCCACCATACGCGCCGCTGGGGATACGGGTACGGCGTTTGGGTACGTGGCGGCGGAAAAGCACTGATCGAGGCCAATCTGTTCAACGCCTGCCGGCACCACATCGGCTCGGGCTCGCAAGCGGATAGCAGCTACGAAGCTCGCTACAACATTTGCCTGGATCAGGATGTGCAGCCATCCTTTGACCGCCACGGAAATGCGACGAAGGCCGGGGCCGCGACGCTGATCCACCACAACGAATTCCGCAACCCGGACGAACCGGCGATTCTGCTGCGAGGCAATCCGCTCGAAGAAGCAAGATTCCACAACAACTGGTTTTTTCACCCCGGCCCGGAGTCTGCACTGAGCATCCGTTCGACGAAAAACACAGAGGTCTACGACAATCACTACGGCCCCGTGCCCGCGACGTGGCATCCTACGGCCAAAGGCACGGCGACGCCGGCCACGGGAAAGGCGCCCTTGACCGTTTCCTTTGACGCGTCCGAGAGCAAGGACAACGAAGGGGGCCGGATCGTCCGCTACCGCTGGAATTTCGCCGACAGCCCCGACGCGATAGGCCCCGAGGCATTTGACAAGACCGCCACCTATACTTTTCGCCAACCTGGTCGATACAACGTGGCGCTAACCGTATCCAACGAAAGAGGCATTCCCAGTTCGACGCTGATTCCCGTGTTAGTCAATCCGCAGGCTGGCGGTTGTGTGCTCAGCGCGTGGGTCAAGGACAGCTACTACGGCCCGCTCAAGGGATATGTCCGCGCGCAAGTGCTGTTAGACAGCCAAGTGATTTGGGAGGACGACGTCGAGGGCGACGAGGGAGGCTGGCAGCACTTGGTGCTCGACCTGGGTCGCTGGGTAGAAGACAAGAAATCGGCGGAACTCGTGTTCCGGCTTCGGGCGGACAAAGCGGTGACGGAGCCCGGCGCGGAGTTCTGCGAGTGCTACTACTACGTGGACGACGTCCATTTGTTCGGCGGTTCAGTCGCTGTCGGCGACTTCGAATCCGACGGCGGATGGACGTACCACGAACAGAGCTGGCCCTGGTCGTACCGCAAAGGCCGCTGGTCGGGCGAGTCCCGCAGCGGCAAGTACGGATGCGTGATCGGTTTCGGCTACAACCGAACGGTCAAAGCCGGTGGTTACTGCGAGATCAAGCAGACGGTGTCTTTCGACGAACGGCATCCATAACACGAGCGGCAGACAAGAATTTACGCGTGGGGCGAGCTTCCAGCTTGCCTTTCACAGGAAATTCGCAAGCTAGAAGCTTACGCCACGGTACGGAACCAACCGCCGCTCGCCACGCCCCCTCTTCTCACGCGGCTTTCTCGTTCACGAACCGTTCTTTTCCAAGCCGTGCCGAGAACTCGTACAGGATCGGCAGAACGATCTGTTCGAAAAAGATGGCGACCACAAAGCCGCCAATGTAGACAACGGCCAAGGGGCGGTGCAGTTCCGATCCGGCAGTCGTGCCCAGGGCCAAAGGCAACACGCCCAGGATCAAGATCAACTCGGTCATCAGGATCGGGCGGAACCGGTATGCGGCTCCTTGGATCACGGCATCATGCAGTTCTACTCCACTCCTGCGCAAGTCGTTGATCTTGCCTACCAGAACCACTCCGTTTTGCAGAGCGATACCGAACAAGGCGATAAAGCCAATCACCGACGAAACGTTCAGCGTCTGCCCAACCAGGAACAGGGCGATGATACCTCCGGCGAGCGTCATGGGGATGTTCAGCAGCAACAGAAGCGACTGCCGAAGTGAGTGTAGCGAGGCGAAAAGCACTACCAGTACGCTCAGGCCAACGATCAACATCATCCACTTGAGCTGTTGCATCGTTCGCTGCTGGCTTTCGAACTCGCCACCGAATTTGAAGGAGTACCCCTCGCCCCTGGGAAACAAACCACTCTCGTTGATCTTGGCTGTTGCTTCTTCGACGAACCGGCCAACGTCCCGTCCCACGACGTTGCACAGGATCGTCTTTCGCCGGCTTCGGCTTTCGCGGAAAATCGTCTGTGGTCCAGTCTCAGTTGGATCAATGTCGGCGATCTGTTCAAGGGGCACGCGATGGCCGGCTGGCGTGTCCACCAACAGGTTCTTGACCGAGTCAACGTCCTGACGGTACCGCTCCGGGAGCCGCAGCAGCACGGCGGTCATCCGGTCCACCTCGGTCACGTCCGTCACTTCGACTCCGCCCAGCGCCGTTTCGATCACGTCGGCCACCTCGTCCACCTTGATCCCATGACGGGCCAACTCCTCTCGCTTCAACGTGATCACGCGCAAAGGAATCCCACTGGTCTGTTCGACCTGCAGATCGGCGATCCCCGGAATGTCGCGTATAATCTCGGCGATGCGGCGCGCCTTTTCGTCCAGCTTCTCCAAGTCCGGTCCGTAGACCTTGAGCGAGATCTGACCCTCGGTGCCGGTGAGCATCTCGGCCAGTTTGTTGCCAATGGGTTGTTCGAACATGTAAGGCGTCTTGCCTGGCATCAAGTCGAGTTTTTCTCGCATGGCATCGGTCAATTCAGCGTAGCCTCGGTCACCCTCTTGCCGCGGTCTTAGCTTCAACAGGTAATGGCTATGATTCACGGGATGAACATGTTCCGATTCCTCGGCCATTCCGGTGGTCCGGCAGACATGTTCCACTTCCGGGAAGCTCATGAAAGCCTTCTCGAACGTCTTGCCGACGCGAACCGACTCGTGCAGCGACGTTTCGGGCAGCATGACCGTCGATGCAACGATCGAGCCTTCGTCCATGAAGGGCACGAATTCACTTCCCAGATCTTGATAGCACCAGCCTGCGACCACGACGACGGCCAGGGCGGCCAATAACACAATCGCTTTGAGCCGGAATGAAAGCTTCAAGACGCCGACGTAGATGCGTGTAGCAAATTCGATGACACGGTTCTTCCGCCGCACACGCTTCGTCGACCTGATGCATAGCGACATCAGCACCGGTTTCAGGGTGATGTTCATGATCAGCGAACCGAGCAGAGCGGCCACCAGGGCATACACCGTGGGCCGGAACATCCTGCCGCCGATCCCCTCCAGTGTCAGTAGTGGCAGGAAGACCAGGATGATGATCAAGTTCGCTGAGAACAGATAAGGGCCGACTTCTTTGGCCCCTTGGGCCGTCAGGTCCAGCGAAGATGCGTCCCCCTCGCCGCCCTGGAGGTGCTTGTAGACATTCTCGACCATGATCACCGAGCCACTGGCCATCTTGCCGATTCCGATCGCCAAGCCGCCCAACGCCATCACCGTCAACGAGACGCCGCCGATGTACATCAATACCAGCGAGAACAAAACAGAGATGGGAATCGTCAACGCGGCGATCAACGACGCCCGTACATTGCCGAGGAACAGCAGGATGACCACCAGCACCAGCACGCCGCCCTCCACCATGGAAATCTCGACATGCTCCAGTGAACTGTTGATCAGTTCGGATTGGTCATAGTAGGGTTCGATTCTGGTCTCGGGCGGCAGGTCGTTCTCGACGTCCCTGATGAACTCCTTGACCCTGTCGATGGTCTTCAGTGTGTCACCGCCGTACTGCTTCTGCACGATCACCGACACGGCTTCCTGGCCATCGAATCCGGCATTTCCTGCCGAGAACATCCTTCCCACTTTGACGTCGGCCACATCCTTCACGAAAACCGGAATGCCTTCGCGCGATGTGATCACCGTGTTCTTGATATGCTCGATCGACTCGATTCGCCCCAGGCCCTTTATCAGAAACTCCTGATTCGGCTTTCGAATGACGCCGCCCGAGAAATTGCGGTTGCTCTGTTCGATCGCCTCTTTGACTTCGGCGATGGTGATTCCGCGGTGGTGCAGCATTTCAGGCTTGAGGAAGACCTGATACTGCTGGACGAAACCTCCCAGGTTGACCACGAACGAGACGCCTTCGACACCCAACAGCCGGTACTTAATGGTCCAATCGGCGACGCTTCTCAGTAGCATCGGGTCCACGCCGTCGCCCACCACGGCGAATTCGAAGACCTCGCCCATGCGCGACGAGACGGGTCCCATGGTCGGATCTTCCGCGCCGGCGGGAAGCTGGTCCGCCACGATGTCCAGCTTGCCGGCCACGATCTGGCGAGCCTTGTAGACGTCGATTCCCCAATCAAACTCGACGGTTACGATCGATTCGCCGGTGGTCGATTCCGACCTGACCCTGGTCACGTGCGGACTGCCGCTCATCAAGCTTTCCAGCGGGATTGTGACCCGTCGCTCGACGTCCTCGGACGCCATGCCCTCCCAATGCGTGATGATGTTCACCAGCGGCGCGTTCAGATCCGGATAGATATCCTTGGGCATCCGGTCGTAGGCGACGACACCCACCAGCGAGACCAGCGCCGTCAGCAACAGAACGAGAAGCCGGTTACGCAGCGCCAAATCGATGATTGCTCGAATCACTGTCCGCGTCTCCTAGTTCGTTGTCAATGCTGATGTCCATGATGATGGGCTTGTCTCAGAAGGTCCTCCTTCAACTCGGATCGCAGCAAGTGACTCCCCGTGATTACAACTTCTTCGCCTGCGTCCAGTCCGGACCGGATCCGCAAGTAGTCCTCTCCGTTGGCGGGATCCGTCTCGACTTCGCGGAGCAGGAAGGAGTCTTCGACCTTCACAAAAACGACCTTCTGCCGACCGTCCTCCAACACGGCAGACTTGGGAACGACCAGCGTTTCAGCACTCCCGTTCAGCAATATATCCACGTCGGCGAACATCCCCGGCTTGAGCTTCGATTCCTCGTTGCTCACTTCCGCCCGGACGGTGATCGTGCGAGTTTCCTCGTTCACCTCGTCGCCGATGTAGCTGACCTCTCCACGAAAGACCTCGTCCGGATAAGCGGGGACTTTGATTTCCACCTCTTGCCCGATCTTGACCTTCGAGATGTCCTTTTCGTAGATCTGTGCATCGACCCACAGCAACGTCGGGTCGATTATTCTTATGATCTCAGTAGCCTGATCGATCAGCGCGCCAAGAACAGCATTGTTATCCACGATCTTGCCGGCAATCGGAGCGTACAACGTGATGGATGCTTGGATCTGGTGCGTCTCCTCGATCTCCTTCACCTGCTCGTCCGTGAAGCCGAATATGTGCATTCGCTTGTGGGCGGCCTCTTCATTCGCTTGGGCGATCTTGTATTCGGCCTCCGCAGCTCGAAAGTTCTTCTCGATTCCGATTTCACTTTCCAGCAACTGTTTCTCTCTTTCGAAGTTGAGCTTGGCCAGTTCAAGGTCGGCGATGGCCTTGAAGAGCTCGGATTTCGCAGCACCAACTTCGTGGCTCTCCAAGGTGACCAGTTCCTGTCGCTCTTCGACCCATTCGCCGAGCTTCACGTGAACCTCGGCAACACGAGCGGAAAACGCATGGCCGACGATGGCGGTTTGCGGTTTCGGTGCCAGCACCTTCCCCATTGCTTCCAGGATGTCCTTGGTTTGCTGGGACTTGACCTCCTCCACGGCGATACCGCCCATTTCGCGACTCGGCTCGGACAAGCGGACTTCGTTTGTCGCGGCTGGCGCTTCCGCATGTTCGCTTTCGTCGTGTGTGGCAAGCGGCGTTTCGTTTCTTCCACATTGAATGGAAGTCGCTGCAAGAAGAGCCAACAAACACATGGTCTGTTTCATGATGCGCCTCGTTAGTCTGGCGTTGGTGGTTGTGCCGAAATCGATAGCTATTTCCAGCGGCGTCAGGCCTTAGCGCTCCGAACAGCGCACCCAGCCAATGCCTGGAGCACAGGGGCGTTGCGCGCTGGCATTCGCGCCGGCGACCGAAAATAATCACGCGAGTGGTGGCGCTCGAGCCTGAGTCACCCCGGTAGTCTCGACGGGAACGCCGCAAAGAACGACTACCAAAACCCCGCTCTGAAATCGAGCGACAGACCCGACAGGAATGGGGGAGGACAGTGTGAAATGCTCGCCCAACTTGGAGCAAATCGGGCATGCCTCTTCACTTTGGATGGGAGGCGCCGGCTTACCCGGAACCGTTACCCCAGGTTCGTCGCAATCCTTCGTCGGACGCGAGTTGTCGACACCGAAGCACCCAACCCACAGAACTACATTTCCCACTTCGATCCCATGGCCGCAGCCAGGGATCAAGTGCAGCCCCTCGCCCATACCAGCCACCAAACCGAGCAAGGCGGCGAGACACCAAACTGCAAAGCGTTTCAAGGGGGGATATGTCACGGACTACTTCGATTCAGAAAACGTAACAGGCGAGGCAGACGCACTGAGATCCCTTCTCAACTTATGCTAGAGCTATACTAACACGCGAATCCTAAGTCAGTCAAGCTCCTGATACCTCGTGCCGATTCCATTTGCAGGTTTGTGCCGAGTTGCCTCGCGGATGAAGTCGTGACGTTGCCCACGGATGGCATGGCGGGCCCACGGATGAAATGATGTGGCGCGGGAAGTGTATGTCGTGCGGCAGAGATGTAACGGGAATCGCGTCGTGGGTCAGGCCCAGAGGAAGGAACGGGGCGAAGAGAGGCGGAGCCTCAAAGACAGACCGTTTCCAGGCCGAGCCTGGAAACGAGTTGAGAGCCGCCGTCACGGCGCGAGGCTGTCAAGGTAAAACGATAGGCTTTTGACCGCTGATGCTCACCGTAGTCGCTCGCGGACTTCGTCGGCGCAGTCGTCCACTTTCACACGCCATTGCTCCAACGTGTCGCGGTCGCGGATGGTGACGGTGTTGTCCCTTATGGTCTGGCCGTCGACGGTGATGCAGTAGGGTGTGCCGGCTTCGTCCTGACGGCGGTAACGACGGCCAACGGCGCCTTTTTCGTCGTAAAAGACGTTGAAATGCGGCTTCAGGGCGCGATAGATTTCGCGAGCGATCTCGGGCATGCCGTCTTTTTTGACCAGCGGAAACACGGCTGCTTTGATCGGGGCCAAGCGAGGATTGAGCTTCATGACCGTACGCGCCTTCATTACGCCCTTTTCGTCCGGCGCTTCGTCTTCGGTGTACGCTTCGCACAGGAACGCAAGCGTCGCTCGATCGGCGCCGGCCGAGGGCTCGATCACGTGAGGCGTGTATCGCTCGCCGCTCAGGTCGTCCCGGTACGTGAGGTCGCGGCCACTGCCCTTCCACTTGGGTTTGCCGTCGGGGCCTTTTTCCACCTCCAGTGGGCACGTCTTTTCGTCCAGCTTGCCTTCCATGTGGCTACGCAGATCGAAATCACCGCGGTGAGCAATGCCTTCCAGTTCGCCAAATTCGCCGGGCGGCAGGAACGGGAATGCGTATTCGATGTCGGCTGTGCCAGTCGAGTAATGGCTGAGTTCCGCCGCGTCGTGCTCGCGCAACAGCAAGCGGTCGCTGGCCAGGCCGAGATCGACGTACCACTTCATTCGCCGGTCCCGCCAATACTGGTACCATTCGTTGGACGAGTCCGGATGGCAGAAGAACTCGATCTCCATCTGCTCGAATTCGCGTGAGCGGAAGGTGAAGTTACGCGGCGTGATTTCGTTTCGGAAGCTCTTGCCGATCTGGGCGATGCCGAAGGGAATGCGCACGCGCGTGCTGTCCCGCACGTTCTTGAAATTGACAAAAATGCCTTGAGCCGTTTCCGGGCGCAGGAATGCCGTACCTTCTTCGCCGGCCAGTGCGCCGACGAAGGTCTTGAACATCAAGTTGAATTCGCGCGGTTCGGTCAGCGTGCCCAGCGTTTTGGCCTCCGGGCCGAGCACTTTCGACATGTCGTCGATCTCGGGCAGCGTGAGGAAAGGGCCGTCCCAAGCCAACTCGTCGGCTTTCTTCTTGCGAAGGTTGAAGTACTTCAATGCTCGCGTCTGCGTGTCCTCTTCTTCTTTCTCCACTTCCACCGCCGTGGCTACAAAGATCCGCTGGCCCTTGGCTTCCACCCAGCGACCGCGCACCTGGTCGTAGCGGTATCGTCTCTTTGACTCACGGCAGTCGACCATCTGGTCGTGGAATAGGTCGTAGTGGCCCGAGCACTTCCAGACTTGCGGGTGCATGATGATCGTGCAGTCCAGGCCGGTCATCTCGTAGGCAGTCGGGGCGCCGGCGGAGACAGACGAATCGTCATGGCCCGTGACCATGTCGCGCCACCAGGCGTCCTTGATGTTGCGTTTCAACTCGACGCCCAACGGGCCGTAATCCCAAAAGCCGTTCAGGCCGCCGTAGATTTCGCTGGACTGAAACAAGAAGCCACGCCGCTTGCACAGCGATACGAGTTTTTCCATTTCCATCGTCAGATCGTTCCCTATGTTCTTTCGTTTAACCGCAAGCCGGAGACTGCTGAAATACCGGCAAGAACCGACGTGGGATAGGCTGCCAGCCTGTCGAATACGTAATCCGAGAAAAGCTGGGGGTCAAATTGCACAATCCTGACAGGCTGGCAGCCTATC
>JADHUC010000363.1 GCA_016784735.1 Pirellulaceae bacterium | reverse complement strand
CCGGCGGCGTGGTCTTTGGCAAGACCTGAATCACGCGGAGCGCAGCGATCTTCGTCTCGTCGGGCCATTGGAAGTCGCTATCGTACACGTTCATCAAGGCAATCGTGGAACCGCCCTCGGCGTCGGGCACCGCCTTGGCGGCCGCCGTCTGCGTTGTCCGCTCGGGAAGCACTGGTGGACAAGGGCGAGGACGTACCGGGATTGGGCTAAGGCAGGAGATCGCCGGATCACGGTACAGCAGTTCTCTGTTACCGTAGCGGTCGATCCAGTAGATACCACGGTTTCTCGCGTGAGCATCGTACACACACAAGTAATCGTCTTCGCTCAGCGGCCAAGCTGTACCGTAAGCCATGCGCTCGCGAATCATCGGCTTGCCGCCTTCGGATTCCGGGAACGGCACATCCGGCGTTAGTCGCTCGATCTGCGACGCCGCACCATCGTCCACGGGATGGTAGTCGATCAGCACCAACGAGCCGAACGCCAGACCATGATGGGCAGCGGCCGTGGCCACGTATTTGTGCGATCCGGGAATCGCCCGGATACTCATTTCCATCCACGGCCGGCTTTCTCGCTTCACCGGATAGTTGCCGTGGAAACTGCGCGGGTCGCGACCATCGGGATGGCAGTTCCAGATGTGGTGAGCAACGTTCGTGTCGCGGTCGACATAGTCCCATCGCGTATAGACGATCATTCCATTGTTGTCCACGCTGGGATGCCACTCTTGTGTCTCGTGAAAGCTCAGACAGATCATGTCGCTGCCGTCGCTTTCCATCGAGTGGAGCGTGTAAGTCGGCGAGTCGTACGGCGGTGCGGAACCGCCACAACGCAAATACCCGCCTCGACGTTCCGTGATGAGTACGATCCGACCGTTGGGCAGGAAACACGGATCGAAGTCGTTCCATCGCCCGTCGGTCAATTGCACCAGGTGGCTGCCGTCCACACCAACGCGGAAGATGTGGTAACTGGCCTTCGGTGACCACTCGATCCCTTCTGCTTTGCCCTCGGTGTACGCGAATAGGACAGACTGGCCGTCATAGGACAACTCGGGCGAAAGAAACGTTCCCGGGAGGAGCTTGCTGCCGGCAAGGCGACCTCGTTCGACTAACGAGTCCTCAAGCAGATTGACCACCTTCGGATCGGAAGAGAACGGATCGCACAACGCAAACAGTCCGCCGCCGGGGTTGGAACAAAAGCCGTAGTACTGGTGCACCATATGGTACAAGCCGCCCGGATCGTGACGTGTGACGAATAAGATCTTATCAAAATCCAGCAGGGGATTCGTGAAGGCGATTTCGCGGACCAGCCATCGCGCCGCCAGATACTTCTCGCGCCGAACATCCACGGGCACGTCGGCGGCGGATTCGAACTTGCGAAGGTCGGCATCCAGAACTTGGAGCCTCGCGACCAATTTGTCCAACCGTGCAAGGTTGGTCCTGCCGCGGAATCTGTCTGCCAAATCGTAGCCGCGGCGGATCACCTCGGACGTGTGAGCCAGCAGAAACACCGCCTTCTTTGGCTCGGCGGGTTTTTCGGGTTTGGCGATCTTGTAGGTATGGCCTCTGGTGCCGGGAAACGAGTGTGGGCTGATGCTCTTCTGATCGGCAGGCTTGCCAAGTGCGATGTTCTTCTGCGGATCATCCGCCGCGTACACTTCGACTTCGTCCAAGGCGAATGAACACCGACCGGGCACGTCCAATCGCACGATCCGTGCAGAGACGTCTTTTCCTTGCAGATCGACCACCAACGGCTTGTTTTCGTTCACTCCGTAGAAAGTCTCGCCGTTGTGCCGATAGACTTCGGCGAATTCGGGATTTTCGATTTGCGAGGCCACACGGACGCCAATCCGTTTAGTGCGCGGTGCAGTGTTGCCGTCTGTCCGGTTGTAGATGACCACGCGATCGAGTTTGTGAACTGCTCCAAGATCGACCTGCCACCAAGGGTCCATTTCGCCGCTGGCCGTGTGGAATCCGCACCGACCGTTCTTGACGCCATCGCATCCGCCCGTCGCATCTTGGTCGGTAGTCACGTCCTGGGAGTCCGGTGCGGAAGGCGTCGGCTCGCCGGACTTCTTCACCACGAAGCGCCGGTCGCGGTCAATCCAATCCGCTTCGATCAACGCTCGCAGCGGCTCGCCAACGGAGACCGCGCGAGGCTCCGCCGGTCGCGCGCCTGCCTGCCCGTCCTCCTCTGCGGCAGCGCGGGTGCTCGAAAGGACACCTCCGAGGATGAACACCGAGAGCAAGCCAAACGCCAAACGGCCACAACGACAAATGCCCATCTTCCGTCTCCGTCGTCACCGACAAGTTGTTACCTCGAATCACATTGTCGTACAAACTGCTGCTACGCACAACGTTACCTGTCGGGGATGGACTTCCACGGGTTCTTGTCTGTTTCGCTTTCGAACGACTACCATGTTTGTAGGAGGGCGAAGCGATGAATGGTTTTGATCCCACGCTCATGCTGCTGGGCAACCAGATTCAATACTACGACTGGGGCGGACTTGACGCGATTGGCGACTTCTTGGGTAAGACCAGGAAAACAGATCGTTCTGAAGCGGAGATGTGGATGGGCGCCCATCCGAAAGCGCCGTCTTGGGTTGCCGTGGAAAAACAACCCATGCCCCTCCCGGAACTGATTGCCGACCGGCCGGAGGCTATCCTCGGCGACGAGGTTGCCGAACGCTTCCATAGCCAACTGCCGTTCTTGATGAAGTTGTTGGTGGCAGCCAGGCCGCTGTCGATTCAGGCCCACCCAGATGCGACGCAGGCGCAAGACGGATTTCGCAAGGAAGAGGCAGACGGGCCCGACATCGACGACGAACGACGCAACTACAAAGACTCCAATCACAAACCGGAGGTCATCTGCGCACTGACGGATTTCTGGGCGCTGAAGGGTTTCCGACCGGTGGGCGAGATGCTCGCAGACTTCGCTGGCTTCTCGGTGATCCAACCTGAGTTGGACTGCCTCAGGAATCGGGCCGAAACGGGACCGAAGGAGTTTTTCCAAAGCCTCACGCGGCTGAACGACCCACGCAGGCAAGAGTTGGTCGGCAAATTGGTTTCCGCGATGCGGAGTAGCCCACACAGTCGGGACAAAGACAAACACGCGTACTGGATCGTCAAGCTTGGCGAGTTACATCCGGGTGATATCGGCATCGCCTGCGCCCTGATGCTCAACCTGGTGCATTTGAAAGCCGAGCAGGCCCTGTACGTACCGGCCGGCGAACTGCACGCGTATCTGGAAGGCATGGGAGTCGAGCTGATGGCCACCTCGGATAATGTGTTGCGAGCCGGGTTGACCAGCAAACACGTAGACATTGACGAATTGCAGAAGGTTCTGGGATCCCAGTCGGAGAAAGCGGAAACCATCGAATGCGAGCAGCGAGAAAACGGGGAAGTCGCCTACCCCTCGCCTGCCCATGAGTTCGAATTGTCGCTGATTCGACTGAACGGCTCTCGCCCGTATGTCAGCGGCGAAAACCGTAGCGTCGAAATCCTGTTCGTCACCGAAGGGAGCGCTCAGATCGCACACGCGGCGAGTGGCGAGATGCTATCAATTCCGAAAGGCAGATCGGTTCTCGTCCCGGCGGCAGTGGACAAGTACGAGATCATCGGCAAGAAGGACGCAAAGACGACCATCTACAAAGCGACCGTGCCTCGCTCGCGGTAGCGTTGACTACTCTGCTCCGAATGTCTCACCTACCTGTACATGGTAGCCACGGAGGAACTCTGCGACTGTAAGCATGCGTTTGCCGGACGGCTGAAGGCTGGTCAGTGAGATGACGCCTTCGGCGCCGGCGACGGCAACGGCGTCACCTGACACGTCGACGACCGTGCCCGGCGGTGCCTCCGTTTGAGGCCCATCGGTCACTGTCACCGGACCAACGATCACCCGCAGCGGGGGACCGTCCGGACGATGCCAGAACGTGTACGCCTTCGGCCATGGCTGGAGTGCCCGAACCTGGTTCTTAATGGTGGCTGCTGGGCGATCCCAGTTGATCAGGCCGTCGGTCTTCTTGAGCCGAGGGGCCTTGGAGGCCAAAGATGCGTCTTGTGGCAACGCCTCTACGTCATCGGACTTGAACGCGTCGAGGACTTCCAAAACCACGCTGGCCCCAATCTCCGATAGTCGCCCCTCCAACTGCTCAGCCGTTTCCTCCGGTTCGATCGCAGTGCGCCCAATTGCGATCACCGGCCCGGCGTCCAACTTGGGAGTCATGTGGATTACGCTGACACCAGTCTCCGTTTCGCCGTGCCAGATCGCCCAATTTACGGGCGCAGCACCGCGATACGTTGGCAACAGCGAGCCGTGGATGTTGATTCCCCCCAGTCGCGTTGTGGCCAGCGTATCCGCGGACAGAATCTGCCCATAGTCGCACACGATCAACAGATCGGCCTCGAAGTCGGTTAGCCGATCTCGCGATTCCGCCGAATTGACGTCATCGGGATCGAAGATCGGCGTTCCGCGTTCGCGTGCAATCTCGCGCATGGGGCCAATCGGCACCGGCCGCCGCGAACGCCCCGGGCGCAGCGGCTTGGTGACCAGCGCTACCATCGCGTGGTCGGTTCCGCACAGTTCACGGAAGGTTGGAGCCGCAAATGGCCCCGTGCCCATCATGATTAGACGCACACCAAAAACCTCGCTTATCGCTCAAATGACCAACGACCAACAGAATGACCAATGACCAAGTCCCAATGACCAATGTCAAGACGTCTGCCTCGAATCAGTCCTGTTTGTAACTGAATTCGCTACGATTTAGGATACCACGGCGGTCTGGAATCTTGTGAATTCAGCTACGCGCAGCGAATCATTGGTCATTGGGACTTGGTCATTTCCTCCGTGCCCACTTGATTCTTGCGGTGTGACTCCTTACATCCTAAGCGGCGTGGGACGACAACCAAAGTTGGAGTTCACGCTTCAGCGTGTCTTCGAAGAGCACACTAAAGCGTGAACTCCAACGCCGAATGGGAGCACAAGAACGTGATTAACTTGGAAGCGAAATCACCTCTTCGGATCGCCGTGTTGATTTCCGGCGGCGGAACGACGCTCAAGAATATGATTCAGAGGATCGACGCTGGTCTGCTGGATGTGCGGATCGAATTGGTCGTCTGCAGCAATCCTGAGTCGCGAGGCATGCAGTTCGCTGAGGAGGCCGGCATTCCTGCGGTGGTGATCGAACGCAAGCAGTACGATACGCAAGATGCCTTCAGTGCAGCGATATTCGATGGCTGTCGGCAGGCAAACGCCGATATCGTGGCGATGGGCGGTTTTCTGAAGCAAGTGACTATCCCCGAGGACTTCACGAACCGCGTGCTGAACATTCACCCGGCGTTGATCCCAGCGTTCTGCGGCAAGGGGATGTATGGTCATTTCGTCCACGAGGCGGTGTTGGAATACGGGGCAAAGGTCTCGGGCTGCACCGTCCATTTCGCCGACAACGAGTACGACCGTGGGCCGGTCGTCGTACAGAAGACCGTACCCGTGATGGAAGACGATACCCCCGACACGCTGGCCGCCCGAGTCTTCGAACAGGAGTGCGAAGCCTACCCGGAGGTTCTGCGGCTGATCGGAGCTGGCCGAGTGAGTATCGACGGTCGGCGAGTGCGCATCGCCCCTGAGTAGACTTCTGCTATCTGCAATCGCGAAAAACGGGTAGGAAACAGGCCCTTATGTTGACACACGGCGACGTGACGCGTAGCGTCTGTGACTGGACAGGAGATTGAAATCGCTAACAGTAGGCTATCAGTATAGGAAATCGGAAAATGCAGGAAGAAAAAACAAGCGTCAAAAGGGCGCTGATCAGTGTATTTGACAAAACTGGGATAGAAGAGTTTGCCGCGGCTCTCGTGAAGATGGGAGTGGAGATAATATCTTCGGGAGGTACCGCAGCAGCGATCGAGAAAGCAGGCATTCCGGTCAGGTATGTTCAGGAGTGGACGGGTTTTCCCGAAATGCTCGGGCACCGCGTGGTGACGCTCCATCCCAAGGTTCACGGCGGCATTCTCGCATTGCGCGATGATCCGGACCATATTGCGGACATCGAGAAGTACGAGATCGAACCGGTGGACCTGGTCTGTGTTTCGCTCTATCCATTCACCGATGCGATTGCCAAAGAGGGATGCACGCTTGCCGATGCGGTCGAGATGATCGACATAGGCGGTCCCACGCTGGTACGCGCAGCGGCCAAGAATCACCGGTATGTCACGATCGTGACAGATCCGTCCCAGTACCAGGAGGTTCTGGACGAGATGGAGGCGAACGAGGGGCAGGTCACGTTTGCGTTGCGACAGAAGTTTGCTCTCCAGGCCTTCAGCTTGACCGCCCAGTACGACACGGCCATCAGCACATACCTAGCCGGACAAACGGGGGATGAATTTCCGGACAAGATCAGCTTCAGCTTCCAGCGGGTAGGCGACAAGCTCCGCTATGGCGAGAACCCGCACCAATCAGCGGCATTTTACAGGGGCAACGATGCGGATGCAGAACCCAGTATCGGCAGGGCGAAGCTTCTCGGCGGCAAGCCGATTTCTTACAACAATTACTTTGATGCCAACGGTGCTCTTGAACTGGTCAAGGAATTTGACGAGCCGGCCGTTGTGATCATCAAGCATGCCAATCCAGCCGGAGCTGCAATTGACAACGATCTGGTTGAGGCGTATCGCAAAGCATACATGGGTGACGTCAATGCAGCGATGGGCGGAATCGTTGCGGTAAATCGCCCTGTTACCTGCGAACTTGCTCAGGCAATCGCCGAAAGTTATCAGCGATGGGGTAAGGATGCCGGAGCCGGAGGTTTCTTCGCAGAGATTATCCTGGCGCCCTCGTTCGAGGACGGTGCCATCGAAGCCATCCAGGCCCGCGAAGGCTGGGGACCGAATGTCCGGCTGCTGGAGGTGGGACCGCTGGATGGAGGCCGCAACGGTGACAGGTACCTGAAGTATGTGGTGGGCGGCGTTCTGGTTCAGGACCGGGATATGCTGGGATTAAACACAGACCAATGGCGCGTGGTCACAGAACGGCAACCTGATGATCGTGAGATGGAAGATCTGAAATTCGCGTGGCTGGTCTGCAAGCACGTGAAGTCCAATGCTATTGTCCTGGCCAAAGATAAGACATTGCTGGGCGCGGGCGCTGGGCAGATGAGCCGCGTCAACTCGGCTCGGCTGTCAAGGATCATCGCCAGTGACTATGGCGGAGCCGAAGGTGACTTCGACACATCCGGGAGCGTGCTCGCATCGGATGCCTTTTTCCCCTTCCCCGACAGCCTCGACTGGGCCAAGGAAGCCGGCGCCACAGCGGTGATCGAGCCCGGCGGCGCCAAACGGGATGATGACGTTATCGCAAAGGCGAATGACTTGGGCCTGGCAATGGTTTTCACCGGAACCCGGCACTTCAATCATTAGGTAGGTAGGGTGGGCCAAGCGACCCTTGTGTTACACGCGGCCAGATGATCACGGCTCGCTTCCCCGAAGACCTTCACAAGAAAGAAAGCCGAGCGCGGGCCCACCGGAATGCGTTGTCCAGTTGGCACATGCGCGCATCCTGAAATGGGAAGCGTATTCCGGTGGGCCCGCACTGGCTTTATGTGGCGTTCAACGTTTCGGCTTGGCAAGATCCGTCTCCACCGCACAATCGTCTTCTGTTGGTCCGTTTGGCCCACCCTACGGCCGTCACGCGTTCAGAACGTCCGCAGAAGCTGCTGTTTCATGGTTTCCAATGCTTCGCTGTCGAAGCAGTAGTGCATCGTCAGGAAGTCCTGGCGAAGCCGCGCGACTTCATCCCCGACCTTCTTGCCGCGGACCGCCTCGGCAAACAGGGGCGCGAAAGTCTGAAAGTCCGCTTCTTTCATGCCGAAGCGAGTCATCTCCGATACGCCGAGCCGTAGACCTGAACTGGATGTGAAACTCTCGTCGCCGGGCAGGGCTTGGTAGTTCACGATGATGTTGTTGTGCTCCAGATCTTCCGCAACTTGGCAGCCGCGCGAATAGCCAACTCGTACCAGCACTTGGTGCGTCTCCGAGTAGTCTACCGCCGGATCGCCCTCGACTCGGACTCCTTCGTCAACCAACGCTCGGGCGAACGCTTTGGCGTTGGAGATCACTTGACGTTGGTAGTCCTCTTTGAAGGTGTTCATCTCCACAGCGGCCAGCAGCAGCCCAAGCATGGTGCCCAAGTGGTGATTGCTGTGATGGCCCGGGAAAGCGCGCCTTTGGATCGCTTTCCACAGATCGAATTCGGGCGACTCGACGGAGAAATTCGTGGCGATCATCCCTCGTTGCGTGCCAAAAAACGTCTTGTGCGTCGAACCGGTGACAATGTCGGCTCCCTCGGCGAAGGGATGCTGGAAATGGTTGCCGACCAGTCCCAACACGTGGGCCATGTCGTACATGATGATTGGCCGTTCCCGACGACTCTCGACCATTCGCCTGATTTCGGCCACGGGCTCCGGATGCAGCACCATGCTCTTGCCGAAAATGATCAGTTCCGGGTTGACTTGGTCCAGCAGTTTGGACGTCTCCTCGACGTCGATCTTGTAAGGATTGTCTTCGCGGATCGGGAAGTTGACTACGGCGAAACGCTCGGTCACAGGATCCTTGGCGATGTAATCGCGAAGCGCGCCCATTGGCTGCGAACTGAGGTGTCCGCCTTTGGCAAGTTGGTTGTTGAAGACCAACCGGATCCGCCCTGGCTCGCTACGGCGGTCAGTGCGATTCCTGTAGTCCACCATTCCGCTGAACACCGTCTGGTTAGCCATTTGACCGGAGATGGTTCGCGATTCGATCAGCGAGCATCCCAGGTACTCGGCCAACTGCTCGTTCAGCCGCTCCTCGACCCATTCGATCAGCTCCGTCCCCTGATAGTAGTAGACATCCTGCCCGAAGGCCGCTTGCAGCGGTTTGTGTTCGGCGTAACGGCCAACTGGGTCGGAGACCTGCAATAGCCGAACCAACGGCGATGGCGTCATCTCCGACGGGATCATGTTGATGCACCGTTGCTGACGCCACAGATGGTTGTCAACACTCTTTTTCAGGATGATTTCAGCCTTGTCCAGCCCCTTCTTAAGGACTGGTTCCCCCTCTCCAACCGTCGCATCGGCCGGGATCGGGCGAAAGTGGGGTGGTGCTTCGGAGCGGCCATGCCATTGGACGATTCGTCCTGCAAGGCGACGGCCACGCACTTCGAGTTCCACGTCCTGCCCCGGCTGTAGCTTTGTGTCCACATAGGCCAAGGCGATGGCCCGGCGCTCGGTTTCGTCGGTGATCTTCATCGTGGCCGCACGACCCTGGAATACCCAGTAGGGGGCCATCGTACCACTCGTGACAACGCCTACCTTCTTTGGACCGACGAAAAGCTCATCGCCGTGTCGCGCGATTCCTTTGTCCAGCACAGCGACGGGGCGAATCCGGCGGGGCAACGCCTCACAAGACTCGCTCATCCTCCTTTGAAGTTCCTGTAGCTGCTCGAATTGCCGTTTCAAGGCACTTCGGCCGATGAAATTGCCTTTGCGCTCCGAAAAGCTAACAGCGCTGCGCGTCGACGCGGCGGCGAAGACGGGAATCTCGTTGCCGTCCGAATCCAGCCCCAATTCATGTCCAAACAGCGGAAAACCGGCTTCCAGCCGAAGCGTATCGCGTGCTCCCAAGCCCACTGGCAGAACGCCTTGGTCTTTACCGGCGTCGAGCAATGCCGACCAGACTGCCTCGGCCCTGTCCGGCGGAATGAACAATTCGAAACCCACGGGTTCCCCGGTGTAGCCCGTTCTGGCGACTCGCACCGTCGTCCCACACAAGGTGATCTCGGAAAGGCGGTTGTGGAATGGTTCGGGTGGTGCCCCGCCCTCGATCAGCCCGCGCAAGATTCGTCCGGACAAAGCTCCCTGAAAAGCGATCATCGCCAACTGTTCGGTGTGGTCCTCGATCGTCACGTCGTCAAAATGGGCGGCTCGTCCCTGTAGATGGTCCCAATCCTTGTCGCGATTCGCAGCGTTGACTACCAGCAGGAAGTCGTCTTGGCCAAAACGATACAAATAGGCGTCATCGAAGGCACCGCCCGTATCGTTGGGAATCAGCGTGTATTGGGCCTGCCAAGGCATCAGGGCTTCGACGTTGCTGGAAAGGACATGCTGCAGGAACGCGACTTTGCCGCTCCCTTTGACCAGGAAACGGGCCATGTGGCCGATGTCGAAAAGACCGCCGAATCTTCGCGTCGCCAAATGCTCCTGAAGGATGCCGCTCTCGTAGTGTATGGGCAACTCCCAACCGCTGAAGTCCGCCATTTTGCCCCCGTGTTCCTGGTGCCATGCATTCAACGGCGTCTTCAGGAGTTGCTCACTACCCTTGTCCATTTCTATTGCCTCCGAGTGTAGGGGCGTCAGATCGTTTAGCCGCAAGCCGGAGGCGTGCGCGGGGCGGACGCGCACGCCTCCGGCTTGCGGTTAAACGACCGAAGTGGTTTCATTCGCGATGCTTGATTCGTTCTTTCCTTCGCAAGTGCAAACGCCCAGTGTAGCTCTTCCCCGGCGGCTGGCCAATCGGCGGTCGATTTGCCAAGAAAATGCGTAATGCGAATTGTGGAAAAGTGGCCGCCGCTCGGCCAAACGTGCCGTTTCTCACGATTTGCAGAAAAAAACCGCTTTGGATCTTTGCAGCAAACTTGCGTATTGGCCGATTGTGAGTATACAGTGTGGGGCGACGTGCATCCTTCAATTGCAGGCGACAGGAAACGCCAGCCTGGCTGGCCTCAAGAAGCCTCCAGGTTTGCGCTCCCATTTTCGGCCATTACAGATTTCTACCAGTGTTAGGTGAGGAGAGTGTTCTATGGCTTTGGACCCGACGAAGCATGCGGATTGGGAAGTTGCCGAAGAGGCAGAATCGCGGATGAAGACCTGTTACCAGCTTGCAGACGAGCTGGGCTTGACAAAGGACGAGTTGTTGCCGCACGGCAACCACATCGCCAAAGTTGACTACATGCAGGTGCTCGATCGGCTGAAGGACAAGCCGGATGGCAAGTTTGTCGAAGTAACGGCCGTCACGCCTACGCCGCTGGGCGAGGGGAAGTCGACCACCACGATGGGGCTCCTGCAGGGGATGGGCAAACGCCAAAAAAAGGTAGTCGCCTGTATTCGGCAGCCCTCTGGCGGACCGACGATGAACATTAAGGGCTCGGCCGCTGGTGGCGGACTCGCCCAGTGCATCCCGCTGACCGAGTTCTCATTGGGCCTGACCGGCGACATCAACGCCATCATGAACGCCCACAACCTGGCCATGGTCGCTCTGACCGCCCGAATGCAGCACGAACGCAACTACAGCGACGCGGGGTTGGAGAAGCGAGGCCTGAAGCGACTGGACATCAACCCGACCAACGTCGAGATGGGGTGGGTCCTGGACTACTGTGCCCAGGCTCTCCGAAACATCAACATCGGCATCGGTGGCAAGATGGACGGCTACATGATGCAGAGCAAGTTCGGCATCGCTGTGTCGTCCGAAGTGATGGCCATCCTGGCGATCTTCAGCGACCTGAAGGACCTCCGCGAGCGAATGGGCGGAATCGTGGTTGCCTACGACAAGAAGGGCAACCCGGTCACCACCGAAGATCTGGAAGTCGCGGGCGCCATGACCGCTTGGCTGCGCGAGGCGGTGAATCCGAATCTGCTGCAATCGCTCGAGGGACAGCCGTGCTTCGTTCATGCCGGGCCTTTCGCGAACATCGCCGTGGGCCAGTCGTCGGTCGTGGCCGACAAGTTGTGCCTGAAGTTGGGTGACTACCACCTGACCGAATCGGGCTTCGGGGCCGACATCGGCTTCGAGAAATTCTGGAACGTCAAGTGCCGTTACAGCGGTAATGTTCCCAACGTCTCGGTTATCACCGCGACGATCCGTGCCTTGAAGAGCCACGGTATCAACGCCGGTGCACTGCCGGTTCCTCCGGGCAAGCCGATTCCGAAGGAATACTTCGATGAACAACTCGGTTGGCTGGAAGACGGCTTCTGCAACCTGCAGCAACACATCGAGACGGTCAAGAAGGCCGGCATCAATCCGGTGGTGGCCATCAACCGCTTCCACACCGATACGCAGGCCGAGGTCGACCTCCTGCGGAAGCTGACCGAGCAGGCCGGCGCCCGTGTAGCCGTGACCGAACACTGGCTCAAGGGCGGCGAGGGCGCTTTGGAACTGGCCGACGCCGTAATCGACGCTTGCGAGGACACGGTCGACTTCAAGTTCCTCTATGACATGGACACGCCGCTGCGTCAGCGTGTCGAGCTGATCGCCAAGGAAGTGTACGGGGCCGATGGGGTCGCTTTCTCCGCCGAAGCCGAGGCCAAGGCGAAGAAATTCGAAGCGGATCCGAAGTTCAGCGAGTACACGACCATGATGGTCAAGACGCACTTGAGTCTTACCGCCGATCCGACGATCAAGGGCCGGCCCACAGGTTGGACGCTGCCGATCCGCGATTTCCTGACCTACGGCGGAGCCCGGTTCATCTGCCCGGTCGCTGGGAATATCTCCCTGATGCCGGGGACCTGCTCCAACCCGGCGTACCGCCGCGTGGACGTGGACGTGGACACTGGTCGGGTCAAGGGGTTGTTCTAAGGATCAACCGTCGACACGCAAGAAAAACGCGCTCCGGGCGTAATGCCCGGAGCGTCGTCTATTCGCTGCCCGCGGGACGGCGTTGTTTCAAGCAGTGCT
>JADHUC010000362.1 GCA_016784735.1 Pirellulaceae bacterium | reverse complement strand
TGCGCAGCGTTCCGGTGTTGCTAAACGTCGAGACAGCTCCGTTGCCCCCATGCTGAATCGTGGTATACTCGCTCTGGATGTCAAAGGTGCCGGCATTCTCGAACTCGGCCCCATTGTCCAGCATGATGTTCGAGCTGCCGGTCCAGATCGCCTCTGCCGCCGGTGCCGTACCGGTCGCCTCTGCGATGACCAGCCTCCGCCCGTCCAGAACCCGGCTGTACGTGCCGCTCAGGTTCAGCGTGGCACCAGCCGCCACGGTGGTTGTGCCCGTGCCTGTCATGGTCCCAGGTGCGTTGGGACGACCCTCCCACGTGAACTGATCCGTAATCGTCAAATCGCCGGCGCCCGACAACGTCCCGCCTCTGAGCGTCAACGAGGTGATCTCGGACGTGTCGGCGATGTCCACGGACCCGCCCGACACGTCCAATTGTTCGTGACAATCCAGGGTGTTGACTCCGTGCGTGCCGCCGGAGATGTTCACTGTGAACGTAGTATTGGCGTCCCCGTCGTTGATGATGACATCGTCATTGAGCCCGGGCAGGTCATCCAACCCATCCCCATCCACATCAATCCAGTTGGCCGCATCATCCCAGTTGGACGTGCCGGCGCCGCCGTCCCACCAGACGATGGCCAGCAAGGTCCGGTCTTCGAGTTGTTCGAACAGAGTCCTGCGACGGCGCGAACGGGTTTCTCGCATTCGACGCCGATCGGCGCGGCGTTGACGACGGGATTTGAGCCAGTGATTCAGACGCGGCATTGCGGACATGGTGTAGGGCTCCTCGAAAAGAAAATGCGGTTCGTTTGGACTCTTCTTAGCTCAACCTCTCGTTCCAAAGATTCATTCCGGCGCTGTGTGCGGGTCTCTGACCCCGCACACAGTCCGACCGAAGGTCTCCGAAATCGTGGAGACCGTCGGTCACACGCTTCGGCGGGGTCGGGAGACCCGCGCCGAGCGAGCATCCTTGCTCCGTTTGGCATCCCCCTTGTCGCTCAGTGGGCCCGCGTGTCACAATAAAAGTGAGCTACCCTGGGCGCGCAAACTGAGCGTCCGGGGAATGCCGGGCCGGTGAGTCTTCTGCTTGCCCGCGGGAACTCACCGGCCGCTTTTTGTTTGGCCTCTCGCTCTCCGCCGTTGTGTCAGTCTCCCTGTTCACTCTCGGCGGCATCACTCTCTTGTGCAGGCTTTCCCAACAACTGCTCGACCTCACGCCGAAGCAGGCGTACTTGGATTCGATTGCGCGTAGGAACGACAATATGCTGCTCCATCCATTCGACGGCTCTTCCAAGCCACTCTAGCGCTTTTTCCGTTTCACCGCGTTGATGGTGGACCAGCGCCAACCCGAGCCGAGGGAAGATCCCACGCGAGTTCGGGCTTGCCAGCGATTCATGAAGACGCTGAGCCGCCTCCTCAAGTTGGCCTGCACGGAAGTGCGCCATCCCAACGATGTAAATGTAACATGGATTTTTCGGGCGGCTTGCCAGGACGTCCTTTGCCAGGTCCACCGCCCGCATGGGATCTGATATCGCCTTCGGCGCGAGCACGCAGGCCCAAGCCGCGCAGGCTTTGCGGTGAGGGTTTGACTGGCCGAAACGGTCGAGCATATCCACACACGCTTGGCGATAGTCTTCGGTCCGATTGGCCGTCAACAGCATCTGCGCACGAATCAGTGCGGCGATTTCATCATCAGGCCCTAACTCAACGTATTTGTTACAGTCGGCCAAAGCTTCGTCGTATCGACCAAGACCCAGATAGGCTTCGCCACGCAAGCGAAACGCGTCACGACGGAGCCGGAGGGGGCCTTGATCGTCCAGCAATTCGAGGCACTTGCTGTAGTCCACGACAGCTTGTGTCAGGTTGCCACTCAGTAGACAGCAGTTGCCGCGTTGCAGGCAGGCCTCAGCATCATTCGGTCTCAGCTTCATCGCTTGGTCGCAGTCGGCGATCGCCTTGTCCCACTGCTTCAACTGCACATGGGCGCGGGCTCGACCCCTGTACAGATGGTGGTTCCGTGGGGCGAGCCTGATCGCTTCTTCGTAGTCGGCGAATGCCTTGTCCCAATGCTTCAGTCTAGCGTAGATCGTCGCCCGCTCGTGGAGTAACCCCACGTCACCAGGCGCAGCCAGCAGGCCGGTGTTTGTGTCTTCCAGCGCCTGGTCCAAGTCGCCGGAAACTCGGTAGGCAATCGCACGCGACACAAGTGCCACGGACAATTTGGGATCGATGGAAAGGGCTGATGTGCAATCGTCGATAGCCTTTGCGTAGTCGCCCTTTCCGCGGTGAGCCTTCGAGCGATAAACGTACGTCCGAGCATCATCCGGATTCAGCTTGATGGCTTGGCTGTAGTCTTCGATGGCCTTGTCCCGTTGATCGAGCTTCTCGTGGACTTCGGCGCGGTAGCGGTAATACTCGGCGGCTTCCGGCTTCAGTCGGATCGCTTCGCTGTAGTCGGCGATGGCTTGGTCGTATTCCCCCCTGGTCGCGCGGACACGTCCCCGGCTGTAGTAAGCTTGGGCCGCTTCCGGTGCTGGGAGGTCGGAGATTTCCGGCGCCTGTGTTTTGAGCAATTCCTCGGCTTCCTGGCGCAGAAGGTGAAGAAGCACTCGCTCATCCCAAGAGAGATCTGCTGGTCCAGTCGCGCCGTCCGCCCACTCCACAGCCTTATCGAACAATGTGACTGCCTCCTGGGTATGCCGAAGGCGATGATGGACCATGGTTAGAAAGAACCAGGTATACGCAGGTATCGCCCCCAACCTTCTATCGTGGCTGGCGAGTATCTCCTCGGTCTCCGACAATCGCTGAATCGCTTCCTCCCACCGCCCGGCCCGATACAGAATCGCACCATAAGCCAGGCTCCATTTACGCCGTTCGCCGTTGACTGCTCTTTCGGCCCACTGGATGGGCCGGTCAAAGTCGGCAACGGCGTTCGGAGCCAGAATGCAGGTGGCGGCCGCGACACCGGCGGCGTCGGACCGGTTTATGTCGTCAGAACGATCCAGCATCTGCCGGCATGCGTTCAAGTATCCGCCACGGTCGCCAGCGGCTAGACACAGCAGTGCCGGCCGATACGCAACCGGATCGTACCCAAGCTCCATGGCTGTCTCGAAATCATCCCGCGCCTCTTTCCATTGTCCGAGCTCTGCGTGCGAATTGCCTCGGCCTCGGTAGGCGTCCACAAGGTTAGGAGAAAGGCTAAGGGCCTGTGTGTAGTCAGCGATGGCTTTGTCAAAGCGACCCTCGTTCAGACGGACCTCACCACGATTCGAGTAGGCGTGAGCCAGCTCATCCCGATAATTGCCCGTACCCTGGGACTCCGAAGCGTCCTTCTCGAGGATCGAGATCGCCTCGTCGTATCTACCCTTGGCCGTTAAACGCCGAGCTCGCTCCATGCGATGAGCGGGGCTCTCGACGTACTGGTAGCCGGGCGACGCGTCCCAGATCTTGATCCTGCCTTCCGCGCCACCGATGGCGGCCAAGCGCAGGCCGTCGGGGCTCCAAGCCAATCCTCCCACGGTGTCGGCGTAGGCGTGGAGTGAAAGCAACTCTTGTCCTGCGGATGGATTCCAGACCTTTACGGCACCATCACGACCTCCCGAAGCTAAGCGCTGCCCGTCAGGGCTCCAAGCCAGCGGCGCCGAAACAAGACCCGTGTGCCCGCGCAATGACTGCAGCTCTCGCCCCGTGTGGGTGTCCCAGATTTTGATCGCTTCGTGTTCGCCACCGGAAGCCAAACGCATGCCATCCGGGCTCCAGGCCAGAGAGCAGAGAAACCAGGCGGCAGACACATGGGGCAACGTGTGGATCTTCCGTCCTGTCGCGACATTCCAGATCTTTACCTCTCCGTCCCAGTCTGCCGAAGCGAGGCGACGCGCGTCGGGGCTCCAGGCAATCGCCCAGACCTTCGCTCCCCGCTTACCGGTCTCCGCGTCCGCGGAAAGCACTTCCTTCCACGTCGACGCATCCCAGACTACCCACGTACTACCGCGAGCGGCGGCCAAACGATTGCCATCGGGACTCCAGGCGATTGAAATGGTCCCGTCGATTCGTTCGAGTGTGAAGACCTCCTCACAGGTCTCTGCGTCCAGAATTGCTATCTGGCCCTCTGCAAGTACGGCCAACCGGATGCCGTCGGGGTTCCAAGCCACCAGCTCGGCCGGCGATTCAAGCGACTGTACCGGTTGTTCGGTCTTCAGGTCCCAAATCTTGATCATCCCCGCGCCGCAGGAGGCTAGGCGGTCCCCCCGGGGACTCCAGGCGACGTTACCCTTGAAATCCCCTCCATTCAAGATAGTCGGCAAGGATTCACTGTGAGCGAGAGTCAGGACCTCCTGTTCGCGTAGTGGGTCCCAGATCTTGATCGTTTCGTCATCCCGACCTGCCGATGCGAGCAGTGTGCCGTCACGATTCCAAGCCACTGCGTCGACTGTGCCGGCATGCCCCCGTAAGCTCTGGATATTCTCGCCCGTAACGCTGTTCCAAATCTGTACCTTCTGGCCTTGCGTTGCTGAAGCGAGGCAGTTCCCGTCCGGATTCCAGGCCACCGAGCGTACTGCGCTGTTGTCTCGTATGCTGAGCAGTTCCTGTCCCGAATGTGGGTCCCATATCTTGACGTATTGCTCGTAGGAGCCCGACGCCAACCGGGTGCTGTCCGGACTCCACGCCAGCGCCCTGCCGGTGAAATAGCCTGTGGGCCAGGAGATAGCTCTCTGACCGATGGCTGCATCCCAGATTTCAATCGTCGAACCGCCTCCACACGCCAGGCGTGTGCCATCAGGGCTCCAGGCCAACTGGAACTGGCCGACGTCGCCTCCGGCTGCCCTGAATGTCAGTAGATCGACTCCCGTCGTGGCATCCCAAATCCTAACATTCCCATCAGAACATCCCGAGGCAAGACGCATTCCGTCCTGGTGCCAGCTCACCCGAACACAGTTTGTGTGCCCGCGTAGGCACAGGAGCGCTTGCCCTGTGTCTAGGTCCCAAATCCTGGCTGTCCCGTCAGCGCTTCCTGACGCCAGACGCTTGCCCTGGGGACTCCACGCCAATGAGCAGATATGCTGGCTGTGTCCCCTGAGCGTCACGACTACTCGTTGTGTGGCCACGTCCCAGATTCTGATTGATTGATCCTTGCCTGCCGACGCGATTTGCTTGCCGTCCGGGCTCCAGGCCACCGAAAACACGGACTCATAATGCCCGCGTAGCGTAAGCAAATCCCGGTGGCAGAGGGAAAGGAAGTAGTACCATTCCCAACCACGGAGGTCCGTGTCGTCTGGTCCCGGGATTTGGCCATCAAGCATGTCTTTCAGACGACTGATCTGCCCCGCCTCCCAGTCGTGCTGGGCCAGTCGCACTTGCGCAACGTACAGATTCCGATCCGCCTCGGTTCGCGCCTGCCTTTCCTTCTCGGCCGCGGCCTCTGCCAACCCCTGTTGCTCCACAGCGCGATGCCGGTGGGTCTTTTCACTCTTATACGCCCCGGTGATTTGGACAGTGCTCAAGGCCAACGCCACGATGCAGATCACCAGCGTCGCCACGGCCGACCAGACGATCGGCTGGTGGCGGCGAGACCATTTTGCGAAGCGAGCGGGTAGTGACGGTCGACGCGCACGGATCGGCTTATGTTCCAGGAAGCGGCGCAGATCGTCGGCCAACTCTTGGGCCGTGGTGTAGCGGCCTTCCGGCTCAGCGGCCATCGCCTTCAGGACGGTCGTTTCCAGGTCCCGGGGGATCGTGGGATTCAGCCCGCGCGGCGGTCGAGGGTCGCTGTCAATGATCTGATGGATGAGCTGGTGACGGTCGTCGCTGTCGAAGGGCGTTTGGAGAGTCAACAGTTCGTAAAGCGTAACGCCCAACGAATAGATATCCGTATGATGGTCCAGGATGCGGCGGTTGCCCTCGGCCTGCTCCGGGCTCATGTAGCGGAGCGTGCCCAAGATGTCGCCGCTGATAGTGATGTTCGCCCCGGTTTGCGTTTGGGCGAGCCCAAAGTCACTGATCCAAACCTTACCGTTGGTGTCCAGAATCAGGTTCGACGGCTTGACGTCCCGATGCACCACGCCCAACTGATGAGCGTGCTCCAGCGCTTCGGCCGCTTGAATACCCAGCCGGGCCACGGAGCGGAAGAATGCGGCGGTACGGATAGTGCCTTCGGTAGAAACGGCGGCCTGAGGTTCACGACGGGTGTCGGCTTCTGGGGGTTCGCCGACCAACGCTTCGCGTCGGTGCCCGTCGACCCCAGGCACGCCTTCCACATCAGGTACCTGTTCCGCATTAGCCGCCCCTTCGTCGTCGGCGGGCGTCGGCAGCTCGGCTGGCGGATCGTCATCAGCGACCCCCTCACCCTGCCCTCTCCCCTGTGGAGGCTGCTGAACAAGTCGCGTTTGCGGGCGAAAAGTAGGTCCCGCTTGCCGAGCGGGACCTCGAATTCCGAGGCTCTCAGCGTTTCCAGGTCCCGCTCGGCAAGCGGGACCTACTTCTTCAGCAGCCTCCACGGGGGCGAGGGTACCCGCGGGTTTGTTTAAGGCCCCCTCACCCTGCCCTCTCCCCACAGGGGCGAGGGTACTTGGGCGGCTTTCTTCGGCGTCGTTCTCGGCTAGGAAAAGACGGGTCAGCTCACTCACTGCCGTTAAGTCGTGCTCGCTCTCTTCTGGCTCTTGCGTTTGTCTGAGCTCCGCGATCACGCGAGCCAAGGTCTGCCCTTCGATGTACTGCATGGCGTAGAAGTGAACGGCCCGTTCGCAGCCGACCGAGAATACTTGAACGATGTTGGGATGGTCCAGCGAAGCGGCCGCGCGAGCTTCGTTTTGAAACCGCTGAAGCTGCTTTGGATCCACTAACGCCGCAAAGGGCAGCACCTTGAGCGCGACCCGTCGTCCCAGCGAGATCTGTTCCGCCTCGTAAACCACACCCATCCCGCCGCGGCCGATTTCGCCGACGATGCGGAAGTCGCCCAAGACACCGGTCACCGGTTGGCTGCTCAACCGTCTCGCTGGTCTTGATCCTTCCGAGGAAATGGAAATCCCCAAGTCTGCGAGCGATTCCACCGCTCGGACCAGTTCGCGGAACTGGTCCTCATGCTCGGGAAAGCGGCGCACGTAGGCTTCCAGGTCCAACTGCTCGCCCGCCTGCACCTTGGCCGTGATCTCCTCGCACAAATCGTCGAGGATCTCGCTCGCCCACGGCTTGGGCCCGGCATCGTTGACTCGCTCGGTCATCCGCTGCCCTCCTCAGACGTACTTCTGAGCAGTTTGGTCAGTCGCTCCAGGGCACGACGCTGGCGATGGCGGACCGCCGGTTCGGAGATCTGGAGTATCGCAGAAATCTCGCGAGTACTCAACTGTTCCAGGTGTCGCAAAACCAACACCTCCTGATCGTTCGGGGCCAAGCGAGCCAGGGCGCTCCGCACTTGAGTGCGCAACTCTTCTCTCCTCAAACGTCCGCTGGGAGAAGTACCTGACATCGCAAGCCGGTCGGCCAAAACCATGGCGGATTCTTCCGACAACGGCACTCCCTCCGCTGCTTCCCGTTCGACACTCCGACACTGAGCTTCCACGTGGTGACGGTACAACTGCGCTACACGCTGCCAAGCCAACTGCCTGAGCCACACGAAGAACGGGACTTCCTGACGGCTCAAATATTCCGGCAACCGCTGCGTGGCTTCCAACAGGCTGTCTTGGACCACGTCCGAAGCGTCGATGCGGCCGGTCAAACGTCTGTCGAGCCGTACTGCGACGATTCGACGCAGGCGCGACCGGTGGGCGGCCAACAGCTCGTCCAGCGCCCGCCGATCTCCAAGGGCGGCTCGCCGCAGCCATTCTTCGGTGGAGTTGTCGTCTGCGGTCATCGAGCAAACGTCTCCTATTAAGGGAACTGCAATCGACGCCGAAAACGTAAGCGCGAAAATGCCTTTTTCGCATTTTGTGAGCGTAAGCCATTATGACATCTCGATTTGCCACGCGAAACAGTTTCCAGGGCAGACGCGTGAATTGGCGTGAACACCAGAAATATGTTGAGCGCTCACGGCTGCCGCGGTCGCGAAGCGACGCGCACTGCCATATACTTCCACTACGGCGCGTGAGGTCATCGAGAGACGCCCCCCCGCGTTGCAGAAATCGTGGGTACGATGGCCCTCCGAGGCCGTCGATCGCTGTGCCGGGATGAAGCGTTGGCGCGTGCGCGCAGTTCTCTTTTCGTGAAGTCTGGACGATGTGACAGAATATCGCATTCACCCTGAAGAAGACGGCCTCGGAGGGCCATCTTACCGGATTCTCTCGAAACTGTAGGCGCGATTTAGCAAGGAGAACAATGGACTCAGAATCGAAGGACGAACTGAGCCAGACGGATACGATCGGGACAGTGGCGATCCCGCCCGCCACCGGTGTGTTTGCCGAGCCGTGGTCGGTTCGGAAGCTCCTGGGCATGATGGCGGTGTTCGGGCCGGCGGCGATTGTTGCGTCGATGGCGATCGGCGCGGGCGAGACGATCGTCGTGGTGCGAGCCGGATCGTGGGCAGGCTACGATCTGCTGTGGCTGGTGCTGTTGAGTTGCGTCGTCAAAGGCGTCTTTCTCACGTATCTGCTTGGACGTTACACGGCGATAAGCGGCGAGTATATCGGCCATCGCCTGGTTCGCCTGCCGGGGCCACGAGGCTGGTTTCTAATCACCATTGTCGTGTTGGAGATGCTGATCGCTCCGCTGGTGTGGGCGGCCATCGCCAAACCGTGCGGCGACTTGCTTCATTATCTGCTTCAGGACGTTCTACCGATGTCCGTGGCAGAACCGGTGTGGGAAAACTACTTGACGACCAGTTTTGTGGCCCTTGCCTGCCTACTTGGTTTGGCGCTGTCGTTTCATCGGCTGGAGAAACAGCAAATCTGCATCTGCGGTATTTTGGTGGTCGGTACGATCACTGGCACGCTGATGGTTTGCCCTGACTTCTGGCAAGCGTTCGTGGGCAGCGTAAGTGTCGGAAAGCTGCCGAGTTCGTTGCCGGAGTGGACACCTGATGATGCCCGTCAGAATCCGCTGCTGACAATGGCGACGACGTTTGGCTACGTGGGCGGCACGATCATGGGCTACCTCGTCTATGCCAACTGGATTGGACTGCACGGTTGGGGGTTGACTGGACACAAAAGGATCGCGTCGATCCGCGAACATGCGTTCACGCACGACCGAATCGACTACCTGCCCGACGATCCACAGCAGGTGAAGCGACTGCGAAAGCTGATTGCGCCGTTGCGTTGGGATGTAGGCATGGGCGCCATTGTGCTGTTCATCGTAACGGGCGCGTTCATGATGTCGGGCGCGGCCGTGCTGTATCCCATGCTGGAGCAGGGACGGATGGATGCGGGATTCCAAGGTTGGAGCCTGCTGACCGAGCAGGCGCATGTGTGGCGCAACATCCACCCAGGGCTGGTCGCCGTCTATTATGTATGTGTCATTGCCGCACTCTGGGGCACCCTCCAAGCCTTACCGGAAGCCTACGCCCGTGTCACCCAGGAGTTCTTCCAAGCCGTCTGGCCCGGGCGCACATGGGACTATGCCAAAATCCGCGCGGTCATTTGCGTGTATCTGTTCGTGTTCACCACAGTTGTTGTGTGGACGGGAGCCTCGTTTGACACGCTCATCCAAATCGCCAGCTTTCTCGTCAGCAACTTTGCGCTGGCGATGATCATGTTCGCTGCCCTGTACCTCAATTCGAAACTCCCGCCTGCGTATCGTACGCGCCTGCCGGTGTTACTTGGCGGGGTAATATCCGCGATTGTCCTTTCTGTGTTCACGGCGATTAGCGGATGGGGGCTGACCGTGAAACTGACCACCACGTGGCTGGGCGGCCAGTAACGACAGACAGATCAACGACTGAATGAAGAACCCAAAGGACCAAAGGAGAGACTCATGAAGTGGATTCCATCGCTACTGCTCACCACCCTGCTTGTTGCCGCGATTGCTCTGCCATCATCCGCTCGCGCCGAACTTCAAGCGGGTACCGCCGTCGTTGACATTACCCCGCAACAGTGGCCACTGGCGCCACGGGGTTCGTTTACACCTCGTCCCACGGACTCCGCACACGATCCACTCAAGGTGCGGTGTCTGGTCCTGGATGATGGCAAGACGAGCATTGCGTTGGCCGTGGTGGACAGTTGCATGGTCCACCGAGACGTGGCGGACCCGGCCAAGAGACAAGCATCCGAGGCGACCGGCATTCCAGTGGAACACATGCTGGTCTCTGCGACGCACACGCACTCGGCGCCTTTCGCGAATGCTCAGCACGGCACACCGCAGGAGTTGGCCTACCAGAAACGACTCTTGGAGGGCATTGTCGAAGCGATCGTCCAGGCTTCCAAGAATCGACAACCGGCGAGAGCCGGCTGGTCGGGCTACGATCTGCCGGACGAGGTGTTCAACCGCCGCTGGTTTCTCAAGCCGGGCACGGTTCCCACCAACCCCTTCGGTGAAGACACAGACATCGTGAAGATGAACCCGCCGCGAAACAACAACATCCTCATCAATCCGGCCGGCCCGACCGATCCGGAAGTTTCGGTGCTGCACGTCGTGAATGCCAAAGGACGATCGTTGGCAGTTCTCGCCAACTATTCGCTCCATTACGTCGGCAACGTCGCGGGTCAGATGTCGGCGGATTATTTTGGTGAGTTTTCGCGGCTCATGCCCATCCGCATGGGAAACCCGGCAGAGGGCTTCGTCGCCATGATGTCCAACGGTACCAGCGGCGACATCAACAACATCAACTTCCGCAATCCCCGTCCGCGACGGGAGCCTTACGAGCAGATCCGGATCGTGGCCAGCAAAACGGCGGATGCAGCCACTCGAGCCATTCGGCAGATTGACTCCGCGTCCGGCGACCTGACCCTCGACATGAAACAGCGGGAAATCACCCTAAAGCACCGCGTGCCCACTGCGGAACAGATCGAACGAGCGAAGAGCATTGTCAAGGTGGACGCCGAAGCTGAAAAGAAACTCCCGCGTCTGGCGAAAGCTTACGCCATACGAACGCTTAAGCTGGCCGAGGAACCCCCGACAACCAAGGTGCTGATCCAGACGGTCCGCATCGGGGACCTTGCGATCTGTACGCTGCCGTTCGAGGTGTTTGTGGAAATCGGTCTTGAGCTGAAAGCGAAGAGCCCGGCCGCCGACACGTTCGTCGTGTCATTCGGCAATGGCGGATACGGCTATCTGCCAACGCCCGAGCAACACCAGTTTGGCGGCTATGAGACTTGGTTGACAACAAACAAAGTGCAGAAAGATGCCTCGGTGATCCTGGTGGACAACCTGCTCGAAATGCTCGGAGAGATGTTTCCGTAACCGTGACATGAAGCCGCCGGCCTAACGGTGGGCGTCCCACCGCCTCCTGGCGACACGTTCGGCCGCAACGGAGCGCTCTTTATTGAACGCGGGAGAAGTAACTTCCGTATTTCGGATGTAGCTACGGTCGCCAGACCGTGGTTTGGGCGGCGCATCCACGGTCTGGCGACCGTAGCTACCAAGGCGTTTGCTTAAGTTGTTCGTCCCGCGTTCCTACGGCGATTCTTGCGCAGCTTCTGCCGGTGGCCCGGACCAACGCGCTGTGTTCAGGGCGAAATAGAGGTTGGTAAACGGAGGTTTCCTGCGGCTGGCATACCACATGCGGAAGCTTCCGTCGGACGTTCGGATCACCGACTGGCTGGACACGTAGTGTGACTCCCACGGGCGGCTGGGATCGGGACGGAGCACCGGATTCTGCGGATGCTTGTACCACTCTGCGCCGTCAAGGCTGACGGCGAACCCAATCGCCGTCGTTTCACGGTTTTCATGCAAATAGCTGGCATACCACATCAAGTAGACGTTGCCGATTTTCGTCACCGTCGGATAGATCTGCAGGTAGTGCTCCCAGCCCTGCGTCACCTTCAAAACCGGCTCTTCCGTGACGATCCACTTGCGCCCGTCATCGCTACGGGCGTGTCTCATCAGCCACGGATATCTGCCGGGCACGGTGTACCACATTTGATAACCGCCCTCGGTCCTGATAACCGTCGGTGCATAAGCCCGTTCTATCTGAACTGACGATGCTTTCGACCAATGAATGCCGTCGGAGCTGGACGTTTCGTGAATGGACTGTACGCGACCACCACCGCCCAAGGTCGCCGAACTGAACCACATTCGCATTCTGCCTGCCTCGCGTAACACGAATCCGTCCGCATTCCGCAACACAGCGGGAGTGAGCACCGAACGTTTGTCTTCATCGAGAGCAAACACGGGGCCACCCGGATGTTTCTCAAACCGCTTCCCATCCTTGCTCGTTGCCAGCCCCAGCTTGAAAACGCGTTCATCAACGGTGCGTGCTTTCGAAAGATCGTGGGCGAAGCCTTGAGAGCCACAGTACCACAAGAAAAACTGATCTTTGTCCCGGGCTACCATCGGGGCGAAAATATGCGTGTCGTCAAAGTGGCCTGACTTTCCCAGTGACAGGATCGGGCCGTCCACGTCTCGCTGCCAAATCTGTGGCCCGAGCCAACGTTTCAATTCGTCGGGAACCTGCGCTGCCGCGGACGATGCGAAAACACACGGCGTAAGCAACAAGAGCCTGACGGTCAAAAAGAGTGAGTGTCGCGATGGCATGGGCGCTTCTCCAGCGATCAAGGCGAGTGCGATGTGGCATGATGATCTGCCTTCACATGCCATCGTTCACGTGGTCAAACCCTCGTG
>JADHUC010000361.1 GCA_016784735.1 Pirellulaceae bacterium | reverse complement strand
AAGTCAAGAGACCCCGTAGTTGCATACTTCCTGCCGTGGCGTAAGCTTCCAGCTTGCGATGGCAATGTGAAACAGCATTTCTCGCGCCGTGTGTAGACCTCACGAAGCGTGAGCTTTGGGAACCTGGCAATGACTTACTGAAATCGACGACTTTTCCCGGCAAGCTGGAAGCTTACCCCACGATAGTTATGCAACGTTGGGGGAAACGTCAGTTTACGGCACGTGTCAAAAACCCACCGTTTCACCAATGTAGGCGGGTGCACGGGCGACGTCAAGAATTCGACCCATTTCCGGACTCCGCCACGTAGCGATAGTAGGTTGACCGTGAGATGCGGAGGGTTTCGCAGATCTCGTCGATTGTCAGAGTGGTGTCGCTGTGCAGCTTCCTTGCGAGCACCATCTTCGGTTCGCTGATCTTCAGCCGTGGTCGGCCGCCTTACGCACTAACTCGTGCAAGGCTTCACTCAACCGAGAAATGACGTCCTCCTTAGTCAGGAACAAGTCCTCTTCCGCATCGTCTAGGAGCGTGCCACGCAACTCAGCAATCTGCTTTTCCTTCTTGCCCAGTGGGTCGAGAAGCTTGGCCAACTTGCCGCCTTTCTCGATCGCTGCTACAAGATTTTCGGCCCCTTGCTCAAGCGACCGTAGCTGGCTTTCCGCGTCTTCGCGCCGGCGATTCAACCGCTTTCGAGTTTCCCGTATTGCCAACCAAGCAGCCTCGACGAAGGCTTCGCGAGCCTCCGGTCGCTGATCGAACATATCCACGATGCCGCCAGCGCCGCGCCCGCGTGCAGTATTGTTTTCGCAGCGATTCGTGGCCGTCGCGTCATTTATCCCTCGCATTGTTCAGTTTCGTGTCCGGTTTTCTGACCGGATTTCGATTAACAGGTCAACGCCTCCTTAGACTAACGGGAATGCGAGGCAATTTGGGCCGTCTACGGGACTTTCCGGTGAACAAAACGGGGCTTGATCATAACTCCGGCAAATGCTGGCAATGCTAGTACGTGGGGCACGTTTCTAACGTGCCGTAGCTCAAAGACTTACAGACATTGGCACGTTGGAAACGTGCCCCACATTGCCGACGCTACGATCAAGGCCAACAAAACGGAACGGCTGCATATTCGCATCCCTAATCCTTTAGGCTGAGATTCTATGACGCCTTCAACTACCCAAAAAACTGACTAAACGATAGCAGTCACTTAGAACCATGCTCGTACTATCGAGGAAAAAGAACGAGAGCATTGTGATCAGGGATGACATTGTCGTTACCGTAGTCGATATTCGGGGCGACTGCGCGCAGCTTGGCGTGGATGCTCCCAGCGAAGTGCCGGTCCACCGCCGTGAGGTCTATGAGAGAATCAAGGAATCCGAGCGCGCGGAGCAAGCTGGGCGAGAAGACTCTACTGTCAGCGACTGATCGCATCCAGGTTCCCAGTGGCAGAGGCATTGCGCGAGGCACTCTCGAAGTCACAGCGTCGGACGTTGCGCGCCCCCATCACAGGCAAACCTCTGCGTCCCACTGAACAGAAAACGTGTGCAGGTGCTCCATTACGGCGATGTCCGCCGTGCTCAAGCATGGTTTCGATGCTACAATTGGAGCCGAAACTCCAGGAAGACATCCGGCTAGAGGACGTTGTGTCATGGACAACTACGGAAACGGACCGTCTACCGGCCTTGACCAAACTGCCGCCGGGAAGATCGTCACCGGGTTTGCGCCAGCGGATCTGTCGATTTCGCAAGCAGACAAGGATATCCTCAGGATGCTGGCCGAGCGCGTGGCAGAGATTGCGGCTAGTCCAAGGATGCAGGAAACACGCGAACTCTGGAAACGGCTGAACACGCTGGAGAAGACTAGGCCATTGGTATTCTGTGATCCGGAAAACGGATGGAACGAAATCATCACCGAATCCCAGATGACGTGTACCGGCAAGCTTGCCCGGCGTTGGGAGATGGATCTTCGCAAGGAGATCTTCTGGGGCGACGAGATGGGCGACGATAAGCCGGTCGAACCCTACTTCGATGTCCCTTACACGGTGGCTCCCGACGACTGGGGCCTGGAAGCCGAATACCATCGCACCGACGATCTCGGTTCCTGCGTGTGGGATTCGCCAGTCAAAGACTACGCCACCGACCTGGCGAAGCTCCATTCGCCCAAGGTCAACATCGATTGGGAAACGACCGAAGGCTGCGTGGAAATAGCCAAAGAGGTTCTTGGCGGCATCCTGACTGTCCGGCTCAAAGGAATCTGGTGGTGGTCACTAGGGCTCACCTGGCCGGCGGTAACGCTGCGCGGGCTGAGCAACGTCATGTACGATTTCGTTGACCATCCCGATGAACTGAAGGAGTTGTTGGCCATCATCTCGAAAGGCCACCTTGAGAAGTTGGACTACCTGGAAGTAAACAGTCTATTGGCCCTGAACAACGATGGTGCCTACATCGGATCAGGCGGCTACGGATTCACCGACGAACTCCCTCAGGATGATTTCGACGGACGTGTCCGGTGCGTGGATATGTGGGGCTTCACTGAAAGCCAAGAGACCGTCAGCGTATCGCCCGACATGTACGAGGAATTCATCTTCCCCTACGAGAAGCCGATCATGGACCGGTTTGGGTTGACGTGTTATGGATGTTGTGAACCGGTCCACGGGCGCTGGCACATCGTTGAGGGGCATCACAACCTGCGCCGGGTCTCTTGTTCGCCATGGGCCGATGTGCAGAAAATGGCTGGATACCTGGAAGACAAATACATTCTGTCCATCAAACCGGCGCCGGCCGCCATCTCGACGCCGACGATCGACGAGGATTCTATCCGGCAGGGACTGCGCAAGGTACTGGATCTCACGAAAGACTGTATTGTCGAATTGATCATGAAGGACAACCACACTCTTGGCGACCGTCCCGAGAACGCGGTCCGGTGGTGTCAAATCGCGAAAGAAGAAGTGGAGAGAAGATCATGAAACTCGGCTTGGATTCGTACTCGACACGCAATTCCGGACTGGATCCCGTCGGTGTCCTCGGACTAGCCGACGACCTGGGATTGAAAGGCGTCCTGTTTGAACTCTCGCCATTCACCTCGTTTCGCGACGACGACCTCGAAGCGATCCGAGGGTTTGCGGAGGAAAAGGGGCTGTATGTCGAGTTAGGGATGGGGTCGCTGTATCACTGGCATCCGATGGCGGAACAAGGACGAGATCTATTGTCCGACGCTGGCTACGATATTTCGGTCTCGGACGCGCAAATAGTCATCGACCATTTGAAAGTCGCCCAGAAACTCGGATCGCCGCTGTTGAGGTGTGTGGCCGGTAATCTCTTCACACGGGACGAGGGCTACGACATGGTCTCGCTTGCGGACGATGCCGTGGCCATCCTTCGCGAAGCCTGCGCAGCGGCCGAAGACATGGGCATGAAGATCGCTCTGGAAAACCACGCCGATTTCACCGTGCGTGAACACATCTCGATTCTGTCGCGAGTGAACAGCGCTGCCCTGGGTTTCACGCTGGACTGTGCGAATCTGGCCTTTGACCTGGACGATCCATTGCGGCTGGCGAGGATCATGGCCCCGTACACCCTGACCACGCACTTCAAAAACTACCGAGTCATTCGGACCAAGAAGGGGCTGGCGTTAGAAAACTGTTCGGTGGGCGAAGGAGAGATCGACGTTGCAGCGATCGCCGAAATCCTTGCCCAACACCATCCCGAGGCGAACCTGAACATCGAGATCCATTCCCAGTTTGCGCCGTTCACGCTTGATATTCTCGACGAGACCTTTTTCCAGCGACATCCGTCTCCGCCGGGCGATGGGCTGGCGTGGTATCTGGAGAAATCGTGGGAAAAGGGAATCCCGGAGACCCAACCTGCCAATCTTTCAGACGGGAAAGAGTCATGGGATTTGGAGTTGGAGCACATTAAGCTGTCGGCTGAATGGGCCAGGGACAAACTAGCGGACATCTTGTCAGACTGAGAAGGAGAACCACCGTGGCTATGCAGAAGGTAACCGCAAACGGAAGAAAAGAAATCCGCATGGGCGTTTTGGGGTGCGGCTTCATGGGCAAGTGCCACGCGAACGCCTATAAGAAGATCCCTTACATCTACCCGGACGCAGGCGTGATGCCTCGACTGTTGGTGCTGTGCGACAAGAACGAACAGATCGTCGAGCGTGAGGCGACAAGGTACGGCTACGAAGAGTTCTGCACCGACTGGAACGAAATGGTGGCGGACGAGAGGATCGACGTGGTGGACAACTGCGGTCCCGATCCGGTGCATCCCGATCCTTGCATCGCCGCATTGGAAAACGGCAAACATGTCATTAGCGAAAAGCCGCTGGCGGTCTCGGTAGACGATGCTCGGCGAATGCGCGACGCGGCCGCTGCGTCCTCCGGGATGGCGATGTGCACGTTCAACTACCGTTTCATGCCCGCCGTGCAAATGGCCAAGGAACTGATAGACGCAGGGAAGATCGGAACCATCTACCAGATCCGCGTCAACTACCTGCAAATGGCCGGGCACGACCCGTCGCTTGGCGCCGACCAATGCTGGTATGCCGCGTGGCCGCACTCAGGCGGTCTGCAGGGTATCGGCAGCCACGCCATCGACCAGTGCCGATTCCTGGTTGGCGAGATCACCAGCGTTTCGGCCCTGGTCCGGACGTTCAATGCGGATCGCGCTCGCCCCAGCGCCGGTTGCCCGGAAGTTACGTCGGACGAAGGGACCGCCGCCCTGCTGGACTTCGACAACGGGGCGATCGGCGTTATGGAATCCTCGGTAGTGGCCACGGGCAGAAAGAACTTCCTGTCGTGGGAGATCAACGGATCAAAAGGCTCACTCCGATGGGACCTGGAGCATCCCAACAGCCTGTTCGCCTGCCTGGAAAGCCCCGACGGCCCGAAAGTCGAGGGCTTTGCGGAAATCTCGGTCACCGAGGCGGACCACACGTACGTCGGCCCATGGTGGCCCCACGGGCACAACATCGGCTGGGAACACTGTCACATCATCGAGAAGTTCCACTTCCTGGACACCGTGGCCAACGGCAAGCCGATGAATCCCAACAACGCCACGTTCGAAGACGGATACCGCGTCGCCGCAATTATCGACGGCATGCGTCAATCAAGCGATTCGGGCAAGCGAATCGCGATCAACTACTGATATGCGCCATCAAGGCCGTTAGTCCCCTGCCGCCCAGCGGATGCCCTGGAGGAGAATCTTGGGAAAGTTGGGGTTTTCCCAGGCGTGCTGGTCGTGGCCGAGCATCAAGTGGAATACGCGGCTCTTGCCATACGTCTTGGTCCACGCCAGTTCGGGATCATTCTTGGGATGGTCTGTCTTCAACAGCAAATGCACGTCGGGGGCTGTGTAGTATCCGCCATACGTTTCGTCGTGGATTTCGAAATCCTCCAGCCCCTTGGTAATCGGATGCTCCTTGTCGACGACGGTTACCTTCAGATCCTCGTCGTGCGACCAGGTGGATTTCTTGTACTGCTGGCCGTCGATGGTTGCCTCGTTGAGGATAAATCTCCCGCCGATGATCTTGGTAAACTCGTCCCAATCGCGGTGAGCACCCATGTTGTGATGCAGCGACACGACGCCGATGCCCTTCTCCAACAGAGCAACAAACGCTTTCTGCTGTTCGGGCGTGATACCTGGGACCATATCGTACATGACAATGACGTCGCAATCTTCCGCCAATCCCGGTTTCAGCAAACCTGCGTCTTTGGGCAGTTCCGCCTTGGTGTAGGTGACGTTCGGCAGCGCGTCGAACATGGCGAAGAAGGGCTCCTGTTGGAAGCCGTGGCCGCCGTAAGTCAGCAGGATCCGAGTCTTCCCGCCGGCCTCGTCCGCATGCGCCGGAACGACCAACATCAGCGCCACACACGCGAGCACGAAAAACAAAACGAATCGCCTCATGATGCACCTCCCGATTGGTAATGTTGTTTTGATCTAGATTCGTCTACCTTTCCACCACCCATATATTCCGGAAACGGAGCGGACAGCCGTGATTCTGCAGGAATATCGGGCCCGCCTCGGCCCCCGGCTTCACCGGTGCCGCAGTCGTGGACCGATTGCCGGGTAATTCGACGTTGTCGTGGACAACCACGCTGTTGTGACGCACGGTCATCGACGGATTCGCCGTCAGGTTGCCTTGATCGTCGTGCTTCCCGGCCGTGTATTCGATGTCGTACGTCTGCCACGTTAGCGGCGGGAAACACATATTCACGTCGGGGTCTGCTACCGAGTAAATTCCCCCGCACTCGTTGTTCTTTCCTTCGAGCCCGAACGAATCGAGGATTTGCACTTCGTAGCGGCCCTGCAGATAAATACCGCTGTTGCTCCGGCCTTGGCCGCGGTCTTCGGGCTGATAGGCCAATCGAAACTCGAAGTGCACGGTATGATCGCCGAATGTCTGTTTGCCGGTCGTGCCCTCCATCAACAGACCATCGTCGGTCATCCGGCCATTTTTCCAATTATCCAGACTTTCTTTCGAGCCGTCGAACAGCACCACTGCTCCGGCCGGCGGTTTCGCGCCCAGAGTTGGACTCGTACGTTCCACTTTTCGAAGCTGCCCGACTTGGACTCCATCTTCGTCCTTGAGGGTCAAGACGCCGCCCTTCAGAACGCCGCTACCATCGCCAGCGACGAATTTGATCTCACCGTCCACCAATTCCCCTTCGCATCGAATCGGCTGTTCGCCGTTCCACCCGTCACCCGGTAGGCCGCCATAGTAGGCAACGGCTCGGAATTTCCCAGTGCCAAGTGCAATCACCTGGACACCGAACTTGTCTTGGTCGGCACCTTCGCCCACATTTCCCGTGTACTCACCTTGAAGTGCGAAATCCGCATCCACGTTGTTCGGGTCGGGGTACTTGGGCCCCTTGGCGAAAGCGGAAAAGGCGGCAAGCAATGCCAGAGACAGAACGACAATGGGGTAACGCAGGCGTTTGATCATGGTGTCATCCTTTGGAGTCAGGGCTTCAACAAATGGGGACAAGAGACAGAGTCATCCCTCCGTTCAGGACCCCGGCTTCTTCGAAAAAGCCGGGGCTCTTTTCGGGCACTAGCGTACGACGGACGACCGGGACTGGAGACACTCTAAGCGTCGCCGTTTCCCGAACCCTCGGCGTAGAAATTGCCTGCGCGAAAGGCGTCCGCCATCGCCTTCGGCACTTCCGCTTCGGCCAGCACCAAGCGTGCGCGGTTTTCGGCGACTTTTGCCTTATTTTCTTGCTCCGTAGCCACCGCTTCGGCGCGGTAGCGTTCCGCTTCGGCGCGGCGTTTTCGCGTGTCGGCTTCGGCCTGGTCGGCCTGCAGCCGGGCACCGATGTTCTCGCCAACGTCGACATCGGCAATGTCGATCGACACAATCTCGAATGCCGTTTGTGAATCCAATCCGCGGCTGAGCACTGCCTTGGTGACTGTGTCCGGGTTTTCCAAGACCCTCTTGTGCGTGTCCGCCGAGCCGATGGAGGTGATGATGCCTTCACCTACGCGGGCAATTATCGTCTCCTCCGTCGCACCGCCAATCAACTGCTCCAGGTTCGTGCGAACCGTCACGCGGGCTCGAATACGCAGCTCGACGCCATTCTTTGCGATGGCGCTCAACGTGGTCTTTCCGCTGCGTTGCGGGTCCGGACAATCGATTACCTTGGGGTAGACGCTCGTGCGAACGGCGTCCAGTACGTCGCGTCCGGCCAGGTCGATCGCAGCGGCCCGGTCGAAATCCAAGTCGATATCGGCCCGGTGCGCTGCGATAATTGCGTGGATCACGTTCATCACATTGCCGCCCGCCAGATAGTGGGCTTCCAAACGCGATGTGCTGATACCCGAGCGGCGGTTGATGTCCAATCCTGCTTGCGTCGCCATAATCTTGGCGGTGACGATGACCGCCGGTTTCACCTGCCGGAATCCCATGCCGATCAGGCTCGGCATACTCACGTCGGCCCTTGACATGAACGCCTGGAACCAAATCTTGCCGTATGCCGCAGCGACGATAAGGAAAACAAACAGCATCAGGCCGATCACGGCACAAACGCCAATAACAAGCATGAACATCCATCCAGAACTGCCTTCTTCGGCCGGTTGGGCGAGCAGGTAGGGCATGACGTTGAACATGTCGACTTCCCTTTCTCTAATGAACACAATGGGCCCTTGTAATCGAGGCGTATACAAAAAATGATAGCGAATCGGAATGGACGGGAACAGCGCCCCGAGCAATAATCTCGGGCAAAAGTCGAACAACTGCCATGAGACGTAGAAGACGCCCTAACTGGCCAATTATACTTGTCTGTCTGGGGCTACTGGCTCTGTTTTGCGGCTATGTCTTCGGCCTGCCGTTGGTCTTGTCCCACGCGAGTCCGGTGTGGCGGGAAACGTCGTCGTTGCCCCACGTCGACCCTACGCCGATCATCCAGCAGATGAGGTTCCGCTCGTTCGAATTCTTGGTCGCCGCTTGGTTCTTCATGTTTGGGGCGTCGATCGGCAGCTTCCTGAATGTGGTCATCTACCGGTCGCCGCAAGGGCTCTCGTTGCTCGGATCGTCCCGCTGCCCGTTCTGTCGCTCGAAAATCCGTTCTTACCACAACATCCCCGTTTTCGCTTGGATTGCGCTTCGTGGCCGCTGTCGCGACTGTCGGCTGCCCATTTCATCTCGATATCCGGTGATCGAATTCGCGACGGGGCTGATCTTCGTTGTGCTGGCCATTTTCGAGCTTTTTCTCGCGGGCGAGAACTTGCCAGCGGACTATGGCGACCTACGGCTGAATATCACTTGGCTCATGGGCCGTGTCCCTTTGGATCTTGTGGCCGTGTTCCTGTACCATGCGACGCTGCTGAGCATCCTGCTTAGCTGGGCCATGATCAAGTTCGACGGCCACGTACTCCCCAGATTCTATATGTTCTTAGCACTGGCAGTCGGCTTGGCCGTACCGGCCGTCAACGGGTCCGTGCAGCCTGTTTCATGGGTGTCGACCGTCCCCGCTTGGATCGCGGAATATGGCTGGATGGTCCGCCTGGACACGAGCGTCGTCGGATTGGCTGTGGGCCTGGTCACCGGCTTGGCATTCAGTTCGATCCGGGTCGTCAACAAACCCAGCCCAACGCAGCGGCCCGGGTACGTCCGTGACGCGATGGCCATGTTCGGCATCGTCGGCCTTTACCTCGGTTGGCAGGCGGTGCTTTCGGTTGTGGGAATCGTTGCTTGCGCCCGTCTGCTGAGCGCGCTGGGAACGGCAGGCAAGCCGGAAACGGGAAGATTTGGTGCGAAGCCTCCATTCGGTGGCGACAGTAAATCAGCCATACCGTCTTCGATTGTCTTTATCTACTTGCTACTGGCAGCAGCAGCACAAATCCTCCTCTGGGACCAGTTGGCCCAAGCGACATGGTGGCCTGGGCCGAACTGCTCTGCCTTAGCCGTGGCGGTCGTCGCCGCAATGGCCGCACTGCTGACCTTAGCCGCCGATGGCATTGAGCGCCTCTCATTGCCTTCTGGTGACATTCCCGAATGATCGTGAGGGAGTAGAATAGTAGTGTGATAACTGAAAGGTTCAGATTCATTTACCCACGATGGATGGAGAGTGTTTGGCGATGCCCACGTATGTTTATGAAGTGATCACCGATAGTGGGGAACCAGGGGAACGGTTCGAAGCGGTGCAGCAGATGTCAGATAAGCCGCTGACGGAGCATCCGGAAACGGGCGTTCCCGTGCGACGCGTGATCTTGGCCGCTCGTATTGCTGGAAAACACTCGCCCATGAAGACCGATCGGGCGTTGGCGGACGACAAGAAGTTGGATCGGATGGGATTTACGAAATACGTCAAATCGGACAGTGGCGGTTACGAAAAAGCGGCTGGCAGCGGTCCGGATCTTCTGAAGAAGTGACGGTAGTTCCTACGCACCAACACTTTACAGCAAGTGTTTAAGAATCGAAGAGCGCTTTGAACACCAGTCGCTTCGCTCCTATCGCCATCGACCTGTTCTTTCGTTATCGCGTTGCGATATCCATCATTGCGGGGGCCTTTACGCTAGTCGCCTGCTACGGTGTCACTCAGCTTTCGATCAACGACAATCTGGCTGACATTTTCAAAGCCGACAATCCGGATTACCGGCGGCTGGAGCAGTTTTTCGACGAGTTTGGCGCGGACGATAACGAATGCGTGGTCGTGCTGCAATCAGACGACCTCTTCTCGCGCGAGTCGGTCGCCGTGATCCGCCGCTTGGTCGACGGCCTCGCCGCGTTGCCGGACGTGGATCGCGTGCAGTCCATTCTGGACGTGCGTCGCCCGGCCCCAGGCGTGTTTCGCCGGATCCAGATCCCGCTCGTGCCGCGTGATGATGCCGACGACCAAGCCTTCGTGCAGGCTCGTCAGCGAGCCTTGAAGCACCCGTTGGTCGCGGGGCAACTTCTGTCCAACGACGGCACAACGACGCTTCTCAGTGCGCGATTGGTGGGTAAAGCGGTCTCGACTGCCGAGATACGGCCCACGGTCGAACAGATTGGCGAAGTTGTCGATGGCTCGATCGACGGTTCGACAATCCGAGCCTCGATTACCGGACTTCCTCAACTGCGTGCGGACATCTACGACTGCATTCAACGAGAGGAGATCAAGTTCACGGCTGTGGGCGTGATCGTCGCCGTTGTCATCGCGACGTTACTCTTTCGGCGACCGGTGGCAGTGCTGATCGTCTGTCTTCCGCCGGCGGTTGGGACGCTCTGGACGTTGGGCGTCTTGGGCTTGGTCGGCGAATCGATCAATTCGTTCAACAGCATCCTGCCGACTCTGGTCATGGTTGTGGGCTTTACCGATGCCGTGCATTTCATGATGGACATTCGCCGTGGCCAGGCGCAGGGTCTGACACCCAAGGAAGCGGCCGCCGTGTCGCTACGACACCTGGCGCTGCCTTGTTTTCTCACGTCGGTGACCACGGCTGTTGGCTTCGGCTCGCTGATTGTTGCCCAAATCGACGTAATCCAACGTTTTGGAATGGCCTGCGCGGCGGGGGCCGTGTTGAATTTCTTTGCCGTGGTGCCACTGGTGGCCATATCGGCGAGCACGCGTCTGGGTAAGTACCTCGCGGACGGCAATTCACAGTCTTCCACCGAAGCCCGCGCCCAACGGTTCTTGGTTCCCATCATCGGCTGGATTACCCACCACGCGAAGTTGATTACGGCTGCAGCGTGTCTGGTCACCGTCGCGTTGGTCCTTCTGACACTTCGCTTGGAACCCGACAACCGCATCTACAACGGCATTCCGGCCCATAGTTCGTCCTATCGGTCGTTGCAGCACTGCGACGAAGTATTCGGCGGCGCGTTGTACACCTATGTGGTAGTGGACTGGCCCGAAGGCCACGATCTTGACTCACCGCAAGTGCTGAAAGCACTGGCCGACGTTCATAACGTGCTCGGACGACCGGACGAGTTGGGTACGCCGTTTTCGATTCTGAATCTATTGATGGCCATTCCACACCGTAAGAACCGTGTGGGAACGGGCGTGAAGTATCTGGATTCGGTGCCGGAGGACGTAGTGGGCCGTCTCGTGCGCCGCAAACTCAGAAAAGCCGTTGTGAACGTCCAAACGCCGGATTTGGGCGCCCGCGCTCTGGCGCCCGTCTATGCAACGGTGGATGCAGAGCTGAGACAACTGGAAGAGAAGTACCCCGGCTTCCGATTGAGCCTCACGGGTTCGACCGTCGTCGGGTCGCGAAATGTCAACCTGATGATCGTGGATCTGGCGCGAAGTCTCGCGTTGGCTGCTGTGGTGATTTTCGCAGTCATTAGCGTCTCCTACCGATCCGTTCGTATTGGGCTGATAAGCATCCTGCCCAACGCGCTCCCCTTGGCCGGTGCAGCGGTCGTGCTGTTGTTGCGCGGCGGGGCGTTGGAGGTAGCGGCGGTCACCACGTTCAGCATCTGTCTGGGGATTGCGGTGGACGATACCATCCACTTGATCAGTCGATACTGTATCGAAAGGCAGCAGACGCGGGACACGCACGAAGCCATCACGCGGGCTGCGAGCAAAGTCGGTGTCGCTCTAACCGTCACGACGTTGACTTTGGTCGGCGGATTTGGGGCCGGGCTACTCAGCGAATTGCCGGCCATACGACTGTTCAGCCTTCTGGCCAGCGTTGCTCTGATTACGGCATTGGCGGCAGGAGTGCTGATACTTCCGGCCCTGCTTCTCTGCTTTGATGGCGGGGCGTCGAGCACACGGCAAACGGACGCCGGATAATCGCCAAGCGGTTATTGTCCTGGTATACTGTTCGCCGTCAACATTCGAATTTCCGCACACAGGATAATCGCCATGAGCGCAGAGCAAAAAGTCAAAGAACTTGGCCTCGAACTCCCGCCTGCCCCAAAGCCAATGGGCGTCTACAAGCCTTTGCTGATCGTCGGCAACATGGCGTACACGTCTGGCCATGGGCCCGTGAAATCGGACGGGTCGTTGATCCAAGGCCGAATTGGCGCGGACTTGGATCAGCAGGGCGGTTACAACGCCGCGCGGCAAACCGGATTGGCGATTCTGGCCACGCTGCAGGCAGGGCTCGGCAGCTTGGACAAAGTGAAGCGCGTGGTGAAGACGCTCGGTTTGGTGAACTGTACAGCCGATTTCGAGGCCCAGCCTGCCGTGATCAACGGCTTCAGCGAGTTGATGGCCGAAGTGTTTGGCCCAGACGCCGGCATCGGAGCCCGCAGCGCAGTGGGAGCAGGGTCACTGCCGGGCAACATTCCCGTGGAAGTCGAGGCGATCTTCGAGATCACCTCCGACTAGATG
>JADHUC010000360.1 GCA_016784735.1 Pirellulaceae bacterium | reverse complement strand
TGCGTTTCATGGGGGCGGTGCGACGGTGAAGGTGGAAGGGGCGGCCCCTTTTGTCGAGCCCGAGCGGAGGTTGAGTGGTCCCGATTTTCATGCACGTTTCTCGGCTGAACTGGTTCCCTTTCTCCTGCGCGTTACCACCCCAGAGCCAGAGCGGCATGAAAAGAAGATTCGCTCGATACTCAATGCCGGCGTTCGTACGTTGATGAACCTGATTGAGCCGGACGAGACGGACGCCCAAGGCCGGCCGTTCGCCCCTTACCGGAATCTGGTAAGACAACTCTGCCCCGATGCGACCTGCGTTCGCTTCCCGATCCGGGATCTCTGCATTCCAACCACCGATCTGATGGCGACCATCCTCGACACGATCGACGAGTCGCTCAAGTCCGGCCGCCCAGTCTACGTCCACTGCTGGGGCGGTGTCGGCCGTACGGGCACAGTGATCGGTTGTTGGCTACTCCGTCACGAGTTCGCGACGCACGACAACGTATTCGACGTTCTTGCCCGGCTTCGCCAACTGGATCGCGAACGTGGCGATCGCAACTCGCCGGAGACGGAAGAGCAGTGGCAGTTCGTGCTTGACTGGGGCAGTTCGTAGCATCGTCCGACCCCTTTCCTGTTTAAGGCCGATATTCTCCCGCCAACCTATAACACCCCGTCTTCGCCGGCCCATCGAACCGGATCAGCTTGCGTTTTCGTAGCCCACGAGCAGAGCTTGACGATGCGACACATCGGATGTTCGACGGCATTCCTACTTCAACTCGTCCACAAGCTTGAGGGCCGCGTCGACAAGCGTCTTGCCGGCTTCGGGCGCCAGGCTAGAACTCCGTGCTTCGTAGCCACCCTCTTCAAATGCCTTTGGAGTGCATATGTAGGAAATCGAGTCGTTGGCCAATTCGCTCACGAAGGTGAAATCCGCACCGGACCGCTGGCGAATCTCGATCTGATACTCGACGAAGACCTCGCTCGGCAGGCCGACAATGAAGTATTCGCCGACGCGCAGCACCTGGACTTCCGTCCTCAGCGTTTCTTTGCCCGCCGCCACCGCGTCGTAAACGCTTCCGCGTTTTCCCGGCTCCATCGGCTTCTGTTCCTCTTTTGCCTTGGCGACCCGCTCCTGCATCTTCTCCGACAAGTCCTTCCGAATGGGGACCTCGACATCTCTGCGAGCGGCTTTCACCACCGCATCCGATGTGAAGTCAGTAATGGTCTCGGCGGCCTTGAGTGTTTCGCCTCCGAGAATGCGGCCCAAGCGTCGGACCTCTCGGAGTCGCGGCTCGCGTTCTATGGGCATACTGCGTCGCGGCATGGGAGATTGCTCCGGCCTGTCCCAAATCCAATTCAGATTCAGGTTGCCGCAGCAGCCCTGCAGGAAAATGGTCACGACGTCGTCGCCCCACACCTTCTCGACGACGTCCAAGGCAAAGCCGGGGTAGTCGCGCGAAATCCCCAGTTCACGGTGACCCCATGCCACAGGATGACCGGCATGGTTCGTGATCAGGCCGATGACGTTTCCGGAAACATCTTCTACTCGCAACACCATCACGGTCGGGTCCATGATCCCAGCGGGATACTTGTAGAGATTGTAGGGGCCGGTAGGCGAGTTGGGATGTCGCCGGTTGGCGCCGACGCGGCACTCGCCTCGGGCGGCGCCGATCCGTACTTCTCTCATGCTGTTGGCAGCGGCGGCCACCGACCTGGCTACGTGGAGTTTGAGACTTTCTACGTAGGCCGCGTCCGCAGCTCTTAGATTCGGCCCCGAGTGAGTATGCGTGCACGTGATCATGACGTTGTCGGGCTTGATGCCCGTCTGCTGCTGGATGATTGAGCGTATCTCGTTGACCATGTCGATGCGGAAACCGATGATGTCGCACACCACCAGTGCGATTCGCTGCTTTCCGTCATCAACGACGAGCGCCTTGGAATTCAGGTCATCCAGGACCTCGGTAGAAGGATCTGTCCGGCCGCTGTAGCCAGACAACTGGGTGCCCACCGGAGGCGTAATGACAGTCTTTGCCATGCCGGCTTTGAGCGTTCTCTTTGGTTGTTCCTCGATCGCGTTTGCGCCCGCGGCGGCCGTATCCTGGGCGTTGGCCGTCTGGGGAGGCAATAGCCACGCGTTAATGAGACCCAGCATCGCCGCGACGACACCTTTAACCATCAGGTTATGATCCGGCATGTTGGTCATCTTCGTGTTCTCCTTTGACTGGGACGGTGGCAGGTGATCGCACGACGGAGCGAACCACATTATCACCGACGGGAAGAGCGATTCCCACAAGTCCTAGCGAATACTCGCCCCACATCCTCCTCTGCTGCCCCCCATCCGCCACTGCCACAATCGGTCGGAGTTCCCGCTCGTAGTTAGCCAGCTCGACGGTCTGCATAGCGGCCACCACCAGCGTAATGAACAGAATGTGCTCAAGTGTCCCCTTCTGCACGCCTTCGGGAATGATGTCCTCGGGCATATCGGTCCGCCCGTGGATGCCACTCGTGGCGAAGGCTAGGTGCAGCAGATCTGCCGCACATCTCCCTCGATCGACGTCGATAGCGATGTTCATTTCATTCTCGGACAGACATAGACAGAACGCCCAAACGGCTACCGCTCGTACGGCGATTATCCGCCCTGCAGATCACCATCGCAAGCAGCTTTCGAACTGTGACCGCGCCGAACCGACGGGCGGTCATACGGAAGACGCGACGGTCGTGCTTGTGCAATTCGCCATGCCGTATGTTACGATATGCCCTGCTGTTTGTCCGGATAATGGAGAAACGTCGTTTCTCCACGCACGAAGGGCGCCTGCCCATGGACCTTCACCACAACCTGTTCTACAGCTATCGCGGACCGAACACAGACGACCGCGATCGTGAACGGCAGTTGGAGAACAACATCACCAAGGCCCTCGTCAACACGTTGCGCCTCGGCGGCGAGACCGTGTGGCGTCCCTTTCTGGCCGAATTTGGCGTGACGGACGCCAGGGATGCCGCGTTCCTGCTCCAGCGACGCGACTTGGCATCTGGAGGCGCAGCACAGCGGCGGTGCCGCGTTTTGCTGGGCATAGCAACACACCCGTCGCAATGGTCGCCTACCGAAAATGCGATGGAGGCGTACGAGAGCATCCCTGATGCGTGGATTTACGGCGACGGGTTTGCTGTTCTGGTGGAGAGCAAGGTCAGCGGTGATTTCTCGGACGAACAAATGCAGGGGCACCTTGCGCGGCTACAGTCGACCGGGCACTCGCGACCAGCGGTGGTCCTGAAAACGTGGCGGGAAGTTCACCGCTTCTTCCACCAGCTATCGTCTGGTCTGACGAGTGCCCCCGCGCTTCTCGTGCAACAGTTCATCCAATTCCTGGAGTACAGCGACGTGAGCGGATTCAATGGCTTTCGATGCGAGCATTTCGACTATTTCCTTTCCCATGATGATCACGACGCTCGACTTTGGGGGCGTGGTCAGATGACGGATTTCGCGGAACGAGTGCAGAAACAACTCTGCAAATCCATACCTTTCTATTCCAGTTACGATGTGGGCACGTTGAAGCAGTCTAATTCGTACTGTTGGGTAGCTTTCGGTCCCGCTGACGGCAAGTACCGAAAGCTTTCTCACCAGACGATTTCAATCAGTTCTGATGGTCTGCGAGTCTTCATCAACTCGGAACTCAAGTCGGCCACCGACCGCATCAAGGCCGTCCTCAGCCAATCTGCCCACGCACTTCGGGCCGTTTTGCAGGACCTGCACGCGTATCAACCGTTTGAACTCGTATTGCAGGAGCGGAAGCAAGTGCAGGCCAGCCTTTACGAGAACACGCCAAAGATGCGGCTTCATTCTTCGCTGTTGGCTGATGAATCAGTTGGCGGCATGGCCTGGATGGCATTCGCCGAAACCGTCCAGCGCATACCGCTGCCTTACCTATGCCTTACACGGCGCATTCCGCCGCGGGAGTTGCTTGACCTGCCTGCTGACGATGCGAGCGCGGCGGTAAGAATAGTTGTGGAGATGTTCGAGCAGAATCACGCTGTAGTCGAGTTGCTAAACGGGACTGCTGCGTAATAGACCAAGTCGATTGTGCTCCACCCGCGAAGAGCCCCGCCAGTTCTACCTGGAACGCTGCAACAATGTGCGGCTGGAACCGGCGGCGGATTTCTTGATGCTGGTGGAAATGGCGGGCTAGGGCGGTCACGTCCCCGCCCACGTGGCAGCACGTTGGCGCGTATTGCGTTTCTGGGCGAAAGGCGTACGTAGAACGGGAAGTTGGTTTGTCGCCAAGGCGTGGCCAGTGTCGCGCGCTGACGACTCGGCCGAGACTCCGATCGTCCCGAGCCCGACAGAAACTGGCAACCGTTCACCTTCGCGGTGAGCCGAAAACGAGCAGAGCGGCCGCGGGATGACTTGACGAGCCCCTCAAAGTAGTTCAGCTGACGCGTGAACTTGCCAAATGCCGAAATGGCAGGGCTCGAGGGTGACGGCCTTCAGCGAGCAACGGTCTGCGGGAATACCCGATCAGCAGGACGCTGTTGTGGCCCCGACAGGTCCGGATTACGCGTTCTAGTTAGAGTGAGAATTCGGAATCGTTACCCAAGACTGCGAAGCACGGTGCGAACTGACAAATAGGAGGAAAAACCTGTCGGGATAACCTGCCTTGCGGCAATTAACATAGTAGAGGCGATGTCTTCCGTAGAGAGGAGGGCCGACCGATGAACCGATCACCACTGACCGCACATCTACGAGTCTACGACACTGGCCACAGCCGAGTCGCCGTCTACTACATCGACATTCTCGACGAACAGCAATTCGTCGGCATCTGGAAACGTGCCCACGTTGGGCCGTTCGCCAGACAGTTCGCTCAACTCCAGGATTTTGATGCCTACGCCGTCGAGTTCGTATGGCTTCGTGCCACGGTGGCGTCAACATGAAGATTGCACTCGGTGAACCGTGGGCGGTAGGTAGGTCCGTTGGCCAACGCGTGGCCAGTGTCGGGCGCTGGGCGCGTCTGGCGTTACCAGACGTCTAGTAGACGACCAGAATCTCGCCGAAACAGCCTTGTCCAACTTCCCGTTTGGTACGCGAGGCAGTGTTGGCCAACGTGCAACTCTTCTGAAAATCTCCCGTCGCCGTGACCAGACGTGTCATGACAGCGACGGATAGTATTGGTAGTGATCCAGCCATTTCATCCCGGAGGCAACAAAATGCGTCAGCTAATCTACCGAGCCATGCATCAACCGGACGATCTGGTCATCGAGTTCGACTACACCGACGCCAAGGGTGTCAACACGCACCGAATCGTAAGTCCGATTCGATTCCTGGGCAGAGAGCGATTCCTTGCTTTGTGTCTCAGCCGCGAAGAGCCTCGCCAGTTCTATCTTGAACGTTGTCAGAACGTGCGTCTGGAACTGGCGGCGGATTTCCTGATGCCGGTGGAGATGGCTTGCTAGGAACGAGTCCGTCGCCGCAGACGGCCCCACCCTCGATCCGCTGCTGCATCTCCTTCCCCGGCTTGAATGTGACCACGGCCTTTCGGCTACATCAACCTTCTCGCCCGTTCGGGGATTTCGGGCCTTCCGAGCCACCCGCCGTCTGACCTCGAACACGCCGAAGTTCCGCAGCTCGACGCGCCCCTGGGCCGCTAGTGTCGCCAGCACAGTGTCCAAGACCCGTTGGACGATCGTTTGGGCCTGCTTCTGGTCGACATCCAAGCCTTCAGCGACAGAGCGGACAAGGTCTTTTTTCGTCACAGAGAGCCTCCTGGCTGTGGACTGTGCCGGTTGTTGCCAAGCAGTTCCACGGCTCTAATGTGCGTTGTGCGGCAGCGTACGTCAACCCTCGCCCACAGCGGCACTCAACAGACGCCGTAGCCCTCGAAACATCGAGTCGTCAGGAAGGCAAAAGCGAACGTGGAACGTAAACACTTCGAGGTGCGCTCGGCGTACAATGCGGAACTCTTCCGGTGTGATCGCCCGTGGGCAGCTATCTCCATCACCACCGTTGGCGACTTCCCTGCGCTGTCCGAAGAGAACCGTGAGGGTTTGCTGCAACTGGTATTCGCCGATACCGCGGACCCAAGCAGAGCCGATTCGTTTACATCGTCCCACGCCGCGGAACTCCTGGACTTCGTGGAGGAGATGTGGGACCGAGTAGAGGTTCTGCTGATCCACTGCGAAGCCGGTTTGTCTCGGTCACCCGGCGTGGCTGCGGCTCTTTCACGGATCTACTACGGTGACGACGGCCCATGGTTTGAGTACGATTTTCCGAATACTCTGGTTTACCAACTGCTTGTTGATGGGCACAAGCGACGGTCGGCGAGGGCGTGACCTGGGACAGCCCTGACTCGAAAACCACTTTCTGACCCACACGTGACTCCAAACGGGACACGATGTCCGGTAGCCTGCGATCAATGCAGAAAACGCCCCTGGCCCGATTACTCAGGTTACTCATGTGGCGACCAGGCCGAGCGGTCTTGCTGTGGATACTCGTTCGGTCTGGCTGCTGATACTTGTCCGACGTGATACACTGGCCGTCTACGACAACGCTTGCTTCTTCCAGGACTGAACTAGCCGGTGTCCACCGATGAAATCACGGATTCGTATACTTGTCGCGTTGGTTCTCGGCATATTGATGCTGGTCACTACGGGTAGAGCAGATGAGAAGCCTGCCGCGGTCAAGGTCTTCATCCTCGCTGGCCAAGCCAATATGGAAGGGCAAGGGGTCGTCGGTTTGGACCACCCGAAGTACTACAACGGTGGACGCGGTACACTCCAGCAGATCATCCGCGGTGCGGGGAAGGCCGAGACATACAAGCACATCCAAGACAGCGAGGGCCGGTGGATCGTCCGTGATGATGTCTGGTGTCGATTCCGGACGAGTAGAGAGGTCAAGAAAGGTCCACTGACTATCGGCTTCGCGGGCTATCCAGGCGCACATCACATTGGACCCGAGTTCCAGTTCGGACACGTCATCGGCGATGCTGTAGATGCCCCGGTGTTGCTGATCAAGACGGCTTGGGGCGGCAAGAGTCTTCACAAGGATTTTCGCCCACCTAGTTCGGGCGGTGAAACAGGGCCGTACTACACCAGAATGCTGCTGGAGGTCCGTGAAACACTGGGGAATCTCGGCGCGGATTTCCCAGAGTTGGCTGGACGTAGCGTCGAAATCGTTGGATTTGTCTGGTTTCAAGGATGGAACGATGCCGTTGGTCCCGACGAGGCACGCAACGAGTACGAGCGGAACCTCGTCAACTTAATCAAGGACGTTCGCAAAGCCTTGGATTGCCCCAATCTGTCGGTGGTTATCGGCGAACTGGGAAACGGTGGTGAGAAGGCCAGTCCTCGCATCCTGGCGATCCGGAAAGCACAGTCTGCCGCAGTCGCCTGCCCAGATTTCAAAGACCGGGTTGTTTTTGTGAAAACCACTGCCTTTGCGCGGCCGGCCGACGAGTCACCGAACACAGGCCACGGCCACCATTGGTTTGGAAACGCCGAGAGTTACTTCCTAATCGGCGATGCGCTCGGCAAGGCGATGAAGGAGCTTCTCTGCGAGGCACCCTGATCCTGGTCTCGTTATGCTTGCCTGACCCGAAGATACGAAAAACGCCCCGGCCCAATCACTCGGGCCGGGGGCGTCTCGTTTACAGCTCGATCGAACAGTCGAGTTCGCCGAAACCATCGCGCAGTCTGAGTCGTCTGAGATTTAGGTCGTCCCTTCGCCATACAATAGACGGATCCGAAAACGGAGCCCGCACATGCCCACTTCCCAGACCACACTCGCCGCCATGGTGTTTCTGTTGACCGCGATTTCATCGCAGGACGTCTCGCTGGCGGATGACCATCCCCGAGACGACGCATCGGCCGAGAGCCCGCGAGCCGTCGTCGCTCACTGGCTTGAGCTTCATCGCACGGGCAAGCGCGACGAGGCGTCAGCCCTGACCGCTGGGGCCCACTACCATCGAGCGGACGTCCTTCTGCCTTCCAAACGTGACACAGGCGTTCGCGTTGAGCGGTCCCTGGGCAACCAGCGAGCGGCGGCGGTAGTCACCGGCCCGCTGGACGATGCTCGTGACGGTGAGCGAGTGCTGTTGTTCTGGCTCGTACGGCACGACGGTGCTTGGCGAATCAACAAATCGGACACGGCTGAAAGGCGCGTCGTGGACGAGCGGCTGCGCGGGTTTCTGGAAGCGGGAGACGTGCACTGGCACGTGGAACGTGGCGATTTGCTGGGCCACTGGAAGGCTGGTCCGGGCACGCCGCCCGGAGGCGGACTCGCCTGCGGCAGTCGGCTTCAACTCAGCGACGACGACCGCTATCGGCTCGTGACCTGGGGACCCTTTGGCCCGGATCCCGAGTACGACGACGTCATGCAGGGGAAGTGGCGGGTTGCCAACGGTCGAATCCTGCTGTCACATCCAGATCGGACGCACGAGTGCCGAGTCGCGTGGATGACCGACGATTTGCTGGTCATCGAGCCTCTGGATGGAAAAGGCCGCGCCAGATACGAACGCACCGATGCGGCCCAGGACCGACCAAATGCTGTCGAGGGCGAGTTGGATCACGAACAAAGCGAGCGGTAGCTTACTCGTGCAGAACAACCACACGGGCGTCGACGTTTAGGACCTGTACGCCGCCGGAAAGTCGCGCAAGCGGTTGTTTCCAGTGGGCATGGCCCCGTACGATCAGCGACGGGCGTAATCGCTCGACAACCTCACGTATCAGTGGAGAACCGTGATGTCCGCCAATGGGATCGTTGGGGCCATCGTGAGTGATCAGGATGTCAGTTCGGTGCCGCAGGAGTGCTTCCAGGCACTCGGTGTACTGCTCATCCGAACGGCGACGTGGACGTCTGGGATTGCCGATGATGCCCCCAAGCCCGGCGATTTTGAGCCCGTCGATATTGGCACGATCGTTGTCGAGATAATGCAGATGTCGGGGAAACCGCGGAGGTGCATTTGGGTCGGCTCCGAACGTATCATGATTACCGGCGACACCGACGACCCATGAAAACTCGTCGCCAAACGCTTCCCACACCGCCCGGACATCGCCGGAGCCGCCACGCCGGTCCAGTGCCGGAACTGTGTACAGATCTCCGGCCAGGAAGACGCCGACGCCTCCCGTGTCTAGCCCCACTCCAGGTAGGATTTCCGTGGCAAGCCGACTTGGCAGGGCCTCGCCCAGCAGTCGGGGCACGCCGTTGGGGCTATCCTGGAACCGCTCGCGACCTTGGAGGTCAGCCGCGGCGATAATAACGCTCACGCCGTCCGGCAAGCGATCGACGACGGCGTCCAGGATCGGCAGACGGTCTTCGTAGAATCCCCCCGGCCCACGTCCCGCGTTGAGGAAGGGGATCTCAGCAATCGGATCTGGGTCGATTGACAGAATACGCATCGTGTCACCTGTTCTTGTCCGACAAAGGCGAAAACCCTCGTCAGACATTTAACACCCCGACACACAGGGTGCCAGGAAAGGAAAGACGCCCTCGGGCCGATTTCTCGGCCCGGAGGGCTCTACGAACGAGCTATGCCAACACTTTTGTGACAACGCCCGAACCAACAGTCCGTCCGCCTTCGCGGATCGCAAAGCGAGCACCGTCATCCAGTGCGACAGGTCGCCCCAGTTGGACGCCGAGCTTGACGCCGTCTCCGGGCATGGCCATGTCCACGTCGCCCAGCACCTCTGCCGTGCCGGTGACGTCCGTTGTGCGGAAGAAGAACTGAGGTGTGTAGCCATCAAAGAACGGCGTATGCCGCCCGCCTTCTTCCTTCGCAAGCACGTAGACCTCGGCCTCGAACTGGCTGTAGGGCGTAATCGAGCCAGCGGCAGCCAACACTTGGCCTCGCTCCACTTCTTCCCGCCCCACGCCACGAAGCAGACAACCGACGTTATCGCCGGCCTGCCCCGAATCCAGTATCTGGCCAAACGTCTCGACCTGCGTCACGACCACCTTGCGTGGATGGTCGGCCAGTCCCACGATTTCCACCGTGTCACCGCTTCTCACCATACCTCGCTCTACCTTGCCGGTAACGACCGTCCCGCGGCCTGAAATCGAGAACACGTTCTCGATCGGCATCAGCAACGGTCGGTCAACTACCCTGACAGGATCAGGAATGTATCCGTCCAGAGCTGTCAGCAACTCGTCTATCGAACGAGTCGCCTCCTCGTCTGTCGGATCGTCGTGCGCCAGCATGGCCGAGCCACGGATAACCGGCACCTTGTCGCCGGGGAATCCGTACTTGGTGAGCAGCTCGCGCAGGTCCATTTCGACCAGCTCGATCATCTCAGGATCGTCCACCAAGTCGCACTTGTTCAGGAACACGACCAAGTGAGGTACACCTACCTGCCGAGCCAACAGCACATGCTCGCGGGTCTGCGGCATCGGCCCGTCTGCGGCCGAGACCAGCAGCACTGCACCGTCCATCTGGGCAGCGCCCGTGATCATGTTCTTGATGTAGTCGGCGTGACCGGGACAGTCGATGTGCGCGTACATTCGCCGCTCGGTCTCGTACTTGACGTGTGCCGCCAGGATGGTGACGGTCTTGTTTTTGTCTCGCACGATGCCGCCCTTGGCGATGTCCTGGTACGGTTTGTACTCGGCCAGCCCTTTCTCGGACTGTACGCGCAGGATCGCTGCGGTCAGCGTGGTCTTGCCATGGTCAATGTGACCGATGGTTCCGACGTTGACGTTTAGTTTCTCCCGACGAAAAGTCTCCTTGGCCATTCTTTCCTCCTTTCAAAGGGGTTAATAAAACGGAGACCAAAGCACACACCGGCCGTTCACACAGGACTTCGCAGCGGCTTGCCAGGCAGCGGCGAGGTGAGTGAACGCCGGGAATACGCGGTTCAGGAGCCTGGCCCGACTGGGCCGGTAGAGATACTAACCCAGGCGTGAGCGCAGGCTCAACGACTCATAGAAGCGATTGAAAGATCGCATCGTTGGCCTCCTTCCTGGGCAAAATACTGGGGTGAAGATGCGACGGCTCGCTGACGATGGACCGTCACCTTGGTGTTTCTTCTGAGACACCAGGACCGGACAAAGGGTTCGCGGTTGACCGCAAAACAAAAAACACCCCCAGCCCGATCACTCAGGCCGGGGGCGTTTCGATTACAGCTCGATCGACTCGACTTCGGCGACGAACCTTCCGGCGTCGTCACCCAGGTACGAGGCGACCACGTTGAACACGGCATCACTGAAGCCGCCGATGTTCAGGATGTCGGCACGCTCGGGTGCCTGCGTCGATCCGTACGGCTGGATGTCGATGCAGACCAGCTTCGGCGAACTGACGCCCAGCCGCTTCTGGTTGGCAACGAATGTCTTCCACTCGTCCATGACGCCCGTCGCGCCCTGCGCTCCGTACGCCCAAGGGCGGTTGCGGTACACCCAGCTCTCGTTGTCGCTGACCAGCACGCAGCCAGCAAACGCTCGCTTGCGGTGCTTCGTGTTGGCTTCGCGCAACGGGATCGAGCAATCGGTTCCACCGCCGCCGCAGCGGGCTAGCCGCTCCGACAGGCTCAGGATCGTGTCGCCCGGATCGACCCGCACGCCGTACGCCCGCGTGTCGAACGGGATCACGACGCTGTCCGGGTTGCGACGCAGGATCGCCGCAGCGAACAGGGCCGCCACGTCGACGCAACGCATCTTCGTGGCGGCACCGCGACCACGGAAACCCGTAACCGGGCAACCCATCGAACCCGAAGTATCCAGACCAATCACGACAGGACCTGGCAGCTCGGGCACGTTACCGCACGCGATCTCGGCTGCTTGGTGCAGCGCCGCCTTGATCTTCTGCGGAACCTCAGCCGAGGCGTTCAGGTACGCCGCCAGGAACTGGTACGGGAACTGACGCGAGCGCCGGATGGCGTCTGCGTCCGCGATGCGGTCCGCAACGTAATCGACCATCTCTCGGTCCGCCTTGCCGCCCGCGAGCGCCTCGTGACGCAGCAACGTGTTCAGGTTCATCCGCAGCGCCTGCGGCCCCATCTGGCGGGCAATGGCCTTCCAGACCAACGGACCCTTAGCGGCGTCGGCCAATAGGTCCCAACGAACCGACAGATCACTCAGAATCAACGCCTGTGCCTCGGCGGTGTCCGCCTGGCGGTATGCGATCAGATCCTGGACCTGAGCCGGCAGGTCGGCCTCCGTGGCCGGAGCCCACTTCTCGGTCTCCTTGTCGGTCAGCCAGCCGAACAGCGCACGCCGTGCGTTGTCCTTCGGCGTCGGTCGAGCCATCCGCAGGATGTCCCGCAGGCTCGGATCGTTACCGATGGACGCCGACAGCAGCTTGCCGACCGATGCCTCGTTCAGCCAACGCTGAAACGCTCGCTGCAACGAAGACGACAGGCTGGTGCGACCGAACTGTCCCGACCGGATCATCTGGAACATGGTGCGCAGAACGCGACCGTTGTCCACTACCCGATCAAAGACGCGGTGCAGCAGTTCGGTGTCACGCTTGGACAGGATGACCAGCAGCGCAGCCGGCATGTCCTTCATGTAGGCACGCTCACGCGCGTAGACCGCCAGCTTGGCCAGGAAGACGTTGTCATCGACCTGGGCGATCAACTTGTGCATCTCGTCCAGTTGGCTCTGGGCACTCGCGTAGTAGACGCCATTGAAGCAACCCGTCGCCGCCATCTGGGCCAGCGCATGCTTCGGCGTGAACTTGTACGCCCGGCCTCCGGCCTCGTTGTACGTGTCCGTTCGCACGAACTTGCTCTTGATGCTGGAAAACAGAGTCTTGTTGGCCATCGTGACCTCCTCTCAAAGTAATCCGACGAAGGGTGGGCAGAGTCGCCGCGTCATTCGACGCT
>JADHUC010000359.1 GCA_016784735.1 Pirellulaceae bacterium | reverse complement strand
TTGGCCGCCGGCCCCGGCAGACCGACCAGGAAACGAATCGCGCCGCTGGACGCCAAGTCCTCGTACTTCGCCCAGAACGTAATCCGGTACCGTCGATCCGGCTCGGTTACCATCACTTGGCAGGTTTCGGCAAAGCAACCGGGTGCTTTGCGAGACGGATTGGATATGTGTAACGAACGCTTGCCGGACTTCGCGACGCGTGTGTCGACGACGGCCTCTGCAGCGCATCCACTCCGCCGCAGCCACAGCGGTCCCGGCTCGTGCTCGACCCACGTTCCCCAGGGGCGGGAAAAACCATCTTCAAAGCCACCGTTGCCGATCAACTGGCCATACGGCAAAACGGGGTCACCAACGATCTTGAACTCCTGCCCCGTGCCCGTCGAGGGCACAACCATGGACAGTGCAACGACGGCCAGAACCGCGCCGCCCAGACGCATGCATCGTTTCATAACGGATCGCCCCTTTTCGGTGGACTCGCCGAAGGTTACGGCGAATTGAAGTTCTCGAAGCGGATCGCGTGCCAATTGTCACGGTATGGATGACGCTCGGTTCCGCTGACGTGCGTGGTGATTCTGTGTGTCTTGCGGATGTTCGCGTCGATCGTCGTCGGAGACGCGCGGGTAAGGTCGATCACGATCTGCCCTTCCGCCGTCCGATACCAGGACGTCTGGTTCGAGTTCCCGCGAGTTTCAATACCAAAGTACTGAAACGTGATCGAGCGCTCGTCGCGGGCGATGGGCTGGTTGATGACAAGGTCGATCATCTTGGTCGATCCATTCAGCCAGATGCGGGCGTATCCTTCGCCGGTCTCCCATGTCCCGAAACGATTGCCGCTCGAACCGTCCTGCTTGATCCAACGGACTGGGCCGGTATCCGCGTGAAGTGGAGAGACGCAGGCCAGGCACAAAAAACCCAATAGCAGGAACTGTTGGGCTCCAGGGAAGGTTCTCATTACGTTGCCCCTTCATCGAATCAAGAAGTCAGCGGCGATCGCGGCCAAACGGTCTCGCTGCAACTCCTCTCGGCGGATGACAGTGCTCCCTAGAAGGCGCATACTTTATTTCCCGGCCGTTGGCACTGTCGCCGGAGCCGAAATCACGCGGTGGAGTGGTTCTTGCAGTCGATTGTGCCCACTTTTCCGATCACGCAGCCATGTCGTGCAACGCCCGTCACCCCGCAGCATGCTCGCGCGGAACGATGTTCACGACCGGATCGCGGCTTCAACTCGCTCGTTTTCCACGGACCGGTAGAGTGCATAAAACGCTGGCTGGGGTGACGAGGCTTCGTCTCTAGACTCGTACGTTGGCCTGCCGAACATGGTACACTGATTGCCATGTCCAGGTTCCGTATATCGTCCTGACGCTCTCCTGCAAGGAGCCCACCCATGCGAAGCGAGAATCGATCCCAGACTCGGAACACACGGCGAACCTTCCTCAAATCGACTGGCGCAGTGGCCGCCGGTGTCTGTCTGACCCGCACCGCCAACGCCGGCGGCGAGACCCTGGCCGTCAACGGCGGCCTCAAAGCCGTCACGGCATCGCACGAAGATGCCTCCACGTGGCCGCGGTACGGTGCCGAGGAAGAACAGGCAGTGCTCGAACTGGTGCGCAAGCCGAACTACGGCCCGATCGGTGCGCTGGAGGAGGAGTGGAAGCAGCACTTCAGCCTTCCTTACTGCAAGGCGCACTATAACGGCACCAGCGCGATCACGGCGATGTTCTTTGCCTTGGACCTCCCGCCCGGCAGCGAGATCATGGTTCCCTGCTCGACGTTCTGGGCCACCATCATGCCGATGCGGTTCTTTGGCTTGGTGCCGGTCTTCGTCGACATCCATCCGCGGACACTGAACTTCGACGTGGAAGACGCCAAACGTAAACTGACGAAAGACACCAAGGCGATGTTCCCCGTCCACTACCTAGGCCTGCCGGCCGACATGGACCACATCTGCGACTTCGCCCAGGAGAAAGGGCTCATCGCCTTGGAAGACGCCTGCCATGCGCACGGCGCGTCGCTGCACGGCAAGCCGATGGGCGCCTGGGGCCGGATGGCCTGTTTCAGCTTCCAGGCCAGCAAGCCGATGCCGGCCATCGAGGGCGGCATGGGCAACTACCAGGACCGGGAGGACTACGAGCGGGCGGCGACGCTGGGCCACTACGAGTGCCCGCGCACCTTCGCCGCCGGCAGCAAGTACGGCAACTACGGGGGTACGGGACTGGGCTTGAAACTGCGCATGCATCCGATGGCCGCGGCCCTGGCCCGCTGCCAACTGAAGAAGCTCGCGAAGCGGAACGCCGACGGCACGGCGCAGACGCGGCGGCTGAACGACCGGCTGGTCCAGTTGCCGGGCCTGTACGAACAACAGAACCGGCCCGACGTCGATCGTTTGTTCTATACGCAAAACCGGTTCCTGTTCAACGAGACCGAAGCCGGCATGTCGCGCGAGGCGTGCATCAAAGCTCTGAGGGCCGAAGGCGTTTCGGTCCGTGCGGCGGGCGCCCAGTTCCAGTGCGACTACCCGGCCTATCACGAGCCGCAGTGGTGGCACCATCTACCGGTCATCGCCGACCAGTTTCCCGGCGCCGAAGAAGTCAACCGCCGCGGGATCTCGCTGCCGTATTTCACCAAGGATGTACCCGAACTGGTCGACCAGTACATCCAAGCCTTCGAAAAGATCTGGGCGCATCGCAAGGAGTTGGCCAAGGTGTAGAGGTGTAGTGGTTCAGCCGTCGGGCGCGACCGCTGGCCGACATGCAGGTTCGCGATGGGGTCTGGTTGCGGCCCACGGCCGCGCTATGGCAAACGGCCCGTCGCACTTGGCTTTCACGAGTGTTGTGGTAGGATGAGACTATGAAGCACCGCCGCAGCAAGACGCAGATGGACTCGCCGCCCCGTTGGTATCGCGGCGCGAACGTGCCCAGGCGCGTGATTTGCCGCTTTGCGAACGAGGTGGCAGAACGTTTCCAGCCTGACAAGATCATTTTGTTCGGCTCGCACGCCTATGGGACCCCCCACGCGGACAGCGACGTGGATATTCTCGTGGTCATGCCGGCGCGGAATGAACTGAGCCAGGCCATGCGGATTCGGCTGTCTGTGGATTACAATTTTCCCCTGGACCTACTGGTCCGAACGCCCAAGAACTTGGCGTGGCGATTGGCGGACGGCGACTGCTTCTTGAAGGAGATTATTGCCAACGGAAAGGTCCTGTATGAAAAGGACAACCCGCGAATGGGTGCAGAAGGCCGAGGTCGATCTTCGCGGCGCACGAAAACTGGCGCCGAGCCAGCCGCCGATGCATGACCTCGTTTGTTTCTGTTGCCAGCAGTCAGCCGAGAAGTACCTGAAGGCGATCTTGGTTGAACTAGGCCGTAACGTGCCGCGCACGCACAACCTGGAAGACCTGCTCGCTCTGCTACTGCCGGATTACCCACACCTCAAAGCACTGCGGCGGGGCCTCAAGTTCCTGGTGCAGTTTGCCGTTGAGGCCCGGTATCCGGGATTCCGCGCCACCAAGGCTCAAGCCGGCGCCGCATTGCGTTGGGCCGGACGCGTCGCCGATGCCTGCCGGCCGGTTCTAGGCATTCGCTCGAAGCCACGACGCAGGCGGTCCTCGTGATTCGGCTGGCCCGTTGCCAGTGCCCAATCCGGCCCGCGGCGCCGGATTACGGGTTAGTGGGAACTCGTGCGAGCGAACGCTAGGTGAAGCTGGGCCAATACGCTGGGCCTGCGACGGGTGCTTTGTCGCGAGTGTTTTCTTTCTTCCGAAGGACGAAAAATGGTATGCTGGTATCGTCCGTTTTGGCCGAAGGGATTGCTGTTATGCCCGAGTCCAAGCCCAGGCGCCGATTTCGTTATAGTCTTCGATCGCTGCTGATCGTGGTCGTTTTGTTGGGCCTATGTTGTGCTGCGTTAGCTAATCCTTCCCGTTATTGGGCGGTGGCAGTTTATCTTTCGACATTGGCTGTGTTTCCGGCTGCCGCATGGCTGGGCAGGGTGAGGGAAACGACTAGACCATTCGCCTTGGGTTTTGCGATAACGGGCTTCCTTTACTTCTCCGTTTGCCACCTGCTAGTCGTCTACGGCGAACCCGAGATGGATTTGCCTACGTCTCGGTTGCTGTGCAGTCTACAGAATTGGATGGGCCAACTTGGTTCGATGTCACAGTCGTTTTACTTTATGGTTGTCGGCCACTGCCTCTGGACGCTCATTTTGGCGACCATTGGCGGCCTAACCACAAGTTGGCTCGCCAAACGGGAAAGCCAACAACTCGCCACCAAACCAGAAGACCAACCTTGACCAAAACTGACCAAACCCACCCCGAGACGCCGATCTGAGGAGATTGCCTTGGCCACGACACTGACTCGACACACCATGATCACGGTGGCCCTCTGTCTTGCCGGGACATCGGTATTGTCGGCGGCGACCCTGGCAACTGACGGTAAGCCGCAAATGACCATCGTGTTGGCCGAGGGAGCGATTCCCGCCGAACGCACGGCAGCCCAGGAATTGGCGAGCTACCTCGACAAGGTGACTGGTGGAGAGTTTGCGGTCGTCATCGAGGCCGCTGCCCCGCCAGGTCCGTGCCTGTACGTCGGGCCCACGGCCTTTGCCCGCAAACAGGGATTGGACCCGAGCACTTGGGGCCCGGAACGCTGGGCGGTGCGCAGCGTCGGAGCGGATCTGGTGCTCGTGGGTGGGCGTCCGCGTGGGACGCTGTACGCGGTCTACCGATTCCTGGAAGATCAGGTCGGCGTGCGTTGGTGGAACGCCTACGAGGAGCACGTGCCCCAGCGGCCGACGTTGCAGGTTCCCGCCCTGGACCGTCAAGGTGAGCCGAAGTTCCGCTACCGTGACATCTATCTGTTGTACGCCCACGATGGTGGCCGGTTCGGTGCGCGAAATCGGCTCAACGGGCAGGGCTTTGGGGCCCTGGACGTGACTCTGGGCAGCGGAGTCTACTACGGACCGCCCAACGGCGTGCACACTTTCAACTTCTACATCCCGCCCAAGGACTACTTTGACAAGTTTCCCGATTGGTTTTCGCTGGTCGGCGGCAAGCGAACTGCCGAACGGGCACAACTATGTCTGACCAACCCGGACCTGAGGGCTGTCGTAGTGGAGAAGCTCCGGGGCTACATCGAGCAATCGCGGGCCGCAGCCCAGAAGGCCGGACGCGCGGCCCCGCTGGATTTCGACATCTCTCAGAACGACTGGGGCGGCATGTGCCAGTGCGACGCGTGCCAAGCGATCACCAAGCGGGAAGGGTCGGAGTCGGGCCCGTTGGTGGACTTTCTGAATCACGTGGCCGACGCGGTGCGCGACAAGTACCCAGAGGTCCGGGTAAACACCTTGGCCTATCAGATGACCGAAGATCCGCCGAAGACGCTACGACCGCGGGACAACGTGCTGCCGCGGCTGTGCGATACGAACGCCAATCTGCTGCGTCCCATTACGCATGCTGACAACGGTAAGTTTGCCGAGCGATTGGCCACCTGGGGCCAGATTTCGAAGCAGTTGCGGATCTGGGATTACGCGGTCACCTACAGGCCGCACGCGGGCCTGCCATTACCTACCGTCCACACCTACGCGACAGACTACCGCTACTTCGCGGAGCACAATGTCGAGGGCGTGTTCACGGAGCACGAGCATGCGATCCTGGCCGATTTGCGCGACCTGAAGATCTGGATGATGATCAAATTGCTGGAGGACCCGTACCGCGATGAAGCGGCCTTGTTGGTGGACTTCACCGACGGGTTCTACGGCCCCGCTGGCCCGATCGTGCGTCGTTATCTGGTCGAACTCCAGGCGGCCGCAGAGTCGGCCGGCGCCACCGTGAACTGGTTTCCGCCGTTGTCGCAGTACACCTATCTGACGCTGGAGTTCCTCCGCCGTGCCCAAGGCACGTTCGACGAAGCCGAAACGGCCGTCCGCGGCGACACGGTGTTGCTGCGCCGCGTACGCCACGCCCGGCTTCCGGTGGATCGTGCCTGTCTGGTCCTCTGGCCAAAACTGATGCGCCAGTGGACGGCGTCCGACGGGCAACCGGAACAGATTCCCCTGGACCGCGCGGCAATTGCGGCCCGTTGCCGCGAGACCTGGCTTGCGCAGATCGACCTGCGATTCCCGGAGTCGCAGCGTGCTGCGGAGCGTGCGAAGGCCGACGCGGAATTGACGCCGCTGTTAGCCCTGCCGGCGGTGGTTCCCTTGCCCGAGCGATTCCGCGGCCTGCGGCCCAAGGACGTGTTCGACTTCACGGCCGAACAGTCGGCTAATTGGCAGAACCAGGCCAAACGCGTACCGGACAGGGAGGCGGATTCCGGCCTGACCAACCGGTTGGAGCTTTCCGACGAAGAGATGGAGAAGTACAAGTTGCCGATGGGCTGGGGCGCCTATGCCCCGACGGGCAAGCGGCACTTGGGTTCCGCCACGATTCGGCCGGAGGACGTTCCCGGACCGGGTTACCACTGGTACAAACTGCCGCCGGTCACCGTTCCGCCATCCACGTACGTCTATTTCTTCTGGAGTTGGATCATCCAGTTCCCTGTCGAGTCCGCCGGCGATGCGTCGCGACCAGAAGAGAAGTTTGAAGTTTGGGCACACATCAAGTTTGAAGGCCCCGGCTTCCCGCACGGCAAACCTGAGCAGAAGAACGCGATCTACGTCGAGCGTGTGGTCGTGGTACGAAGCTCGAACTGAATTCCATTGTTGAATACCTCAATACGAAAGGGATAACATGATGACGCCACAACAACGAGTAACTCGTCGCCGGTTCCTGGGTACCACGGCGGCAGCCGCTGGCGGGATGTTGATGACCGGGGCAGCCGCTTCCGGCTCCGACTCAGCCGCTCCGCCGTCCAAAATCGCTTCGACGGATCACTTCTGGTATCGCCCGCAGCCGGCCGGCATGTTTGTTGACTCGCAGCGCGACAACAAGGCGTTCGGTTTTGCGGACGGCAAAGTGTTCCTGTCCGAAGACAACTCTCGCACATGGCCGCATAGCATCGCGTTTCCTGACGCTCGGCACATCGTGTATAGCTGCATTCTGAAGAATGGAAACATCCTGTTCAGCGCGCTGGCAAAGCTGTACCTCAGCACCGACAACCTGAAGACGTACAACGAGATCACGGTGAAGGATACCGACGGCTCGGATTACCTCCAGCACACGCCACAGAACCCGGCCAATCCCGGCTGGTACTTCCACAACCTCGCGGGCGTGGATACGTTTGACGTGAACGGGGCGGAGATGCTTATCTGGGGGAATTACTGCAACGTGATTGGCGGCGCGACGCCGGTGAACATTTACTACTCGACCGACAACGGCCAGACCGTGAAAATCGCGTATTCCTTCGGGCAGAATCCCCGCAATTGGGATAACGGCTCCGGCGGCGGAGGCACCACAGGTACGCCGCTTGGAAATCCCGACAATCCGGTCATTTGTCGCCATGTTCACTGCGTGACGTACAACCCGGCCGAAGACGCGTTTTACGCTTGCACGGGAGACCATGACCGAGGAGAGAAGCACGAATGCCACTGGCTGCGAGGTACTTACGACGCGAACCGGGACCAGTGGCAATGGAAGGTCATCGTGTCGGATGCATCGAACTCGCGGTACAAATGCGGTGGCATCAACTTCGTCGACGGCAAGGTCTACTGGATCAGCGACTCGAACGGCCCCAAGCCGTACGACCGAGGAGTCTTTTGCTGCGATCCGGCCGACATCACCAATCCCGCGAAGCACACGCGGCTGTTCAATCCGGAGGTCGAATCCGGCTGCATGATCATCCAAGACGGCGTGATTCTGGCGTCGCATTGCGCGCCCGCGTCGCCGATGGACACGGGATTCATCGTCTCCTTGGATATGGGCAAGACCTGGGCGCAATACGATCTGAAGGAATTCGGCACGCGGTCGCCCTGCCGCTTCCATCGGAAGAACAGTGAGGGATGGTTCAGGGTGGACCTAAGGTCCAGTTGGGTTACGCCCTCCGAAATGATGTTCATCAAGCCAAAGGAAGCGTCCGGCGCAAGCAGAGGATGAGAGTGGTGTCTGCGCATGGACCGGGCGCTACGAGCAGTGACATGGTCGCTCGGCGACTATTTCTTCATCGTGATAGACATGCCGCCCCGAACCACTGTCTCCAGTTTTGGATTGGTGGTGATCGCTTCCATGTAGGCTGGATCGGCCATGCGCGGATTGATATTGTGGGCAATAATCAGGCCGCCGGTCCGTATGTGCGGAAGGAGCTTGCTCAGATAGTCGACGTAGCCCTCCTTGTCGGCATCGAGGAACACGATATCGATCGGCCCGGTTAGCTTCGCGACTTCCTTGTGAGCATCGCCTTCCACGATCGTGATCAGGTCCTCCATCCCGGCCTTCTTGAAGTTCTCCCGGGCAGTCGCGGCACGTTCGGCATCGATCTCGTACGTGGTTAGCTTCCCATTCGTCTTTTTCAACGCCAAGCCAAACCAGATGCCCGAGTAACCGGTGGAGGTCCCCAACTCGACAACGTTCTTCGCCCCGGTTGTTTCGGCCAAAATCCGTAGTAGTCGGCCGTCGTGTTGAGGAACGTTGCGGTAACGCTGATTCTCCATAATGCTCGCGAGGACGGCAAGCGCGTTCTTCTCAAAGTCGTCCGCTCCCAGGGGCCCTTTCTCCAATTCGACGTCACCCGGCAAACGCCCTCGTTGCTGAGCGTCAGCAAAGCCGGCAAGTGACGCGGCAATGGCCAACGTGACTATCGCAGTTACGGCTGTGTTCATTTGTTGTGTTTGGTTGGTGGTCAGCAACATCGGAGGCTCCTCATGAGAGAATACAAAACGGTAAACATCGTAATACAATGACGGTACAGATTCCTGATCCCCCGGTTTTCTCCCGCGTCGGGACAATGTCCGTCTCAGGCCAAACCTCTAACCGATTTCATAGTATAAGCAACTTATCGGGGAAATGTGAGTTGATGACCCCGAGGCACGAGTCAAGTAACGTTGGGTTTGCTTTCAAGAATCAAACACAAGACTCAGGCAGGTGACGCCGCCTTCCGCTTTTGCGAACTCGGACAAGTCGACGAGCTGGACATCGAAGCCCTCCTCGCGGATGCTGTCTGCCGTTCGAACGTGAGCGGCTGACGCGCAGACGCTGGTGCCCACGAGGGCAACGTTTGCGCCCCACGGCTCGTCATCGGGAACGGGGGTCAGTTCGTAATCGCCCAAGTCACGCACATCCAACCACGCCGGATTGACCAACAGTCGCCCGTCCGGTAGGGCGGTGCACGCGGTCTTCAGATGCAGACACCCGCGCACCGGTACTGCCACCACTCGGTAGCCACAGCGGCGGACGATTGTGTCGAGCGCACTGATTCCCGCCGAATTCGTGCGCGAAGACAAACCGACCAGCAGTGTCCTGCCCACGCGCAGCACGTCGCCGCCTTCGATGGTCCCGGGCAATTCAACGCGATAGACCTCTCGGTAACGTCTCAGTTCGGGCTCGATTCCGGCTGGTTCGGTTCGGCGTGATTCTTCGCCCATCGCGGCGAGGACTGCCAGTTCGTCGAGGACAATGGCGGTATCTTCGACAAACGCGCAATCCGGGAATTCGCGATTGACTTCCAGGGTATGGACCTCGACGCCGCATTCACGGAGCGTACGGCAATAGCCCTTGTGCTGGCCAAATGCACGATCGTAATCGACCGGCGTCTGCGCAACATACGTGCATTTACATTGGTCGATGCGTTGTGACGGTACGTGCGTAATGGCAAGCATATTTGGATCGTATCAGGGAAAAGACGCGAGCGGGCCGTATGAGGACGGTCCACCGTCCCGTTTCCAGTGTCATTCGCTCGTCGGTCGCCGCGCGAAAACAGCCCGAAGGGCTTTCCCGCGAAGACCCGTCGCGACGAACAGATCCTCGGGATATCGGCGATAGTCCAAAATAGACTCGTAGATCCATTCTTCCTGGTAGGAGTTCAATCCCATTCCTGCGAGATATTGCAGCCGCAGGTTCCGATCTCGGTTGATCTCCGCGTCCTTCAGCCAGGGTTTCAGATCGGGGCCGCGTCCGGCGTATTTCGTTAGCAGACCGAGTGCCGAACCCAGGCTTACCTGATCTAGAGACTCGAGAACGAGTTGGTGGTCTTCACGATCCAATCGTTGCTGTAGTCCATCCATATCGATCTTGGTCGCTTCGGTCTGACCCAGCAGAACGAGGTCATAACCTTCTCCGTCGATGTCATTGGCCCAAATTGTCCCGAATGGATAGACCGCGAAGAACGTCGCCAACTCGCTCTTTACCGCCTCCAGATTAGTCTCGTACAGCGGGACCCACTGCGTCACCATTCCGCCGGGATTCAGGCGCCCGTTGCACAGTTGGAAGTACTCCTGCGAATACAACGCCGCTGCGCCTTTGACCCACGGATGAATCGGATCGGACGTGATGATATCGAATTTTTCCTTGGTCGTGGCAATGTAGTGCCGTGCATCGTCGTAGACGACTTCGACGCGCGGATCGTCCAACACGCGGTCGTTTTCCAGCCCGAAGTATTTCGCGGCCGCGGGCGGGATCAGCGGTTCGATCTCACAGATAACGATCCGTTCGATGTCGGGATACAACGTGATCGAGCCGGCCGTAACACCGGCTCCGCACCCCACGACAAGCGCCGATCGCGGTTTCGGGTGGATCAGGCCTGGCACGTGCCCGAGCATCCGTTGCAGCCGCATGTCGTGGGTTTCGCTGGACGCTACGACTTTGCCGCTGACATGAAAGTTGCGCGTCCCGTCGGAAAGCTCCGACACGGCGACGGACGCGTTCATCCCTTCGCCCACGTAAATGAAGTCCGGCCATGACGTCCAAGTAGGCAATTGGCGGCCAAAGGCGATTAGACCGCGCGGAGTCTTGGGGACTTTGGTAGCCAGGAGAATGGCCAGCCCCGTCAAGGTCACGACCACAAACATCCCACCGAATCGGGTCACAGATTCGCGTGGATCACCAACGCTGGACGCGGATGCCTTGACCCGCCAGGCTCGCCAAACGAGCGGCACGAACATCAAGACCGCGGCCACTACGTTCAGTCCGATCAGCACTTGGTGCGATCGCTGCGTTCCAAGCCAGGCGACCAGCAACATGCTGAACCCGATCGCCCCAACGATCGCACCAATGGTATTGGCCGCATAGACCCCGCCCACCAGTCGCCCCGGATCCTGTCCGCGCGACGCTGCACCCGCTAAGGCTAGCGGAAAACTTGCTCCCCACAAACACGCGGCCGGCAGCATGGCCCAAAGGCAACGCACGAAATCGAGTTGAAAGTTCAACCACGGGGTCGTCGCAAGCGACGGATCGACCGGCCAGTAGGGAAGCGAACAAGAGATCATATAGACGGCCCACCAAACGGCGCCAGCCAAGAGAAACTGGCACCAGCCCAGAGCCAACCGCGGTCGGCTTAGTTTTCGCGACAAAAACGCGCCCGCACTGCTGCCGAAGCCCAGTCCGATCAAGAATACGGCAAGGATAAGCGAGAATGTGTAGACCGACGCGCCCAGCATCAACGACAACTGACGCGTCCAAATAACCTCGGCACCCAACGCCGTCAGACCCGACAATGCGATCGCGGCGTACACGCACCATGCGCCAGGCGACCGCGACGGGGTTGTCTCAGTCTGGTCGGCCCGCGTGGCACGGCGGGCATTCAACGTCGATAGGGCGATACTGACAATCGCCACAACGGCGTTGATCGTCGCCGCCACGTAGGTGGCCACCGCCACATCGTGGACTCTCAACAAGTAGAAGCCAGCCAACAGGCAGCCAAATACCGCCCCTGCGATGTTGGCACCATAGAAGAAACCCAATCGAGCAACGTCTTCCCTGGTTGTCTCCATCCATCGCGCAATCGCCGGCAGCGTCGCTCCCATCAGCACGGTCGGCGGCAGCAGACATACCGCGCAAATGGCCGCGCGCAGCAGAATCCCCGGCAGCCCGTGTCCCGCGTAGTCTGTGTAAAGGCTTCCGATGTACGGCATCCCGAATAGCAGCGAGATCCCAATGACGCCGATGCCCAACTCGAGCACCGCATAGACTCTCAATGCATTCCGCCTTGCCGAAATCATACGGGGCAGCGCGATGCTGCCCAAGCACAAGCCTCCCATAAAGGATCCCAGCAGCACACCCAGAGACACGGTCGATGAACCGATCACCAACTGCAGCAACTGAAACCAGACGATTTCATAGATCAATCCGGAACACCCGCTGCCTACGAACAGGATCAGTAGCACGGGGAGGAATCGGCTCGAAGTAGAACGCCTCGAAGATCGGCACACTTCCCCCCCGTCCAAATCGCTTCGACTGGCCGTCAACACCGATGACGATTGTGTTGCATCTTGAGTCACGGGGTGCACCACCGTTGGTGTGATCCTTGAGGAAATGCCTTATAGACCGTCTGCGCGCTACCGTCACAGTCAACGGATGTAGGATATCCGCGTTCAACAATTACCGCGAGGGCTAGACCACAAGTGCCATTCGGCAAGGGGATCCGAGGCGCCTCCCCGTCAGGCCAGCCTCCCGCAGTTTGAGGGTCTTCTCAAGCAGTTCCACGGCCCCCAAAAGGACGACCGCCCTTCGACAGCTTGGGGGTGCTGAACAGTGCTGTCGGAAAGGGCGGTCGAAGTTGTGTCGCCTGCGCGTCCAATCCGCTTATCCGAAGCAGGACGCCGTTCGCGCGAGCCCTTGATTGATTGCCGCCTTTGCGCCATTGAATCTCAGGCTACTTCTTGCCTGCACACAGCCCCCGACTGTGACCGAGAAATTTGCAGGATTCTCGAATCGGCGGCCTTTGCTCTTCGCGACGGAAGCGGCGCAGAAT
>JADHUC010000027.1 GCA_016784735.1 Pirellulaceae bacterium | reverse complement strand
CCTTCCTTGCCGTCGATCCGGTACTGGATCTTTAACTGCTTCACGATACCCTGAGCCGGGTCACCACCAAGACTCTGGTTGTAACTTGCACTGGGCAGGAAAATGATGCGGTAGTTCTTGGCGTATTTGCGGAGGATCGTGGTGACGTCTTTGATTTTCGCGCCGGCGCCGTATTCAGCCTTGATGATTTCCAGTTCCACCGGCTTCTGACCAGCCTGCGCCAAGGCTCTGCCAAGCTCGGCCCGGTTGATGCCCTTGCTCGCCATGCCCATCACCACCAACAATGCCTGTTCTTTCAGGGCGGGAACCTCGGCTGCCTCGAGGGCGACCGCCTGCATCTCTTCGCTGGGATAGCGAAGAAGGACTTCCAGCACCAGACGCTTGTCCGCGTCGCGGTCCGCGGCTTCCAAGGCCGTGCGGCACATCGCCGCTCGGCGGTCGGCGGGCATATCGAATTGTCGGGCAATCCGGATGTACGCTCGGATTGAGCGGATCTTGAGCCGGTCATCGTTCACGGTGTTGTGAAGTTCCAGCAGGACGGGCGCGGCGTCGACCGACTTCCACTGACCCAACACACGGAAGGCGGCGTCACGAAGTTCCTCGTTGTTGGATCGCGCGGCTGTGGCGACCGCTTCGAGCGACGTTGCTCCGCCAACGACATTGAGCGTCTCCAGAATCCTGACCTTCACCGGTTCATCTACCGCCGACAAAGCCGCGACAAGCTGCGCGGCGACGGCTTCCCGATCCTCCGAACGCAGGCAGACCTCGCACAATGCCTTGTCCAAGGCAGCCGCCTCCCGCTCGTCCTTGGTGGCAGCGAGTCGTGCGATCAGCTTCGGCAAGTCGGCCGTTTCAATCACGGCACCCAGGCTGGCCAAGGCTGCGGTCCGGACCGCGGGTTCCGCGTCATCGGCAGCCAGCCACAGTGCAGGAGCGGCAGCGGCAGTACGCCGCCGACCGGCCAACTGGATGAGCACGATTCGCATCTTCCCCTGGGCCTCGGACAGTCGCTCCGCCACCTGATCGTCGACGGCCTTGTCTTGCAGGCTTTCCATCGATTCCATCGCGGCTTGCGCTACTTCGTCGCCGCCGTCGGCCGCCGCTTCGAGCAGCGCGGGCACACACGCGGCGTCGCCGACTCGCTTCAAGGCGCGGAACGCGAGGATGCGAAGTTGTCCATCGCTGCCCGTGGCTGCTTTGAGGACGACCGGCAAGACTCGGGCCTCGCCGCGTTCGGCCAGTGCCAGGATCAGCAGCCCCTGCCGTTCTGCTGACGCCTTGGGCAATGCGGCCACCAGCGCGTCGGTGATCTCGGGACTGGACGATTCCATGGCAGCACGCACGGCCGCAGCCGCCAAGGCGTAGTCCGAACCATGGATGGCTTCCACCAGAAGTGGAACGCCGTCCTCGCCGCGCGCGAGGATCGCGCCCCGCAGAGCCGCGGCGCGGACCTGCGGCGGTGCATCCGCCGGACCGCGCAAGCGATCGTAGATGGCTTGCGATGATGTGCTTTGGCCATCCACTGCCAATGCCTCGGCGCAGCGAAGAAGGCCTTCGCAGATGGCCGTTTGGCTGCTGCCCGACGCGTCGGGCAGTGCGTCTCCCAAGGCTTTCGCGGCCTCGGGTGTGCCGATGTTGCCTAGCGCGCGGGCCGCGGCCCTTGCGGTGTCGGTGTCCTTGAGCAGTCCGGCCAGAGCATCCACAGCTTTGGCATCGCGTCTCGCGCCGAGACTGCCAATCACGCCCAGCCGCGGCGGGCCCTGGACCTTGCCCAGAGCATCCCGCAGGGCGTCGTCGACCGAGGGGTCGCGGATGCCTTCCAGGGCATAGCGTGCCATGTGCGATAGTTCTTCATCGCCCAGCAGCGCGGCCAGCGTGGGAACCGCGTCCTTGGTGGCGATGCGGGCCAACTGTCGGCATGCCGCAGACTTTTCCTGCAGCGTCGCCTCCGAACGAAGCACAGCGAGCAACTCGGCTTCCTGGGCGATTGAGTAAGCAGCGGTGTTGGCCAGTAGGGCTGCGGCCAGGACTAGACATCTTTTCATATTGCTTTTCCACATGGTGGCGAATTCCCGTTGACGGTAAGGAAAGTAGCAGGGACAGGACCAGTGAAGGCGTTCCACTCGACGCTAATAAACGTACGGTTCCCGCATGGCTCGCGAGCGAAGGCTGTTGGCCTCGTCGTCACCCACGAATTCCTCTGTGGCAGGGTCGAACTTGAGGCTCCGCTTGAGCCACATGCAGATATTAGCGGCGTGGACGGTGGTCATGGAATGGTGCATGACCTTGGGATTAGCAACCGTCTGTTCGCGGCTCCTGACGCAGTCGAGAAAATTCTGCATATGATCAAGCGACCGGCCCGTGCGGGCGACATACTGGCTGATGACGCGATTGAACTCGCCGAGTAGGGCCGGCGAGGACACGTCGGGCTGCCTATAGCCGTCGGCGGCCGCGGCCCAACCCTCGCTGCCGTCGAACCGCTCGCCGCAGGAACCGTGCCAGTACTTGTTCCCGCGAGAGAGGATCATCTTCACGCCATTCGCAAAGTGAGTGACCATCCCGTCGCCGCTGTCATTGGCCACGTATTCGTACTCGATAGGCGACAGCTCGCCGCAGCCCAAACCGGCCTGGGCCTGGGCGAACGTATGAGCCCCCCATTCGCCGATGCAACTGGTGTGGAAGTCGTAAAAGCCCCGCCACCCGCCGCGGACGTAGCTGGGGTTATAGGGCCGCCACGGGCATGCGCCGAGCCAAGCGTTCCAGTCCACCTCGTCCTTGGGCGGTTCTTCGACGGCCGGCAGCCAATCGTGACGCATCTCGGCCGCGTCCCAAGGGGCAATATGGGCGTAGGCCGTGTGGATCTCGCCGAGACGGCCGCTCCGAGCCATTTCGATGCAGAACACGTGGTTGGCCTCGCTCAGCCGCTGCGTGCCCGTCTGATAGACGCGGCCGTAGCGACGAGCCGTCTCCACCACGGCTCGCCCCTCGGCAATCGTCATGCACGAGGGCTTCTCGGTATAAACGTCCTTTCCCGCCCGCATGGCCAGGATCGAGGCGAGCGCGTGCCAACGATCGCCCGTGGCGGTCAGCACTGCGTCGATGTCCGGCCGCGCTTCCAGGAAGCCGTTGATCTCCGGGTACATGGCACAGTCCTTCGTGCCGTAGTGATTGTCGACGATATCCTTGACCGCCAATCGCTGCTTCTTCTGCAGGTCGCAGATGGCGACGAATTGCACTTCCGCGCTACGCATGATCCATCCGAGGTCGTGCCTACCGCGATTCTGGATACCAATGCCGCCGACAATAATCCTTTCGCTCGGCGGCACCGCGCCGCCCTTACCGAGTGCTGAAGCTGGGACGAAATACGGCACGGCTGCCAAGGCGCTGGCCCCGGCCGCCGTCTTGAGAAATCGGCGACGCGAGAAAGGCGACTTATCTGGCATGGTGGTTCTCCTTCATGAGGATGGGCTGGCAAGGACTGGGGGGAGGTCCGCGTTGCTTCCGCAGAGCGTAGTCCGATGGAAGCGGAATCTAACCGAATCGTCGTATATCGAGGGGGTCCGTGTCAAGCAGTGGGCTGTTGTAATCACGGCTTTTGATTTGTTCAAGCTACACAGTTTGTAACGGCATCGAAACCCGAAGCGTGAGCGGGGGAATCCTCGAAAAAGTCCCTCGCATCGGGTTGCGACGGTACAGTCCCCGCAAGATGAGAACGTAAAACGCCCTGGGCTAGGTTTGATTCACCGTTCACTCGGCTCTTGCGCCGACGGAGGTTAAGTGAGACAGCGTGCGGAGGTAGATTCGATTCCCTGCAATGGCGGGCGTGCTGCGAGTCGGTTCGCCTAGTGCGTTTTCGCCTAGCAGCCGGAATTCGTTCGACGCGGCCAGCACGTAGACCACGCCTTCGTCGCCGATGCAGTAGACCTTGCCATCGGCAATCACGGGCGAACCCGAGAAACCACGGCTGACTCGCTCCCGCCAGAAAACGTCCCCGTTCTCGATGGCGATGCAGGAAACGATTCCTCGATCGTAGAACAGGAACGCCAGTCCGTCTTTGGCCACAACCAAGGGAACGTACGGGGCGCTGGTTTTGATCTTGTAGGCCAATTCCGGTTCCTTCCCCGCACGAACCGCTGCGACGTAGTTGCCGCCGCCGCCGGAGCCCGTGCTGCCGAAAATCACGTTCCCGGCCACCAAGGGCGAACTGACCACGCGCATGCTGAGAACATCGGCGACCCGCCAATTCTCTTTGCCCGTTTTTGGGTCCAGGCTGTAGACTCCTTCGCCCGTGCTGGTACAGATCAGTTCTGGTACTCCGCTTGCCGGACGGTAGATCGAAGGGGTCGAGTAGCAGACTCGAATAGCGGTGCGAGGCGTGCGCCAGACTTCTTCACCGGTTTCGGCGTCGACCGCAATCATGAAACTCTTACCCGGCTTCTGGCCCGGTTCCAATTGGTCGGCCTGCTGGCAGTTGTTCAGGATCACCATGCCGTCGTGCAGCATGGGCGAAGTGCCGTATCCATGCTGACTGGTCCAAGGCCCCAAATCCAGGCTCCACTTGTCGTTGCCGTCGTGATCCAGCGCCATCAGTGTCACTCGCGCGGGATCGGCCCAAGTCACATAAACGCGTTGGCCGTCGACCGCCGGCGTGCTGGATGCGTATGTGTTCCGGCGGTGCAAGTGATGAGGTTCGGATGGGAAGTCACGTCGCCACAGTTCGCGGCCATCTGTCGCCGAGTAGCACAACACGTAACAAGTGGCGGTTTCCGGGTCGGCACTCATCAGGAAGATCCGGTCGCCCCACAGCACGGGCGAAGAGTGCCCCTGGCCGGGAAGCGAGATTCTCCAATCGTAGTCCGCTTCGGTCCATGTCGCCGACAGCGATTCGGCATCGCTGAGTCCTGCGCCATTCGGGCCGCGGAAGCGAGTCCACTCTTGGGCCTCGGACGGCTGAAACACAAGACAGACGGAGACAAGAAACATCAGGCGGGGCAAAAGCAGACGCATGGTGAGGATTCCTTTGAGTGATAGTCTCGTTTAACCCGAAGCCGGAGGCGATGGCGGACGCGTCGTGTGGACGATCCATCCCACTTCCCGCCGTCGCCTCCGGCTTCGGGTTAAACGAGGGATGAGTAGAAACACCTCAGCCGATCTGTTTGCCCTTCGCCTCCAGTCGCACACCGGACCCGTTCTCGTCCGAGTAATGGCACACGCCGCGTTCGATGGTCACGCCCGTGGCAATGTCCTCGGCCAACAGCAGTGCGCCATCCATGTCCACGTAATCCAACAGCGGCAACAACTGGGCGATAGCCGAGATGCTGACGGTCGATTCCGTCATACAGCCAACCATCACTTTCATATCGAGACTGCGGGCCTGGTCGATCATCCGGCGTGCCGGAGTCAATCCGCCGCACTTAACCAGCTTGATGTTGATGCCGTGGAAGAAGCCGTAACATCGCGCGACATCCGCTTGGACGATGCAACTCTCGTCGGCGATGACCGGCAATTCCGATTCGGCGAACACCGCCTTCATGTCTTCCCAGCGGTCGGCCGGCAGCGGTTGTTCGATGAATTCGACGCCCAGCGGTTTCAGGTCGCGCGAGTTGCGGATCGTTTCCTCGGCGCTCCAGCCACAGTTTGCATCCACGCGGAATGTGGCGTCGGTGTGCTCGCGCAGTTGGCGAACGATTTCCAGGTCGTGCGGCGTTCCCAGCTTGATTTTGTATACGGGCCAGTTGGGGAATTCCTGCATCTTGGCCACCATCACGTCGATTTCGTCGATGCCGATGGTGTAATCCGTGGGCGGCCGATCGTCCGGGTTGAGTCCCCACAGGCGATAGACAGGCTGGCCTTGCTTCTTGCCCCACAGGTCATGCGCCGCCTGATCCAATGCGCAATGGGCGAATGGGTTGTCGCCCAGCGCCGCGTGAAGCGCATCCCACAACTCTGCAGGATCGTTCAACGTGTGCTGATCGAGCTCGGCACGGACGCTCTCAAGAGCCTGGACCATGTTTTCGACTGTCGCACCGTAGTATTCATTCACCGTCGCTTCGCCGTAACCGCGCTGGCCGTCTTCCTCCAGTTCGACGATCAACGACTTCTGTACGGAGATCGAGCCACGCGAAATGGTAAACACGTGGCGCAGGGGCAGGTCGAATTCGTAGAGTGCAAGTTTCATGGGGCTTCCTCGGTTGTGGGAGGGTCTCCCGACCCTGCCACTGCCATTGACCGGAGGTCTCCAGCTTCATCAACCCACAGGACATTGTGCCCGTAGGTGGAGACCTTCGGTCACGGACGTGCCCCGGTCAGGAGACCGGGCCACAACATCTTGTGTCCTTCAACTGCAGCACCGCTTCCACCAACTCGTCGGCGCCATGACGAAAGATGTCGCATACCGGGACACCGAACTCGTTACGCGCTCGTTCACGTTCCTCTTCTGCTTGGTCCGAAGTCAGCGTGCGGCTGTTCATGGCAATGCCAATCACTCGACAGGGACGCCTGATGCTGGCCATTGACTCGTAGAGCTTTATGATGTGGCCGAGTGGCGGAAGGCTGAGGTGATCCACGCCGTGCGGGCACGATCGTCCTACCTCGTAACACATGATCATGCCGTGCGGTTGACAACCGTGTAACAGTCCTAGCGTCACACTCGAGTAAGACGGGTGGACCAGGCTGCCCTGGCCCTCGACGACCACGATGTCGTGGTGTTGGTTGTCCATTACCAGCCGCTCAGCCGCGCCACTGACGAAGTCCGCCACCATGCAGTCGACCGGGTAACCATCGCCTTCGACCACGATGCCCGTCTGCCCCGTCGCCGCAAACTTGGCGTCCAGTCCACGTTGCTTCAGCCCGCTCGTGATCTCGTAGGCCGTAACCATCTTGCCAACGCTGCAATCGTGGCCCACCGTGTGGATCCGCAGGCAATCCTCGCGCAAACCCTCGCCTCGCGCGATCTCCGTTATCCGATTGTTGCGCACGTCCACCAAGCGGGCGCTGCTCGCTTTGGCCGCAGCGGCAAACTCGGGATCGTCGTTCAGGAATTCGTGCATGCCCGACACGATGTCCATCCCGCGGTCGATGGCCTCGTGGATCAGCCGGCGCCACGGAACAGGAAGTTTGCCGCCGGGCGGTGCGATGCCGATCAACAAAGCGTTAGCGTCCGGCGCGTCGGCCAGACTGCCGATCACGGGCACGTCGCCCACGCCCAGCAGATCACCGCTTCGCTTGCCTTGTTGCTCGGCGTCCAACAGAGCGACGGCCTGTTCGGGGCAATAGCGAATCACGCAACAGGCCGTTTTGGCCGTCGTTGGGTTGCTGTGGCCTTCGGTGAGAATGACAAAGCGTCTTTCGGACATTAGCTGCGCGTAGCCTCGCGGAAAAGGGACATCAACCGGCGCGTGGTCGAACCAGGCTTGCCGTCGCCGATCTTGCGGCTGTCCACCTTGATCACCGGGACGACCTCGGCAGCGCTGCCTGTCAAGAAGCACTCGTCGGCGATGTACACATCGTGTTTTGTCAGCGGTATTTGCCGGACCGTGATGTCTTCCTTTTCAGCCAATTCAATGACCACGTCGCGTGTGATTCCTTCGAGGATTCCAGCGTCGATGGGCGGCGTAAGCAACTGGCCGCGGGACACAAGGAAGATATTGTCGCCGGTACACTCTGCGACTTCGCCTTTGTGATTCAACATCAGCGCTTCCACGCAACCGGCCTGGATGCCTTCGATTTTCGCTAGGATGTTGTTCAGGTAATTCAGTGATTTGATTCTCGGATTCAGCGCCGTCGGATGGTTGCGAATTGTGCTGACCGTGATGATCTCGAGTCCCTTCTCGTAGTACTCGTCGGGATACAGCACGATATGATCGGCGATAACGATCACTTGCGGGTTGCTGGTCTTGTTCGGATCCAGACCGAGTGTGCCCGCGCCGCGGGAGACGACCAGACGCACGTAGCCGTCGTCGATTCCGTTTGTCCGCACGGTCTCGTTGACGGCATCGGCCATCTCTTCCTTCGAGATTGGGACCTCCAGCCAGATGGCTTTTGCCGAGTTCCAGAGACGATCCAAGTGCTCCTCCAGTCGGAACACTTTGCCGCCGTAGACGCGCATCCCCTCGAACACGCCATCTCCATAGAGGAACCCGTGATCGTAGACGCTGACCTTGGCATCCTCTTTGTCGTACAGCTTGCCGGCGATGTAGACCTTCAAAGACATAGTTGTCCCCACACTCTGTGCGCAACTTCGAGACAGGGCCTCTTGTAAGATCGCGAATGAAACAACTTCCATCGGACGCTGCAGGAATCAGCAAGTTATGCTATTGGCAATCCTGCTAGTGCCAGGAGAATTAATGCGATGAAACCGGAGCGTGAAGCGCCGGCATCATTCCCGTTGCCGCACGGAAACGGAACTGATAATCATCACATTATGCGACGCGTTCGACAAGTCCCTCGACCAACCGCACCGTGCGGTCGGCAAGACCGGCGATGGCATGGTCGTGCGTCACCATGACTATAGTGAGGTTCTGCTCGCGGTTCAAGGTTTGGAGCAGCTCCATGATCTCGTGGCCGGTTTGCCGATCCAGATTGCCGGTGGGCTCGTCGGCCAGCAGCACTTGCGGATCGGCGATCAACGAGCGGGCGATGGCCGCCCGCTGCATTTCACCGCCGGACAGTTCCCTCGGCTTGTGGGTCAAGCGATGGGCAAGTCCTACCGTTTCCAAGAGAGCTTTGGCACGCTCGACGTGCTTGCGCTTGTTGCGCCAGTAGCGAAAGACGCCGTCGCAGATCATTCGAGGCATGAGTACGTTCTCTAACGCCGTCAGTTCCGGCAGCAGATGGTAGAACTGAAAGATCATACCGAAGTATCGGTTACGCAGCACGTCGCGCGCTTGCGAAGGCAAGTTGTCGATGCGATTGCCTTCGAAGTGGACTTCGCCGGCGTCCGGCCCGTCCAGCGTACACAGCAGGTGCAGTAACGTACTCTTGCCGGACCCGCTCTGCCCCACGACAGCCACGAACTCGCCGGGCCGGACGGCCAGATCGACGCCTCGTAACACCGGAATGACGTGATTGCCTTTGTGGTAGTTCTTCAGCAACTTGCGGGCGGCCAGAAGCGGTTTGCCGGACTTGGCGGCCCCCGTCGACTTCTTGCGTCCTGACGCGGCTGTCGGCTTTTGGTCGACTTCGAGGAAGCTCTCCAGCAACGGAGGCGCCTCGGCCCTTTCTGTTTTCGTCACGCCGGACGTATAGGTCGCGTTTGTCATGGAAGGGCGTCTTTCCTTTTGAGAGGTGTAAGGTTGCTTTGGCCTCGCATCTGGCGTGGTGAGCTTTTACCCGGTTTCACCGGCAATCTTTCCCATGCTTCCCGCGTTCTGCGTGTGCCACTGCTTTGAACTGGATCGACTTTCCATGCGAAAGGACCCACCACAGTTCAAAGCAGTGCCGCCGACGCGGCCTCCATACTCGAACGCGCGCCGTTCACGCATCTCGACGCTCAACGGCACTGCTTTCGATTGTGGCGAGCGTTGCCAGATGGACAACGTCCTCCAATCGAAAGCAGTGGCACACGCCCGCTGACTTTCCAAGTTCCTACCCAAGCCTACTCGTACCGCAACGCCTCTACCGGATGAAGCTTTGCGGCTCGCATGGCCGGCAGCACGCTGGCCATCACTGCAATCAGAACGGCGCCGGCTACTACGAAGGCAACCGTCACGGGTTCGATGATGGCTGGAATTTCCTGGAAGTAGTACACGGTCTGATCGAACACTTCGCGGCCGGTCAGCCATTCGACACCGTCCGCAATTTCGTTGATGTAGATGACAAACAGAAGCCCCAGAACCATTCCAACGCCGGACCCGACGGTGCCGAGCGAGAAGCCGTAGCTGAGGAAAATGCTCATCACACCACCGCTGGGCGCTCCCAACGCTTTCAAGACCCCGATGTCGCGGGTCTTCTCGACGACGATCATGAAGAAGGTAGCCAAGATGCCGAAACCGGCGACTGCGATGATCAGGAACAACAGGATGTTCAAGATCGTGGTTTCCATGCTGACCGCGGCCAGCAGCGGGCCCTGCATATCCATCCACGTCTGGACGCGATAGGCGTATTGATCGGCTGGAAAACGTTTGATCAACTTATCGCGCACGGCATTCAGGTCGGCACCCGGTTTCAGCCGGATTTGGATCGCAGTCACGCTGCGGACTCCGGTCGTCGGTTCGATCATGCCCCGCAAATCTTGCAGCGCCCCCAAGGGCACGAAGGCAAATGTGCTGTCGTATTCGCTCATCTTGCTTTCGTACAGATCGACCACGGTGAACTTGGCGCTCTTGGCGGTCGGAGCTTCCCCCGGCGGCGGAGCCGAGGGGAAGGTGAGGTTCACGTTGTCGCCGGGCCGGCAGAGGAAATAGTCACGCACTTTGTCATCCGGGTCGCGATGCCGCACACTGGCGACCATCACACCGAGGATGACGCCCGTGAATTGTTCCTTGGCCTCGTCGAACAGTTGACTCTCATCGACTTCACTCGGGATCGAACCATACGGATCGCCAGGCAACGAACCGTTCGGATCGCTCGGAGGACCTGCCGGTCCGGCTGCGACTTCGCTGTCGGAATTGCCCGCCGCTTCGGCCTCCCGGATCTGCTGCATTTGCTCTTCGAAGGCACGCTCGTAAGAAACCCGAAGCCGGCGGTACTTCCAACCCGACTCGGGCAACCGTTCGTCGTAGCCGTCTTCGCGAAGCAGGAAGCCCATCTTTTGGCGGTTCTCCGGGTGCATCAGGTACTTGCTGAAATCTCCTACGTGGGCATAGGTCTCCTCGTCGATGCCGATCAAATTGACCTGTCGCGTGATCCACTCGCCGCGCACCTGGAAACTGAGCATGGCCGGCACTTGGACGGTGGCCGTCATGCCAGCCAAGTCGTCGCCCACGACTTTCCGAATTTCCTCTTTGTGCCAATCGGGATCCGGCAAGCCGCCAAGGCTGTGGCTTTCGAAGACGATGTCCGAAAGGATGGCGTGCAGCCGCTTATGCATCTCCGTCGTGAAGCCGGCCATCACGCTGTTGACAACGATCAGTGTTGCCACACCCAGCGTCACGCTGATGATCGAGGCCAGAGCAATGTAGCGCGTGCGGAGATACCGCCAGGAGAGAAGCAGTTTGTACATGGCCAATCCTTTGGCAACTTTGTGTTTGTGGCGACAGGCGTCCGGCCCGTCTCGTTGTGGCACGTCGTAGCTGAATTCGCAGAATTCAGGCGGCGCAGCCATCGGAATTCTTGCGAATTCCGCTACGGTTTCGACTCCGGTCTCAGCAACGGGAACAGTATCACATCGCGAATCGTGGGTGAATTCGTCAGTAGCATAACCAGCCGGTCGATGCCGATACCCAGGCCGCCGGCTGGAGGCATCCCGTGGCGTAACGCCCGAACGAAATCATGGTCCATCTTGGCCATCGAATCCTCTTCGGGCAGTCCGTCCAATTGAGTCCGAAACAGCTTCTCCTGCAGGTCCGGGTCGTTCAGCTCGGTGTAGGCATTGGCGATTTCCATGCCATGGATGAACAGTTCGAACCGTTCGGCGATGTTCGGATTATCCTTCTTCCGTTTCGTCAACGGACAGATGCTGGCCGGGTAGTCGATCACAAAGACTGGGCCGCTCAGCGCATCTTCGACCTTCTCTTCGAACACCTCGTTCTTCAAAACGTCCGGATGGCGATTGGAGGTTTCCAGGCCGAGTTCCTTCGCATAGGCCGCGATGGCCTCGGTGTCGTCTGGTGCCAGTCCGGTATGTTCCTGGATTAACTCGTCGTAGGTCTTTCTGGCGAACGGCGGCGTAAAGTCGATCTGGCCGTCACCGTAGGGCAACTGGTACTGGCCGCCGATCGCCTCGATCGCGTCCACAATGACCCGCTCGGTCAGGTCCATCATGGTCTCGTAATTGCCGAACGCCTGATACACCTCCAGCATGGTGAATTCGGGATTGTGCTTGGGGCTGATCCCTTCGTTGCGGTAGACGCGCCCGAGTTCGTAGACGCGCTCGATGCCACCCACCAAAAGGCGTTTCAGGTGCAACTCCAAAGCGATTCGCAAGAACAGATCGAGATCGAGTGTGTTGTGGTGCGTGACAAACGGTCGCGCGGCGGCCCCGCCGGCGATGGAGTGCAGCGTTGGGCCTTCGACTTCGCAAAACCCGTCGTTGGCCAACGTTTGCCGGATTGACTGGACGATTTTCGTGCGGTTCAGGAATCGCTCGGTGGCGCCGTCCGTATACATCAAGTCCAGATAACGCATCCTCTGCCTAAGTTCGACGTCCTGCAGCCCGTGGTGCTTCTCGGGCGGCGGCTCGATCGCCTTGCACAGGAAATGCAGCTTCTCGGCAAAGATCGTCAGTTCGCCGGTCATGGTTCGGCGAAGTTGTCCGTCGACACCGACGATGTCACCCAAATCGAACTGGCCAGCCAAGTCGAACTCCGCGTCGCCGACCTGTTTCTTGCCGATGAACAACTGGATCTTGCCCGTCCAGTCCTGGATATCGACGAAGCGGAGCTTGCCCTTCTTGCGCTGTAACATGATTCGGCCGGCCGCCCGTACCTTGGGCCCGACCATCTCGGCCGGCCCCTGCTCGGCCAGCCACGCGCGGAAATCGAAATCGCCTTCGCCGTCCAAGTCCGGCAAGTCGATGAACTCGCCGCTTTCGGTCTTCAGCTTCACTTCGCCGGCACGGGCCCGGATGTCGCCAACATAGGAACGGTCGTCGAATCGCCCTCCCCACGGATCGATGCCCATATCCGCAATCTTGCGCAGCTTCTCACGACGGGACGCTTCGTGCATCCCTGGGCTATCCTGTGCTGGGTTCTTCGCTTTGTCTGAGGACATGTGTGCCACGTAATTCTGGGTGTCTGGAGAATCGGAACATTCTATTGAAAGCCCTACAGGGGTCAATGTCAGAACGTCACAAAATAGAGAGTTTAGCCAAACAGCAGAAGAAACGGGCAGAGCAAGCTGGCCTTGATCGTAATCTTGCGAAATGCCAGCTTCCTGGTTCCCAAGCTCCGGCTTGGGAACCGGCTTCCCCGAAGCTCTGCTTCGCGCCCGAGGAAGCTGGAGCTTCCAAAACGCGCGTTCCCAAGCCGGAGCTTGGGAACGAGAATTGACAACTGGCAACAGTCCGAAAGATTACGATCAAGCCTTAGCAAGCTTGCCTTACTCGCGGAGAACCACTAACTTCTAACTTACTTGTTTCTCTTCTCTTTGACTTCGTACGGGTAGAAGACCATGCCACGCGGAAAAACCTACAGCAACGCGGCTCAGGCTATTGGCGATACGCCGATGGTTCGGATCAACCGCTTGGTTCCCGAAGAACATGCCACCGTGTTCGCCAAGTGTGAGTTCTTCCAGCCGCTGAATAGCGTCAAGGATCGAATCGGCGTCTCGATGGTCGAGGCTGGCGAGCGTGACGGACATATCAATCCTGAAACGCACATCGTCGAGCCGACCAGCGGCAACACGGGTATCGCCTTGGCCTTTGTCTGCGCAGCCAAGGGATATAAGCTGACGCTGACCATGCCCGAATCGATGTCGGTCGAACGGCGTACTCTGCTGCGGGCCATGGGCGCGCACCTGGTTCTGACGCCGGCGGCCGAGGGCATGAAAGGGGCCATTAACAAGGCACACGAATTGCTGGACCGGGACAGCGACGCCTGGATGCCGCAGCAATTCGAAAACCCGGCCAACCCGGATATCCACGAGGCCACCACAGGGCCAGAGATCTGGGAAGACACGGGCGGAGACATTGCTGCCATTGTGGCCGGCGTGGGAACTGGTGGCACGATTACCGGGATAGCCCGGTACATAAAATCCCAAAATCCGGACTTCAAGGTGATCGCCGTCGAGCCGAAGAACTCGCCGGTAATCAGCGGTGGACAGCCGGGCAAACACCGGATTCAAGGGATCGGCGCGGGATTCATGCCGAAAAACTTGGACACAGCGCTGGTCGACGAAGTGGTTCAGGTGGACGACGAAGACGCCTTCGAATGGGGAAAGCAGCTCGCCACGTACGAAGGCATCGTGGCCGGTATTAGCAGCGGTGCCAATATGTGGGCCGCTGCCCAAGTGGCTGCCCGACCCGAATTCAAGGGCAAGCGAATCGTGACGATCATGGCCAGTTTGGGCGAGCGGTACTTGTCGACGCCTTTGTTCGGCGGGCTGGCGACGTAGGGTCGTGGGGGGATTGGGTGTCGGGTTTCGGGTGTCAGGTGTGGGGCTTCGGATGTCAGGGTCGCGCGAAGCCGTTCAGTGTTGTGGGCCGGTCTCCTGACCGGCCCAATGGCGGGAACCGACAGGAGCGAGCATTGCAGATTCCTGCACCAGACGAGATTGGCATCATCGTGGTCGATCATGGATCGCGGCGCGAGCAAAGCAATCGCATGCTGCTGGAGGTTGTTGCCGCGTTCGAGCAGCAAGACCAGTACGCGATCGTCGAACCGGCGCATATGGATCTGGTCGAACCGTCGATATCGACTGCTTTCGAGCGTTGCGTGCGCCGTGGCGCGAAGCTGCTGGTAATCCACCCGTATTTTCTGCTGCCCGGCCGGCATAGCGAAGAAGACGTTCCTGCACTCGCGGCCGAAGCTTCCCGGCAGCATGCAGACGTACCGTTTGTGGTGACCGAGCCGCTGGGCATTCATCCACTGATGGTCGAGATCATGCATCAGCGCATCAGAGACCGTCTCGAAAAAGCTCCCGAAGACTTGCCGGCAAAGTAGAACTCCAACCAAGCTAACCCGGCTTTCTCATCGCCAAGCTGTGAAGCACGAGCACGGCGCCCAGCGAGATGAGCGTCAATCCTAGCCAGCGCGGGGGGCTGATCTTCTTGCGCTGGATCATTGGTAGGGGCGCTTTTGCGGTTAGGGACGCGGGGAATGTCCAAACATTCGGCTGCTCGACTTTCGCCTTCTGCTGGGAAAGAAAACGCGTGCTGCGTTCGTTTAGCACGAACGTATCTATCAGGCGCAACTGGGCACCCAGCAGCAGCAGAACCAAACCGATCAGCATGAATTGGTTTCGGTTCAAGTCCATCATGGCAACTCCAGACAATCAGCTACTCGTCATGTCCGAGTATCGAACGTCTGGATCGGACCGCTTTAGAATCCGAGGAAAAGGTCACATTAGACCAACCGAAGAGGCGGAATTTGACGGATGTTACAGAAATGCCTGAGGTGCGGCTCCGCGATCACGTTCGCTCATTGATCGCCGGTGGTGAGGCCCTCCAAGAGGCTGTCGACTGATTCGCGTACCTGGTTTGCGGCGGATTCTTCGAGCAAATCGGCTTTGTCGGCCTTGACCAGCGCCGCAGCCAGGGACTTGTGCTCGCCCCAGTCCGTCAGGTCGAAGCCGCGGATGTCGACGTAGATTTCGTCGAAATTGGCGTATATTTTGGGAACAAAATGCACCCCATTGTCGGCATACACGACATGGTACTTCAGACCGCCAAATACGGCGGCACCGCCGAGAACAAAGCCGACGAGAAAGCTGCCAAACCGCCCCATGATTGCCGCTCCTGAACTTGACGTAGGTTTGTTCGTCGACGAAAACTGTAACCGGAACTCGTTGGCTGGGGCAAGGTTAGTTTCTTTTTCTTACATGACGCCGAGGGGCCCACCCCAGAAACATGCGTTCACCGTACGAACTGAGACTCTAACGACGGTGCTCGATGACCGACTCCTCTTCAGAAGCAGTTCTGGCGGAAAAAGGCAAGGCCGTCCAAGGCGGTTTGGCGTCTGCGAGCTTCCTGGGGCTGCTGTTCACGCAACTGCTGACCGCCATGAACGACAACGCTTTCCGCTGGCTGGTGATCGGCGTGGGCAAGCAGATGCTGAAGGAGAGGGGCGGCGAAGAGAGTTTTGTCTTGGCTGGTGGTACGGCTTGTTTTGTCTTGCCCTATCTCCTGCTAGCTGCGCATGCCGGATTCTTGGCCGACCGGTTCAGCAAACGTTCGGTGATCGTCCGCTGCAAGGTCGCCGAAATCGCCATCATGGCCTTGGGAATCGTCGCGGTCATGATCGGGAATCTGTGGTTCCTGTTTGCGGTCGTGGCCTTAATGGGAATGCAGAGCGCCCTGTTTTCCCCGTCGAAACTGGGGAGTATCCCCGAAATGCTGAGACCGGAGAAACTCTCGTCCGCCAACGGTCTGGTTGGTTTGACCACCGTGATCGCCACGGTCGTCGGTATGGCGGTGGGCTGCGTTTTGGCGGATCTGGTTAGAGTCGATTTTGCACGCGGGGTCGTCGTGTCGGCTGTGGTGTTGATCGGCGTGGCCGTTGTGGGTTGGGCGTTCAGTTTGATGATTGCCAGGCTGGCCGCGGCCAATCCGGCGAGAGCATTCCCCTGGAACGCGGCGACGCAGGTGATTCGAGATCTGCGGACGCTAGCATTCAGTCGCCCATTATTGCGGGTTGCCTTTGGGCTCATGTTCTTCTGGTCCGTGGGATCTTTGGCCCAACAGAACATCGACCAGTTCGCGTTCGATAATGGGGCCACCAAACAAGTGGAGATTGTACCGCTGTTGTTGTCGTTGGTGGCCGGTGTCGGATTGGGCAGCGTGTTGGCAGGCATCTGGTCGGGCGGGCGCGTGGAATTGGGAATCTTGCCATTGGGCGCAGGCGGTGTCGCCTTGAGCGCGATGCTGCTGTTTACCGTACCGGGCGATCTGATCGACACTGCCGCTTCGATGACACCCAGCTACGTGTTTGCCGGCGTTTTGCTATTCGCTCTGGGCGTCAGCGCCGGTCTGTTCAACGTGCCGTTGGCCGCCTATATGCAGCACCGCAGCCCACCAGAATCGCGCGGGTCCGTGCTGGCCGCCAGCAACTTCCTCACGTTCTTCGGCATCTTGCTGACCGCCGTGTTGTTCCTGGGCCTTCGAGCCCCGTTGCGTGGCGGCGAGCCGCTGTTTACGTCGCGACAGATTTTCTTGCTCAGCGGCTTGTTCACCATTCCCGTATTCATCTACATCGTATGGTTGATTCCGCAGGCCAGCATTCGGTTCGTCGTCTGGCTGGCAAGCAAGACGGTCTATCGCATACGCGTCGACGGCCACGACAATCTGCCCGAGCGCGGTGGCGCGTTGCTGGTGGCCAATCACGTTTCGTGGTTGGACGGGATCTTGATGCTGCTGACCAGCTCACGCCCCGTTCGCGTCGTGGCCTTTGCCGGCCACCTTCAGAACAAATGGGTCAAGCGATTGGCCAGGCTGTTTGGCGTCATCATGATTAGGCCACGTCCCAAGGCAATCGTCGCGGCACTTCAAACGGCCCGCCAAGCGTTGCAGAACGGCGAGCTGGTGTGCATCTTCCCCGAAGGCCGGATGACCCGTACAGGGCAGCTTCAGACGTTCAAGCCCGGATTGATGAAAATCCTGGAAGGTGCCGAGGTTCCCGTGGTTCCCGTCTATCTTGACGAACTGTGGGGTAGTATCTTTAGCTTTGAGCGGGGTAGGTTTTTCTGGAAACGTCCGAAGAAGTGGCCCTATCCGATCTCGATTCACTTCGGCCGACCCGTCGTCGATCCTGATGACGTGCACCAGGTGCGGCGGGCGGTTCAAAATCTGGGAGCGACAGCGGTGGCAAAACGAACAGAACGGATGACCGGGCTGGCACAGTCGTTTGTGCGCACCTGCAAGAAACGGAAACGCGGCTCGAAGATCGCCGATTCCACCGGCAACGAGTTGACCGGCGGCGGCCTGCTGATGCGGTCCATGATCCTGCGACGTCTGCTCTTGCGCCATGTCCTGGCCGATGACGAACGCTTCGTCGGCCTGTTGCTGCCGCCATCGGTCGGCGGCGTCGTGGCGAACATGGCAGTCACGCTGGACCGCCGCGTGCCGGTGAACTTGAACTACACGGTCACTTCGGAAGTGATCAACGACTGCATTACTCAAGCCGGAATCAAACACGTAGTGACCAGCCGGAAGTTTATGGAGAAGGTGAAGCTGGAGCCGGACGCCAAGATCGTCTACCTGGAAGATTTCCGCAACAAGCCGACACTAGGCGACAAGCTCAACGGCGTGCTCGGCGCCTACTTGATGCCGGCCGGTCTACTGGAACGATTCCTTGGACTGCGCCAAGCGCAAGCGGATGATCTGGCGACAGTCATCTTCACTTCGGGGTCGACCGGACAGCCGAAAGGCGTCATGTTGACCGAAGCCAATATCGGCTCGAACGTCGATGCGATCGAACAAGTCATCAGTCTGACGCGAAACGATGTGGTGGTCGGCATCCTTCCGTTCTTCCATTCGTTCGGTTTCACCGTGACCCTGTGGACCGTCATGATGATCGACGTGAAAGGCGCCTACCACTTTAGTCCCCTGGACGCGAAGCAGATCGGCAAGCTGTGCAAGAATCATGGCGGCACAGTGCTTTTGGTCACTCCTACGTTCCTGCGAACCTACACCCGCCGCTGCGACAAAGAGGAACTCGAATCATTGGATGTGGTGGTGGCAGGTGCGGAAAAACTGCCCAAAGAAGTCTCAGACGCATTCGAGAAGAAGTTCGGTGTGCGACCAATGGAAGGCTACGGGACGACCGAGCTTTCGCCGCTGGTATCGGTGAATATCCCTCCCAGCCGCTCGCAGGATGATTCCCATGCCGACAGCCGAGAAGGATCGGTGGGCCGCCCGATTCCAGGCGTCAGTGCCAAGATCACCGATTTGGACAGCGGCGAAGAGTTGGGCGCGGGCCAAACGGGGATGCTTTGGATCAAAGGCCCGAACGTCATGAAGGGCTACTTCGGACGCGACGATCTGACTGCCGAGGTGATCAAAGACGGCTGGTACATGACCGGCGACGTGGGGCTGGTGGACGAAGACGGCTTCATTCACATCACGGGCCGGCAGAGCCGCTTTTCGAAAATCGGCGGCGAAATGGTGCCTCACATCAAAATCGAAGAGTTGCTGGCCACCGCGATCGGACCGAGTGACGACGGTAGCCTGCGCGTCGCGGTAACGGCCGTGGGAGACGAGAAAAAAGGCGAGCGTTTGATCGTGCTACACACGGCCATCGACAAGACGCCGGCCGAACTGCGAAAGGCCCTGGCCGACGAGGGCCTGCCCAACATCTACATCCCCTCCGAAAGCAGCTTTCATCAAGTGGACGAAGTACCCGTCCTCGGCACCGGCAAGCTGGACTTGAGAGGCATCAAGCAGGTAGCGGTGGATACGTTCGGGCAAGATTCTTGAGGGTGAACCGTCACTTGAGTGCAACGGTCTTGACCGGCTTCTCGTTCTCCACGAACACCACGGCGGCGTACTTTCCTTTTGGCACCGAAACGATCAGCGGGCAGGCAAAGGTGGCCGACCCCGGAACACCGGACTTGGCCTCGTAGCTTAGGTACAAGGTGCTTTTCTGGACGGTCACGCTGGCGACTTTGTAGGTCGAATGCGCCGGGCCCCGCTTGATCGCACCAATGACCATTCTCGACTTGAACGCATCGGGCTTGAGCCGATTCGACTTGTCGCCCATCACGAAAGCCACCCCGAAAACCGTATCGAAGCGCTTGCGATTCTGGATTATGACGAACGAAGCCGGCGACTTCGGCTCGAACTTGTTGGAGACGAAGTAGCCGTCGTGGACTTCGTGCGCGATCGGCTTGCCCGGCGCGTCTCGCGGCACATCCGCCAAGGAGCGTGGCCCCGCAACCCCGCTGGCGATGGTCAAAATCAACAGAGAAATCGCGATCTTCATTTGCCGACCTCCAGGTTCGATTGATATGACACTTCTTCCTCGCCTTTGCTCTGGCCCCCATCCAGGCCCTCAATGCAACTCATCATAACTCGCCGAGCCCTTTCCATCCACGGTTTCAGCCGAACACAAACCCGACGCGCCAGCGAGGGTAAACCGTTGTCCATCCCTCGCTTGCGCTTCGGGCTTGTGTGGCGGACGAGAGACGCCGGACAGAGCCTGTCAGCGAGGATTGACGTCAAACAACTGTTTAATACAATGGTTTTAATCGGGTGTTGGCTGGAAAGTCGTGGAGCTGTGCGATATGTCAGAAGATGACGCGCGAACTCGAATCCTCAATGTGGCGGGTCCTATTTTCGCCGAGAAGGGATTTCAAGCAACGACGATCCGCGAAATCTGCGGCCAGGCGAACGTCAACGTGGCGGCTGTAAACTATCACTTTGGCGACAAAGAGCATCTTTACACCGAGGCGGTCAAGCGTGCCCACCAACCCAGCGGCCAGCCGGACGAACTGCTCGAATGGCCACCGGGCACGACGCCGGAAACGAAGCTTCGCGACCAGATCAAAGCCATGTTGACGCGAATGCTCAGCGAGCGGACTCCCTGGCAGCGCCAGCTCATGAACCGGGAGATGCTTGAGCCGACCTTCGCTTGCCGCGAGTTAGTGGAAGCCCACATTCGCGATCGTTTTGGGCAGTTGCTGGACATCCTCGGAGAGATCCTGCCCGCGGATGTCCCGGCCTACAGATGCCATCAGGTTGCTTTTAGCATCGTTGGGCAGGCGCTTCACTATCACGTTGCCAGCCATGTCGTCACAGTGCTAGTTGGTGAAGAGGAACGAGAAGCCCACTACCAAATCGACCAATTGGTCGATCACATCACGCAGTTCAGCCTGGCAGCGATGGGTTTGGCTTCACCGCTTGCCCCCTGACCCCAGTCGAAGAATTATCAACGCGCAGGGAATCTACTTCGAAGAGGCGACGACATGTCGAACAATCGCGACTCGGTCCAAGAGATGATACGAATCATCGCGCCCCTGGTGATACTGGCCTTCGGCGCCGGTGGCTTTTTCTTATTGAAACAAAAGTCCGAAGCATCGAAGCAAGCGGGTGAAAAGAAGGGCGCTCCAGAGGTCGATACGGCACCCGTCAAGCTGCACGAGGGCGCGCTGACGATAAGAAACGATGGCCGCGTCGTTCCGTACGTCGAAGTGTCCCTATCGGCCGAAGTGGCAGGACGCATCGTCTCAAAAGCAGATGTCTGCCGCGCAGGGAGATTCGTGCAGAAAGGCCAGCTTCTGCTGCAGATCGACCCTGGCGACTACGATCGCGAAAAGCGACGACTCGATAAGGAACTCGAGCAGGCGGTCGCATCGCTGGAAGAACTCGAGGTACAAGTCGCCAGCACGCAAACGCTGATCAAGCTGGCTGAGGACGAGTTCGAACTACAGCAGAACGAACTCGATCGGGAGCAGAAACTGATGGCCCGCGGAGCGACAACCGATGCCTCGGTCGATCAGGCGAAACGCGGCGTGCTGCAGGCGCGAAACTCGCTGTTAACGTTGAGCAATCAACTTAACCTGTTAACGACCAGCCGCACGCGACTTACAAGCGTCAGGGGCGTGACCCAGGTGCGACTGGAGCAAGCCGTCGAGGATCTTGAGCGGACTCAGATCACATCGCCCATCGACGGCATGGTGGTAACGGAATCCGTGCAGGAGAACTCCTATGTGCAGAGAGGCACGCCGCTGGTGACGCTGGAAGAGACGTCGACCGTGGAGGTGCAATGCCGTCTCCGGATGGACGAATTGTACTGGATCTGGAGCCAGGTGGCCAAGCAGGCTGCGTTTGCCGACCGGGAGGAGGCGATGACGGATTACCAGCTTCCCGAGACGCCCGTGACCGTCGTCTACCGACTTTCGGATGAAGAGTACGTTTGGCAAGGCGTCTTGTGGCGCTATGACGGCATCGGGGTCGACGAGAGAACGCGAACGGTCCCCTGCCGGGTGCGCGTCGATTCGCCGCGAGACGTGAAACTCCGCACCGCCGCCGGCTTCGTCGAGCCAACGACCGGGCCCCCGGCGCTGGTGCGTGGCATGTTTGTCGGCCTGGAAATCCGCGCGAAGCCCAAAGCCAAGCTGCTCGAAGTGGATGAAATGGCGGTTCAGCCCGGCAATAAGGTGTACCGGATACGCGAAGGGCGGCTTCACACGTTAGACGTCCAGGTCGTCGCGATTGCCGACGGAGTAGCCGTCTTGCGAGCCAAAGACGACAGCCTGCGAGTTGACGACAAGGTTGTGGTTACACCGCTGGGCGACGTCACGGATGGCATGACGGTCAAAGAAGGAAAGCCGGACCAAACAGCGACTGGGGCCCCTGAGGTGACTTTGGCGACGGAAAGTGAAACGAAATGAAGTCTTTCATCAAGTGGGCCATCGACAATACTCCGGCGATGAACACGCTGATGGCGGCCATCCTGATCGTGGGGGCGGTCAGTCTGTATTTCCTCCATCGCGAGGTGTTTCCCGAGTTCGAACTGGAGATCGTTCTGATCACCGTTCCCTATCCAGGTGCAAGTCCCGAAGAGGTCGAAGAAGGGATTTGCCAGAAGCTCGAAGAAGCGGTGCAGGCGATCGACGGCATCAAGAACGTGAATTCGGTCGCTCGCGAGGGTGTGGGCAACGTGATTCTCGAGTTGGAAAGCGACGTTCCCGACGCGCAGAAAGTCCTGAACGAGATCCGATCCGAAGTGGAACGTATTCCCAGTTTACCGGAGTTGGCGGAGGACCCGGAAATCAAACAGATCACGCTTCGCCGGGAAGCGATCCAAGTCGGCGTGATTGGACCCGACGATGACAGTCCCGAGGCCGAGGTAGCCTTGCGCGACGTTGCCGAGCGCGTCCGCAACGCGCTGCTGCAACTGAAGTCGGTTTCTCAAGCCGAGTTGCTCGGCACCAAGCAATATCAGATCGACATCGAAATCCCCGAACTGACGTTGCGCAAATATGGACTGACGCTGCAGGATGTGGCGCGCATCGTCCGCCAGGAGAACATCGAGGTCCCAGGCGGAACCATGAGGACGGACTCGCAGGAGGTCCTGCTCCGCGGCAAGAACAAGCATGAGATCGGCCACGAAATTGCCAAGATCCCGCTTGTAACAGATGCCAGCGGCGTGGTGCTGACCGTCGGCGATCTGGGTGAGGTGCGCGATGAATTCGAGGACGTGACCGCCGAGCATCGCTTGGCGGTGGCCGAAACGGAAGAGGAAACGCTCGAAGCGGACGGCGGAATCGTCGTTGCCACCCCGCACCGAATCAACGGCAAACCGGCATTGGTTATCAAGGTCGATAAGACGGCCAAAGAAGATCTGCTGGCCATCACCAAGGAGGTTCAAGATTTCGTCAATGAAGTCAGAGATCGCGGCGAATCCGCCGGCTTCCGGCTGCCCCAAGGCTACCGGCTGCGCTACTGGGCAGACGTGTCCGTCGTGGTCGAGGACCGCCTGCACATGTTGGCTAAGAACGGAATACAGGGGCTGGCGCTGGTATTCCTGGTACTGGCGGCGTTTCTGGAAATTCGGCTGGCCTTCTGGGTCGCGTTGGGAATCCCGATTGCGGTCCTCGGGGCCTGTGCGATCATGCTCTACACGGGCCAAACGCTGAACATGCTGTCCATGTTCGCGTTTCTTATGGCACTGGGCATCGTGGTGGACGATGCCATCGTTGTTGGCGAGAACATCTACGCGCATCGCCAGATGGGAAAGCAGTTTGTTTCTGCGGCGGTCGACGGTACGGTCGAAGTGCTGCCGTCGGTACTGGCCTCGGTGACCACGACGATCATCGCTTTTGTTCCGCTCATGTTAGTGCCTGGAATCATGGGCAAATTCATTGCGGTGATGCCGATGGTGGTCATTGCGATGCTGGTCATCTCGTTAGTCGAAAGCACGTTTATCTTGCCCTGTCATCTGGCTCATAGCGGCGAGCGCGACGAGGGAAATGGAACGGATGATTCAAAGAGCCCCGTCCACCGCGCGCGGCGATTTGTCCGGCGCTTTCCCGGCGTGATCCGCTGGACTTTCGGGCTGGCCTGGTTGGGCGTGGTCAGCGTGGCCTGGTTCTTCCTGTACCCGCTTGTCCGTGGCAGCCATTGGTTGAACGACCTGACGAGCCGGTTTCTGGATGTCGTCATCAATCGGGGGTATATGTCGATGATTCGATGGTCCTTGCGACATCCATCCATCGTTCTCACTTCGGCGGCCGCCTTCTTGATGATTTCGGTCGGCCTGATTCTGGGAGGAATCGTGCCGTTCAACGTGTTCCCCAAACTCGATGGCAATTCCATTTCCGCGTCCATTCAGTATCCCGACGGCACGTCCGCCCGCATTACCGACGAGGCAACCCGTTTGGTGGAAAAGGCGATTTGGCAAGTGAACGACGAATTGGCCCAGGAGGACAATCCGGTCGTTGTGCTTACTCACCGAATCGTGGGCCAGCAGATTGCGGGGGACATGGTGACCGGTGCCATTTCGACCGGGGGCGGCAGCCACGTCGGTCAAGTCGCGGTGGAGTTGAAGGCGACGGAGGATCGAGGCGACGTCACCAGCATGGATGTTGTCGCTCGATGGCGAAAACGGGTTCTCACGGGCCTCGCCGACGCCGAGTCGGGCGAGCAAAAGCACTTGACCGCGGGCTACGAAGCTCTCACGTTCGGTTCGACGGGCATTGGCCCGGGCGGCGCCCCGCTCGAAGTCCGACTGCTTGCGGCCCCCGAACGCATGGAACAACTGGAGGAGGCGGTCGAACGGTGCAAGCAAAAGCTCAAGGAATACCCCGGAGTCTTCGACATCGTGGACGACTCGCGCCCTGGGAAATGGGAATTTCAAGTAGCCGTCAAAGACGATGCCAAAGCCATGGGAGTACCGCTTTCGGATCTGGCCGGCACGGTTCGTGCGGCCTATTACGGCGAGGAAGTGATGCGCCTTCAACGCGGCCGACACGAGGTCAAATTGATGGTCCGGTATCCCCGCGAGGAACGCCGCAGCCTGGCAAACTTCGACGACATTCAAATCCGCACCGGGGGCGGCGCGGAACGCCCCTTGACGGAACTGGCCGAGGTCACGGTCGAGCGCGGTTACTCGGCCATCAACCGGCTGGACCAACTCCGTTCGGTCACCATCACGGCCGACGTGGAAGAGACCAAGGGGAACGCGCAGGAAATCACTGACGATTTACGTGAAAACTTTCTCCCGGAACTCTTGGCGGAATATCCCGGTGTTAGCGTGCGCTGGGAGGGACAGCAGGAACAGAGGAAGGAGTCGATCGGTGGTCTCATGAAGGGGCTTACCGTAGCCCTGCTCTGCATGTTTGCACTGCTCACGCTGGAGTTTCGCACCTATTTGCAGCCGCTGTTGATTCTGGGCGTGATCCCCTTCGCGGCCATCGGGGCCGTCGCGGGGCACTGGCTCCTCGGCATTCCCGTGTCGCTGTTCAGCCTGTTCGGGATGGTGGCCTTGACGGGCGTGGTCGTAAACGACTCGATCGTGCTGATCGACTTTATGAATCGCCGCGTGCGCGACGGTATGCCCCTCTTGGAAGCAATTCAGGATGCCGGTCGCCGTCGTTTCCGTCCCGTTTTGTTGACTTCGGTAACCACGGTGGCTGCTTTGTTGCCGATCCTTGTTGAAAGGTCCTTCCAGGCGCAGGTTGTCATACCGATGGCGACCAGTCTGGCTTTCGGTCTCTTGTTCGCTACGCTTCTCATATTGATCCTGGTTCCCACCTCGTACCTGCTCTACTGCCGGTACCTCGCGCCCGACATGCTCGAACTGGCCTGCACCGAGGCACAACTGGTCGAGGAGCCACAGCCATCGCTGGCCCTGAAGAACTTCAAGTCGGGGGAACCCTAGTACACGGCCAAGCCCTATTCTGTTGGTAGCTGGACTCGCAAGAGTTCAGACGACATCACCATTCTCGGAATTCTTGCGAATCCCGCTACCTCCTGCCGCCGTAGAGTCGGCGGGCGACTTCTTCGGCGTGGAAGGGCAGCCAGCGGAGTCGCGTATAGACGGCGTGGCCGGCCAGATGCTGGGCGACGTTGCCTTCGGCCGGCCCATAATCGAGCAGAAGCGTTCTTCCCTCCTCGGCAACGCGCATGCCCGCCCTCAGCCGTTCTAAAAGGTCCATTCTTCGCATCGATCCCTGTAGCAGTCGGCCCAATCGAACGTCGGCCATCCAGGTGCGCCAGGCAAACGCGTTGGGTGCGAGATTCGTGCCCGCAATCCCCAAATGCTGGATGTAGTCGCCATCGGCGGCCGACTGCACATCGTCGACAGAGCGTGGTAACGCGGTCCGGTATTCGGGTATCCCTGCTCGAGGGCGATGAAACACAAAATGAAGCAGGTTGGCGTAGCCGTCCGTGTCCCAGCCGTAGCGGATCGGCGTGCCGAAGGTGATCAGATCCAATTTCGGCAGACGCCGGGATTGTCCGTCCTGGGCAAGCAATCTCCTGACCCGCGTCCAGACTGGCAGGTCGATTCGTTTCGCAACGGGCCACCGATAGAAGCTGCGGCAGGCACGAAAGAAACGGTGCCGCGTCCGGCGGTCTGCCGCCAGGAGGTTCGTCATCAGGGCAAAGACATTGCCCCCATGGCTGTGTCCCCACAATAACACGCGATCATCGGGTGCGAATTGCAGCGATGCAATCTCGTCAATCAAGCATATCGCCGCGTGGGCCCTAGCGATGTGCTGGTTCTCGCTGGACCAGCGGAACAGCCGGACCGGGATGCCGACTGACCGCTCGAACTCCTGGGCAAACTCCGTCGTGTAGTTGCCCGCGTCTTTGACCAGTTTGTCAAAGACTTCCTTGTGGATCTGGCGCAGCTTCTCAGCCGGTTCCGGGAAGAGCCGCGACAGATTGCGAATGAAACCCATCGCGTCGTCGCCCGCAAAGGTGCCGTGGACGAGGTACACGGCTCGTACGCCCGCTTGCCGAAACGCGTCACCTACGCAGGTCATCCGTTCCGCAGGTGTGTTGCTCCCACTAGCTGGCAGGTTGGACAAACGAAGTACTTCCCATTCCCCTTTGGGGGTTTCTTGGGAGTATCTTTGGTGGCGGAAGCTATTGTGATGAGGCATTTCGACCGGTCGTATTCCGCTTGCATTCCCTAGCTATCATTGCTACCATTCTCTTATCCAAATCCAGCCTTCCAGCGTTGCATTATCCAGTATATCCGTCGGTTGGTCACTCGCTTACCCGTGTTCAAGGAGGATCGGGCCGTTGGCTTTCTCCACCCATGTTGTTGTGGGAGTCCATTGAAGCTGCCGGCCTGACGCGCAAGCAAATGCTGGTATTAAGTCGCAAAGTCGGAGAACGGATTCTCATCGGCGATAACATCTCCATCACCGTGGTCCGGATTGCTGGGGGTGGCGTCCGCATTGGTGTGGAGGCTCCGCCGGAAATGCCCGTGATCCGGCAGGAGTTGAAGGAGCAGCTCGAACGGGCTGAAGGGGCGCACCACCGCGTCAGCGATTCGTCGCGGTAGGGCCCCATGACGGCCCCGTCGGCAACGTCGCGGTGTGGGGATCGAAGTCCGGTCGTCCGCGCAGGTCGATGTGTGTGGCTCCGGGAATCGACTCCAACGATCCGTTCGTCTGGACGTACGTCGCCAGTTTGGCCACTTTCGCTAAAGCGGCTTTCGCTTCGGCGGCGCTGTCCGCATCGGGCGCCTTTCCCCAAATCACGCGAAACCCGTTCTTCGTAAGCAGTTCGTAGGTCGGCTGCAAATCCGCAACGGCGGCGGAGTCCGGTGCGCCGATCGCGATACGGTACAGACCGAGGTCTTTCCAGCGATCCTGGAAAACGGCCGCAATCCGGGCGGCCCCGTCGACGCGAGGATCTCCCCATGCGGTTCCGACTGGGCCCGTTGGCGCGGCGTCCGGCACGAAAATGCGCAAGTACTCCCGAGCGTTCCCAGCGGCAGTGCCGTCTTCGGTAATGAAATCTGCCGGCGGCAGCAAGACACCCTCGATGTCGATCGGGAACAGGCCTGCTTGGCCATTGACCGACACTTCCACCATGGCGATCGGCTTGCGGTAGACCATCTCGACAACAACGCGCGCGGGATAGTGCTTGCTGACACGCGTCACTCGTTCGACCCAACTGTGCATGGCGAAAGCCTGGGCGACTTTCACGATAAGCTGCGTGTCCAGTATCGACAGATCAGTCAAGCTTCCGTCGCGGACGACTTCCGCTCGGATGTCCGATCGGATCCAAGTGGGCTTCGCCGGGATCTCGATGTTCTCCGGCAGCAAGACGTACTCGGGGCCCTCCGTGATACGGTCTCCCCAACGCTGCCAGGCGTAGACGGCCCCTCCGGTCATACCGGCAATCATGACCAGTATGACAATTGCCTGCCGCCCCGCGCCAGGCTGGAAAAGCAGAGCCATTGGGGAGAACGGCGAGCGGGCACCGGTCTTGCGCTTGCGTCGCGCAGCATTCATTACTCGAGCCTCCATGCACGAGTCGTCTAGACTCTTCGGCCGCCACCGTCGACGACCTGAAGGGCAGCGCTCCTACCAAATATCGATTGCTGTCTCCAATTCAACGCCCAGTCGTTCCAGCACTGTTTCACGCAACTGATCGATTAACTTCAGCACATCGCTGCTGGTCGCATCCGGCCGTGTGACGATGAAGTTCGCATTTCGATCACTCAATTCCGCCGAGCCTGCGCTTGCGCCTTTGAGCCCAGCCTGTTCGATCAGGCTCGCAGCGCTGATGCCGCCCGGATCCTTGAAGACCATCGCGGTGTTCTGGTCCCGCAGCGGTTGTGCGGCCTTGTTCACGATCCATAGCTTTTGCATTCGTTTGGTCAGTTCCTGCGGATCTTCCGGCTCCAACTGAAATTGGGCCGTCAGAATGACGAGTTCGTCAAGGCTGCTTTCGCGGTAAGCAAACACCAACTCGTCGCGCGAACGTGAGACCATTTCGCCGGAATGGGTCAACACCGTGGCGCCCTGTGTACACTGGCCGATATCGTTGCCGTGACTGCTGGCGTTTCCGTGCAGGGCACCGCCAACCGTACCGGGAATCCCGACCAACGGTTCCAGACCGGCCAGCCCTTCCCGAACAGCCGTCGAAATGGCATGGGACAGCTTGGCACCGCCTCCGGCCGTCAGAACCTCGTCCTTTACCGACACCTCGCTGAACTGCGCCACCGACAGATGGATCACCAGCCCCGACACGCCTTCATCGCGCACCAGCAGGTTCGATCCCGCACCCAACAGCCGAACGGGCATATCGTCTTGGTGGCAACGACGTACCAACTCCGCCAACTCGTTCACATTCGTGGGTTCGGCGAAGTACTGTGCCTCGCCGCCCAAACGGAGCCAAGTGTAGGGTGCTAGCAGCTCGCCCTCGCGGACGATGTGTTCGAAACCGGTTTGAAAAGCCATCGTTCTCTTCCCGTCGTTTGCCGACAGTTACGTCGGGATAATAGGCGTGTGAGAATCAGGTGTCAATGCAGAGCGGACAAACCGGGCAGACGAGGCGAGCGAGACAAGATATTCGGGGCGCATTAGCCTTGATTACAACTTCGGCAAATGTTGGCGGCGCCGGTACGTGGGGCACGTTTCCAACGTGCCGTCGCTCACAAGCTCCCAGACGTTGGCACGTTAGAAACGTGCCCCACATTGACGAACCTACGATCAAGGCCGGGCACATTTCGCTATTCCTCCACCTCCCGTTCGACCTTTGCGGGCTTTTTCACAACCCCGGCCCTCTTCGCGTACTGGTGTCCAGCGACCCCCAATTTCAAACGGAAAACAGCCTCCTTGGCAGCCACGGTCGTGTATAAATAGCCACCGTGAAAATGGCAGTTGGTCACCTGCGAGCCGCCCGCATAGTACTGTCGCAACAGTTTGCCGGACGGGATATCCACGACGTTGATTACTCCGCCAACCCACATGGCGACGTAGAGCCGGCCATCGGCATCAAGCACGAGTCCGTCGGGCGGGAACTTGCCGCCCACGATATCGCCGCTCGTCTCCTCCGGAAACTCGATCAGTACCCGTTCGTTATCGACCTTCCCGGTTTCCGTATCCAGGTCGAAAATCAGGATGCGATATCGCTGGCTTTCGGCTAAACACAGATTCTTCTGGTCGGGAGTTACACCTAGACCATTGGGAAAGGCAAGCTCGTTTACCAAGCAGGACGTTTGCTTCGTCTGGATGTCGTAGCGATATACCGAACCAATCGGATTCTCGGCGTCAGAACCGCCCGGATCGCTGAAGTAGATATTGCCTTCCACGTCCAAAGCCACATCGTTGGGGGAGACAAAGCGAACTCCCTCGCATCGATCCGCCAGCACCTCGGATTGCTTGGCGTCGGACGAGATTCGCAACACGCGGCCGCCGCCGGCATCGGCAACAATCAGACGTCCCTCGCCGTCGATCTTCAGCCCATTTGCCTGTGCATCGCGCCCTTCGGTCGGAGCCAACTCGTTCAAGTCGCACCAGATCGACGCTTCGCCGTCCGGCGTGATGCGGCCGATTGTGCCCTTGTGACGATAGTTGACGACAAAAAGGTTGCCCTCCGAGTCCAGAGCCGGACCCTCGGCAAAGGCGAAGCCTGTGGCATACAGTTCCGGTTTCACCGAATGGGACGGCGGAAGCTCGTCGTCGGCTTTGACCAGCGAGGAGACGATTGCCGGCAGCAAAACGATCAGGCAGGCAGTTAGTCGTCGGAGGTGCATATTCGCTCAATCCTTCGTCGGTTCGAAAGTCAATGGCTGTTCGCCCAAGGCGTCGGTGACGCGGACTGCAAGTTTCCCCGCCAGAAGCTCGTCGATCGTACGGCCGACGACTTCCGACCGCCACCCGCAAGCCAGGGCGGGAGGATCGCCGTCGGAATTCTTCTCCTGGTTCAGACGATAGGCGACGAAATCTCGCATATCTTGCACGGTTCCGACCAACGAAGGCGCAATCTGTCGCGCACGACAGACGCTTCCCAATGCCGTCGTCAGGAACTGCCCCAATAGATTCAACTGGGGCCGACTCTTGGCTCGTCGCGGCGGCCTTGGGTGCTGTCCGTCAGGCAAAGCCACTGCTTCTGCGATGCACTCGGCGATGGGCCCCAAATAGTGTTCTTTGCCACGCCGATGCATTCCTCGAATGCTCTGTATCTGCTTCACGTCACTCGATCCGCGCTTGGACAATTCGACGATCAAGTCGTCGCGCAGGAGTCGCTTGGGCGGGCGATTCTGTCGCTTGGCCTCGGCTTCGCGCCAACGCCAGAGAGCGCGAACGATCGCTAGGGCTCGGGGCGGCAACCTGGATGTCCCGGAAACGTTGCGCCAGCGTTCGCTGAACTCCGCTGCTTCGACCGCCGACTGCCAGCGATCGATTTCCGTTTCGAGCCACTGGGAACGCTCGAGCGCTTCCAGCCTTTCCACTAGCATATCACGAATCTGCGCCAGATAGACGACGTCGCGTAACGCGTAATCGACTTGGCGGTCGGACAACGGCCGGCGGCGCCAGTCGGTGCGAGTCTCGCCCTTGCCGAGCGTCTTGCCCAACAGCTTTGACACCAAGGTGCTGTATGCGGCCGGGTATTCCATCCCGATCATGCCTGCGGCGATTTGCGTGTCGAACAGGTGGTCTAGCCGTTTTCCGACGGCATGCAGGCAGAAGCACAACTCCTGACGGCCGGCATGCACAATCGTCTCGTGACCGGGCGCGGCCAGTAACTCCCAAAATGGAGTGACGTCCTTGATCGTTATGGCGTCGATGATCGCCAATCGGCCTGCAGCCGCGACTTGCGCCAGACAGAAATGAGGGCGGTAGCTGTCTTCCGACACGAACTCCGTGTCGAAAGCAATGGTACTTGCCTCGGAGATTGCCTCGCAGAAACGCTCCAGATCCCGTTGGGTAGTGATATGTTCGTACTGCACGCTGACCACGGCTTTCCAAAGCGTCCAAACTGTGCGATGTTCAAGAAGAGATTTGATCATAAGGGAAATGTCAGCGGTTTTCCAGGAGACCCGCCGCGAGTGGGATGAAAGCAGAAGCGGAATGACCGGCCTATTGGTTAGCGTTCGCAGTGCCGAAGAAGCAAGGGAAGCGTTGGCAGGCCGTGCAGATCTGATCGACGTCAAGGAGCCGTCTCGCGGCTCTCTGGGCGCGGCCGACGAAGCCGCTTGGCAAGAAGTTCTGCGTGCCGTCGCGGGCAAGGTTCCCACTAGCGTCGCTTTGGGCGAGCTGTGCGGCGATGCAGCGAGCGCAAACGTCGAGAGCCTTGCCGGTTTCGACTACGCCAAGGTAGGACTTGCAGGATGCGGCCAGCGGAACGATTGGCCGCGCGAGTGGGCGAGCCTTTTGAGTCGACTTCCTCGACGCGTGACTCCGGTCGCGGTTGTCTATGCGGACTGGCGTGCTGCTTGCGCACCATCACCGAACGAGATCATCGACCGCGCGGTGCGTCTGGAGTGCGGTGCTGTGCTGTTCGATACGTTCGACAAATCTCAAGGTGCTTTGGCCAGCCACCTGGACGTCGAAATTCTGTCACAATTGGTCGGCGTCATTCGCGACCGTGGTATGCTCACGGTCCTAGGCGGATCACTTGGCCCGGCGACGATTCCGTGCGTGATGCCATTGAGGCCGGACTACGTTGCCGTGCGGGGAGCGGCCTGTCCCGAGGCAAGGACAGGAACCGTCGATCAGTGTCTGGTGCGCGAGTTGGCGACGTTGATCGATTGCCACACTTCGGGTAGCTCATCGGCGAGATTTTTTTGGAAGAACAGACGATTTGCTTGACATTTGCCTCGGCGCGCTGAATACTGGCCCTTAAGTTTTCGTTAGTGACGTGTCTGTCTCGGCGCATTTCTTTGCGCCCTTCGTTGGAAGTCGACCGTGTCGTCGAAAGCACATTCACTGGAATACCGAAGGAAGGAAACAGGAGAAAAAGCCGTGGCTCACTCCGTGCTGGAAGCGATCAAGTTAGGTATATGGGATTACGAACCCGACGTGCCGAAGTCGTCCTCTTACTCAGCCACTAGGGCGCTGCCTGGTACGGGTGATAAGCTGCAAGTGATGGCCGAGCGCGTAAGGCGGGGGCTGCCGCTTTGGCATCCCTCGGATCGTCGAACTTACGACGAAGCCGATATCCTCGAAGGCTAGCACATCGCCGTGGGACTCTACCGTCCGTGCGCGAATCGGCCGCGGGAGTACGGCTTTCGGGCTGCCATGGCAAGTTAGAGCCTGAACTCTTCGACTTTTCCAGTCGTTTCCGGTATGCTTGCAGCCTGCGTGGCCTCGATCGGAGAGTCTTGCGCGCAACTGACAACCCCTCCGTTCCGAAACCCGCCAAGGAGCCTGCTCCATGAATCGACGCCGATTTGCGCTCGCCGGATTATCTGCAATCGTCGCCCTGGTAATCATCTACCCGCGATTGGATGCAGCCAACAGTGAAGAACCCTCAACGACTGCGCCGACAGAGCAAACTTCGGCAGCGGAAGCTGGGGCCGACGCGACGGGCAACCCCGAACCTGAGGAGGAACAGCAGGAAGTCACTAAGCCATTGATCATCCTTGGCGTTGGCATGGCTGTCGTGCTGGGGTTGATCATAGGACTCAAGCTCAACGCATTCCTGGCACTGATTACCGCCGCAATGGTCGTCAGCTTGCTGGCCGTGGGGCTGCTGGGAGGAGATTGGTGGGATTCGATCGCGCGTGTGGCCGGTGCTTTCGGCAAAGCCGCTGGCGGAATCGGCATTGTGATCGGCATGGCGGCCGTGATCGGCAAGTGCATGCTCGACAGCGGAGCCGCCGACCGTATTGTGCGAGCCTTTGTCAAGCTGTTTGGCGAAAAACGATCGCCCATGGCGCTGACAGGCAGTGGCTTTGTCCTAGCCATACCAGTCTTCTTTGACACGGTCTTCTATCTGTTGGTGCCGCTGGCACGGTCTCTATATCGTCGGACGCAGAAGCGTTACCTGCTGTATGTTCTGGCAATCGCCTGCGGCGGCGCGATAACGCACACGTTGGTGCCGCCCACGCCAGGTCCATTGGTGATGGCTACCACGCTGGGTATCGACGTGGGGCTGATGATCTTGATCGGAGGTCTCGTCGCCTTGCCGTCGGCAGCCGCCGGATTGATCTTCTCCGATTTGCTCGACCGCTGGATGCCGATTCCCATGCGATCGATCGGCGACCAGCCCGAGCCGGAGCCACTAAAGGACTCAGAGTTGCCCTCGCTGTGGCTCAGTCTGCTGCCGGTTGTGCTTCCCGTCTTGATGATTTCGACAAACACGGTTGTTGAAACGACCGCCAAGAGCTTCATTCGGAAGGAACTGATTGAACAGAAGGTCGAAATGGCGTCCGAGGAGATCAACGATAAGATCAAGGAGCTGCTGCGCCAGCCGGAACAGATCACAGATGCCACGGCGAAAAAGCTGGCCGAGTGCGCCGGTGTGACCAACGTTTTCGGCAACCCCAACTTCGCCCTCTTGGTTTCGACCATCATTGCTATTTGGACGCTGGTCAAGCAGCGCGGTCTGACACGCGGAGAAATGGCCACGGCAATTGAAACGGCGCTTATGAGCGGTGGAGTGATCATTCTCATCACGGCGGGCGGAGGTGCATTTGGCGACATGCTGACGGTTGCCCAAGTCGGCGAGGCGATAAAGGTGTTGTTCGCCGGCCCTGGTGGCGGGGGTATCTGGATGCTGGTGCTGGCGTTTGGGGTATCCGCTGTGTTGAAAATCGCGCAAGGCTCCAGCACGATCGCCATGATCACCAGCTCGGCGATGCTGGCCGGCATTGCCAGCCCGGAGACGTTGGGTTTCCATCCCGTTTATCTGGCCACGGCGATCGGCGGCGGCTCGTTGATCGGTTCGTGGATGAACGACAGCGGCTTCTGGATCTTTTCCAAGATGAGCGGGCTGACCGAGGTGGAAGCGCTTCGGTCGTGGACGATCATGCTAATCGTTCTGGGCACGGTCAGCTTCGGGGTGACCGTGCTCTTGGCCACCGTGATGCCCCTAGCCGGGTAGAGGGGACGAGCGTTGAGGTTCACGAAGCGCCGTAAAGCCAAAGATCGCCGGGACGGATGCGGCTTTCTGATACTAACGTGTCTGTTCACGTGTTTTTTCCTCGTCCTCAACAGCGCGCTGGTGGCAAAAGCCTACCCAACGCTGGCCCAACTAGGCCCCGAACTTCTCAGCCATCCCCGCGTGAAGCAAATCATGATGTTCGTTGGCCCGGTCGTGCTGGTCTTCGTCGAATGGTGGCTGGCAGATTTGGTCGTCGATCTCCTGACTCCAAAACGGAAGACGCAATAGACCGGATGCGTGAATCGAGTTCAATGTGACACGGCAGAAAGGGAGGACAAGATGAGCGAAACGATCTCGCCTCACAGAACCCGGAGATGTACCACGGGTTCTCGAACTTCGCGCCGCCGGTTTCTCGCCGGCGCGGCGGGAGCCGTGGCAGCGCCCTACTTTGTCCCTGGGTCGGTCCTGGGAATGAACGGCCGCGCGCCGGCCAATGACCGTATCCGCACGGGCCATATCGGTCTGGGAGGACGGGGCAGCGGCCTTGTCAGCGGTTTCATGGGCGATCCGGCGACGCAAGTCATGGCCGTGTGCGATCCATATCAATCGAAACGCGAGAGAGCCCAGCAGCAAGCGAATGCCCGCTACGCCCAAGATATTGGCCGGGGCACTTACAAGGGCTGCGACGCGTACAGCGACTTCCGCGATCTGGTCACGCGCGACGACATCGACGCCGTCGCGATCGCATCGCCCGAGTTCTGGCACGCACTGCACTCGGTGTGGGCCATGCGGCATGGTAAGGACGTCTATTGCGAGAAGGCCATGACGCTGACCGTCTACGAGAGCCAAACCGTTCGCGAGACGGTACGGCGGCACGCTCGCGTGTTTCAACTCGGCACGCAACAACGCTCGGACCGCAATTTCCGCTTTGCCGCCGAGTTGGCATTGAACGGCTACCTGGGAAAACTGCACACGGTCCGGGTGGCTGTACCCGGCGGCCGTTCGCTGGCCGTGGCCGAACCGGCACCGCCGCCACCCGAGTTGGACTACGAGATGTGGCTCGGCCCGGCGCCGTACACGCCGTACAACAACATCAAGTGCAGCTACAACTGGTACTTTATCTACGACTATTGCATCGGCTGGATCGGCTCCTGGGGCGTGCACCACGTCGACAGTGCCCTCTGGGGCGCGCCAATGTTTGCTCGCGGTCCGATCCAGCTCGAAGGCACGGCAGTGTTTCCCACTCAGGGCCTGGCGAGCACGTCGATTACCTGGCAAGTCAATGTCCTGGCCGAAGACGGCACGCGGATGATCTTCAGCGACGACCGCACGCAACCTCACGGTGTCCGCTTCGAAGGCGATCGCGGCTGGGTACACGTGGTGCGAGGCGGGATCCAGGCCGAGCCGGCCTCGCTGCTGAAAGTCGCGCTCAAGCCCAACGACGTACACCTGTACGAGTCGCGCAGCCACCACGGCAACTTCTTGGAGTGCATCCGCACGCGTCGTGATCCCGTGTCGAACGTCGACGCCGGCTTCGCGGCGACCGTAATGACGATCGTCTCCGACATCACCACGCGCCTCGAGCGAAAACTCACCTGGGACTGGCCCACGGAGCAATTCGTCGACGACGCGGTGGCCAACAGTATGTTGCGGCGACCGATGCGCAGCCCGTGGACGCTGTGAGCAAGACGGAATCAGACACCAACGCGACAATCCGCTGGAGCTATACCAATGAGATATCTAACACACACAGTGGTTCTTCTCGCGGTTCTCGCTCAATTCGCCCGTGCTGCCGAACCACAGACGCCACTGTCGGTCGACCAGGCGTTCGAACAACTGGCCAGCTACGACCACGGCCAAGACGACACAGCATTGCGTGTTTTGGAGTTGCACGTTGGCCGGTTTGCCACAGATGCGGCTCGCAAGGCTGAGGTTGCCAAACGACTAACCGCGATTCTGCCCCGACCCGATACCTCGAAGGCAACCAAGACGTTCATCTGCAAACAGCTCGTCATTGTCGGGACCGAAGCTCAAGTGCCTGTGCTGGCAAAGATGCTTGATGATCCCGAGACCGCCGAGATCGCCCGCTACACGCTAGACGCGATCCCCGGCGAAGCGTCGTTGGCAGCATTGCGCGGCGCTGTGGAACGCCTGAAAGGCACTTGTCTTCTCGGCGCAATCAACACTCTGGGCGTCCGTCGCGACGCAAAGTCAGTTGATGTTTTGGCTGGCCTTCTGAGCAATTCCGATGCACAAGTTGTTACGGCCACGGCTGAAGCCCTTGGCAAGATCGGTACCGCTGAAGCTGCCACGGTACTGATGCAAGCCAACGTGCCCGACGCGGCGCAGACGGTCCTGCACAATGCGCGACTGCAGTGTGCCGAGCGATTGGCAGCTTCGGGTAACTCGGCCGGTGCGGCGGCCATTTATCAGCAGGTTTGGGCATCGGATGGACCTGCGCTCCGACGTGTGGCCGGACTGGTTGGCTTGGCGAACGTTGCCGCTGACCAAGCGACGCCATTTGTGTTGGACTTGCTCGCCTCCGAAGACCCGCTCCTGCGAGGCACTGCCGTCCGACTCGCCAGCCGATTGCCCGGTGCAAGTGTGACGGCAGCTCTGGTCGAACGATTGGAGAAACTCGATCCTACCGGCCAGGTGCTCGTCCTTGATGTGTTGGCCTTACGTGCGGACAGATCGGCAGCGTCAACCGTTGCGACACGGATGGATCACGAAGACGAGGTGGTACGTACTGCCGCTATCCGAGCGATGGGCAGCCTTGGCGACGCTTCCACGGCTGAACGTCTGGCAGGACTCGCCGGCACATCGGACGCTGCAATCCAGCAGGCGGCGCGCAAGGGCCTTGCCATGCTCGCGGGCTCGGACGTAGATGCGAAGCTCATCGCGATGGCCGCCGCAGGAGATCCCGCCGTTCGGACGGAAGCGATTCGAGCGTTGGCCGCGCGAAGCGCCAGCGAAGCCGCGCCGGTACTAATCAAAGCGGCCAGCGACGACGACCTACAAATCCGCGTGGCGGCGTTCGAGGCCCTGGCAGCAGTTGCGCCGACAGACAGCTATGTCAAACTGGTCGAGCTTCTGGTGGCCGCGCCCAACGCAAACGAAGCTGCGGTTGCGGAACGGGCCGTTGTGGCGACCGGCAGTCGGATGGACGAGCCGTCCGACCGGATCGATCCGGTTGTAGCCGCCTTGAACAAAGCAACGGTTCAGGCGAAAGCTCCGCTCTTGCGCGTGCTGGGTGGCTTTGGCGGCGCTGAAGCGCTCGACGCCGTCCGTGTACAGATTGGCAGCACCGATCCGGCCGTTCGGGACGCTGCGGTCCGTGCACTAACGAGTTGGCCGGACGCTTCGGCTTCTGGCGAACTCTTGAAGATCGCCAAAGCATCCGACAGCCCGATTCACCGCGTTTTGGCTTTGCGAGGGTACATGCGTCTGGTTCGCGAAGTGAAGGAGGCGTCGACGCGGCTGAAGATGCTCGATGCGATCCTTCCCATCGCAACCACCGTTCAGGCAAAGCAGATGCTGCTGGCGGCACTGTCCGAAGTGGCCGACCCCGGCGCTCTTCATGTCGCGACGAAGTTCCTTGACGACGCGGATGTGCACGCCGAGGCCGCGGTGGCCACATTGAAAATCGCGCGAGCATCGCTCTTGGCCGACCCGTCGGCAGTGCGCGCCGCAATGAGAAAGCTCATGGACACGACGAAAGATAAGAGCGTAGCCGACCAGGCTGCCGCGTTGGACGAAGAGGCCCAGAGGGTCCCGTCACCTTCAGATATCCAGCAAGCGCTCCGTCACGACAAGAAGCGAAGCGATGCCCACAAGGCCACACTCGCCAAGCGTGCGCCCAAGGGCTGTCGGCTTGCCTGCTACTTGGACTGCGGGCCGGACGCCGCCGATGGCGACAAGGACGAGCCGCTGTTGCGACTCGTCGCCGGCACGCCATACATCTGGAGCGAGTCTTTGCGAACCGCCGATGCCCGCTTCGGCAGCATCTTCTTCGATGGCCAACTGGTGATCTTCGAGGCCACGGGCCTGGATCCGAAGAAGGCGTACCAGATCGGCTTCACGTGGTGGGATTACGACCACAACACCCGCGCCCAGTCCGTATCGCTGGCCACAGGCAAGGGCGAGCGCGAAACGAAGGTGCTAAACAAGACCAGGTTGCCATCGGGCGCCAACAAGCAAGATCCCGACGAGCACACGCTGACAGTCCCGCCGGAGCTAAACAAGGACGGCAGACTGCGAATCACCTTCCGCAACGAAGGCTCACCCAACGTGGTCGTCAGCGAGCTTTGGCTGTGGGAAAGTGAATAGAACGCGATTCACGATCAACGCGACAAGAGGAGGAATCAGGCATGGGAAGAAACCTCACGCGACGTGGGTTCCTTAAACGAGCAGCGGTTGGAGGTGTCGGCTTCGCTCTGCCGACCATCGTCCCGTCGTCGGTCTTTGGGGACGTTGCACCGAGTAACCAGACCACGATTGGCTCGATCGGCGTGGGCGGACGTGGATCCGGATTGTTGTTCGCAGCGGCCGGACAGCCAAACGTCAAGGTGCTGGGCGTGTGCGATGTGTTCAGCGATCGGCGGGAACAGCGCGCGGCCAGCCTGAACCAGCGGTACGGCGAGAATGTCTGTACGCCCTATCGCGACCTGCGCGAGATGTTGGCCCGTGACGATATCGACGCGGTCACGATCGGCACGCCCGATCACTGGCACGTGCCGGCCGCGCTGATGGCAGTACGCTCCGGCAAGGACGTGTACGTGGAAAAACCGCTTGGTTTGAGCGTCGAGGAAAACGCCGCCATTCGCCAAGAAGTGCAGCGTTACGGGCGGATCTTTCAATATGGTACGCAACAGCGTTCGCTGGCGCATATTCGTTTCGGTTGCGAACTGGTACGCAACGGGCGGATCGGCAAGATCCAGGAGGTGACCGTTACCGCGCCCAGCTACGGGTACGAGGGCGGTTCGTTGGAGCCGATCCCCGTTCCCGACCACCTGGACTACGATTTGTGGCTCGGACCGGCGCCCTGGCGGCCCTATACCAAGGACCGCTGTACAAGCTGGGGATCGTACTGGGTGCTGGACAATGCTCACGGTTTCATCGGCGGCTGGGGAGCCCATCCCTTGACCGACATGGTGTGGGCAATGGGCGACGATGTCGGGGCCGTGCCCGTTGAATACGAAGGGACCGGCAAATTCGGCGACGGCCTGTTCGACGCTCCGTACGACTGGGACATCCGAGGCAAGTTTGCCAACGGCGTCGACTTCCATTTCACTCCGGGCGGCGATTGTGCAACCATCGTCGGCGAGAACGGTCGCGTGTCGCTCAGTCGCGGCGGAATTCGGCTCGAACCCGAATCGCTCGCGCAGCAGAAGATTCGTCCCAACGATGTGCGCTTGTACGAAAGCCGTCATCATATGGGCAACTTCATCGACTGCGTCCGCACGCGTCGGCAGACGGTCGCGCCAGTCGAAGTCGCCGCGTTGTCGGACAACATCACACAGCTCAGCATGATCGCCATTCTCACAGGCCGCAAGATTCGGTGGGACCCCGAGCGGGAGATCATCCTCGACGATCCGGGTGCATCGCAGCTACTGACCCGCGCGATGCGAAGTCCGTGGCACCTGTGATTCGCTGCACGTTGGCAAGGGAGACATAATCATGAAACGACCACTTAACCATATCCTCTGGACCATTTTGGCGGCCTTAGCCATTGCCCCGTGCGTCTTCGGCCAGGAGTTGCCGGCACCCTACAGCGATGTTCTCACCTACGAGTTCAGCGGACCTCGTACGGCGACCACGGCGATCGAAGCGGAGATCCGCGCGGCCGCGCCGGAGGAGCTTTGTGCAATCGAAACGAAGCTGCTAACGATCCTAGCGTCACCCGACGCGACGACTGCCTCGAAAGACTGGGTTTGCCGACAACTTCGCCAAGCCGGCTCCGAGCGATCGGTCCTCGCGCTGGTGCCGCTGGTTGCCGACAAGGACCTCGCAACTGTCGCACGTTGGGCTCTCCAGGGCATCCCCAGCCCCAAAGTGGACGAAGCCCTGCGCGATGCCGTGTGCCAAGTGAAGGGCGCCCTGCTGGTCGGCGTTGTCTGCACCATCGGCGCGCGGCGAGATTGCCAGGCCGTTCCGCTTCTTGCCCCGCTGGCCGGCGATAAGGAACCCGCAGTCGCCGAAGCCGCTTTGTACGCGCTGGGACAAATTGGCAACAAGGAGGCTCTTGCGGCGATCCAAGCGGCCAGTGCGTCCGACAGCCTCAAACGCTATCGGTTTCACGCCATGTTGCTGTGCGCGGAACGGATGGCGGCCGAAGGTCAATCGACGGACGCATCGGCGGTGTACCGCGAACTGTACGAGCGATCCGGCGATGTGGCAGTCCAGATCGGCGCGCTCCGCGGCATCCTGACCAAGGACCCGGACAAGGCCCCACCGCTGGTGACGACGGCTCTACGAGCCGAAGACACCAAGCTCCGTCTGTCCACGGCCAAACTCGTCTGCGAACTTGGCGGGGCCGAGATCTTGAATCCTGTTCTCTCCGCATTGCCGACATTCTCTAAGGATGTTCAGACAGCGATCCTGGGTATGGTAAACGAAAAGGCCACTTTGCCCGCTGTCTTGGCGGCCGCCGACAGCGGTGAGGAAGACATCCGTGTGGCCGCATTGGGCGCAATAGGACGGCTCGGCGACGAAAGCGTCGTTCCGCTGCTGCTCCCGATCGCAACTGCAGGTGGCGGTAGCGAACAGGCGACAGCCCGCAAGAGCCTTCAGCAGTTGCGCGGCGCCGACGTTGACCGGGCCCTTGTCGCGGCCGCCCAGGACGGCGAGACGGCGCAAAGGATCGAAGCGATCCGAACGCTGGCAGCCCGAACTACGACATCTGCTATTCCGACTCTTCTGGAACTCGCTAACGACGCCGAGCAGACGGTGCGGATCGAGGCCGTTGGTGCGGTGGGTGCGGTGGCCGGATGCCAGGCTTTTCCACGGATGCTCCAGATCCTCACAGCAGCCGAATCGGAGAAGGATCGTGGCGCCGCCGAAAGGGCATCCGTCGCAATCGGCCAGCGGACGATGCCGATCTATCATGACTGGGCGGCCGAACGTGTGCTCACGTTCATGACCGACCAGAGTGCCGACGTGCGTTGCTCGTTACTCCACGTGCTGGCCACCATTCGATCCGACAAATCGCTCGATGGTTTACGAGAGGCGATCGGTGACGCCGATGCGTCTGTCAAGGATGCGGCCGTACGAGGTCTCGTGAATTGGCCGGACGCCGCTCCGATCGGGGACCTGCTGGAACTCGCGCGGTCAAGCGAGAGCCAGGTTCACAAGGTGCTGGCCTTGCGCGGCGTGACACGCATGGCCGTGCTGCCGGACAACCGACCGGCGCAACAAAAGGTGAAACTGTTGTCCGAAGCGATGAAGGTGGCCGCTCGCCCCGAGGAGAAGAAGTTGGTCCTGGGCGCGTTGGCCGAGATCGGCGATCCGACGGCGTTGGAGCTTGCCCTCAGCTATCTGTCTGACGAATCGCTCGAGGCCGAAGCCGCCGCGGCGGTGGTCAAGATCGCCAAGAGCGTGCAGAAGACGGACTTGAACGTGGCGGGCGCGGCGATACGGAAGGTCCTGGAGGTGTGCAAATCGCCGACTGCCCGCCAGCTTGCCGAGAGTTCGCTGATCGTTGTGGACCGGATGGTGAACATCGCTACGCAGGGCGCGGCCACCAGCCCGGACGATCTGGAAAAAGACGGGACGGCCAGCGGCGACCAGGCCGCCCTCGACGGCAATCATGGGACTTACTGGGACGAAGAGAACGATCAGCCGCTCTATCGCCTCGTAGTCACGTTCAAACAACCCGAGCGGATCGCGGCCCTGAGTATCATCGGCTACGGGCACCACGATTACGCCCCCAAGGACTTCGAGGTCGTCTGTGACGGCAAAATGGTGAAGAAGATCGAAAACGCTCAATACGACGACAATTTCCTCGTTGTCAGCATCCAGGAGGTGACGGCCAAGGCCGTGGAGCTTAAGATCACAGGTTACTACGGAGCATCACCAGCCGTGCGAGAGCTAGGGATTTACCGGCCGGCACCGTGAGGACGTTTGCTTCGACGTAGTCAGTTTTGTTATCGTCGTTTAACCCGAAGCCGGAGGCGATGGCGGGCAGTGGGATAGACTGTCCACTCGCGGGGCCCGCCATCGCCTCCGGCTTCGGGTTAAACGAAGACTGCCGCGCTGCGGCTGCTTTCTCTGGGCTCACCCGGCGGAAGTGTAGACCTTGTTTGACGAAAGGGAGTATTCATGCCGGAAAAGATGATAAAGCTAAATCGACGGCGACTGCTGAAGACGGCGGCCCAAGCGGGCGCCGTGTTGGCAGCGCCTTATGTCATCCCTGGGGCGGCTTTGGGTATGAGCGGGGCGGTGGCCCCCAGCGAGCGAATTGTGCTGGGCGCTATCGGGCTCGGCGGTCGAGGCACCGGCGATCTGGGCTCGTTCATGGGCAACTCGGACGTGCAGTTCGTTGCCATCTGCGACGTGCGCAAGCAGCGGCGCGAGGCCATCAAAGCGATGGCCGACACCAAGTACGGCAACACGGACTGTGCCATGTACCGGGACATGCACGAAATCCTCGCCCGGCCTGATATCGACGCCATGCTGATCGCTACCGGCGACCGGTGGCACACAATGGCCTCGATCACGGCGGCCAAGGCGGGTAAGGACGTATATTGCGAAAAGCCGTGCTCGATGACCATTAGCGAGAGCCGGGCGCTGGCCGATACTTACCGGAAATACGGGCGAGTTTATCAGGCGGGTACCCAGCGTCGCAGTATCGGCAACTTCATCTTCGCCGCCGAATTGGTTGCAGCCGGCAAGCTCGGCAAGCTTCACACGGTACACGCCAACACTCGGCCCCCGACCACCAGCCACCACTGGCTGCCGGCCGAACCCCAGCCGGCGGTGGGCGAGTGCGATTGGGACAGGTGGCTTGGGCCCTGCCCGTGGCGTCCGTACAACTCGCAGTACGTCCGTGGCCGGTGGCGAGGCTTCTTCGATTTCCACGGCGGTGGGATCCTGGAATGGGGCGCTCACACGGTGGACCTCTGCCAATGGGCTGCCCAGAAAGACCATACTACACCCGTCGAATACGTGCCGAACGAGGGAGGCGCCGTCTGCACTTACGACGACGGCCTGAAGTTGGTGATGCGCAGCGATGGCTGGATGGGCATGGGCACGTGCAGCGCTCGATATGAAGGCGACGAGGGTTGGATCGAAACGGGCGACAGCGGACAATTCGCCCTCGAACCGGAATCGCTCCGTACCGAGCGAACCGTTTTCACTCGGCGAGGGACCGATCCCGCCACGCACATCCGCAACTTCCTTGATTGTGTCAAAACGCGCAAAGCGCCAAATGCGAATTCCGACGTCGCCGCACGATCGCACGTAGCCTGCCACGCGGCCTACATCGCCTGGCAACTCGGCCGAACACTGAAGTTCGATCCGGTCAAGGAGGAATTCATCGGCGACGACGAAGCCAACCGCATGGGGTCACGAGCGATGCGCGATCCGTGGCGAATTTGAGAGTACAAGTTGTGGCCGGTCTCCCTCACGTTGTGGCCGGTCTCCTGACCGAGCCACAGGCCCGACCGCAGGTCTCCCGACATCGGAGGAGGCCCCCCGGCCCACGGACAAACTGAACGAGGAGAATAATCAAATGCGTTTCACAAAGCCCATTCCAACACTAACCGTGGTCGCCTGTCTGCTGGCCACGATACCCGTCTCGCTGCGTGCGCAACAATCACCCCCCGCCGAGGGCGACGAAGCGGCGTTGATCGCCGTGCTTGAATCGGACGCGCCGGTCTTCGACAAAGCGAAAGCCTGCCAGCAGTTGGCCGTGATTGGCACCAAGGACGCAGTCCCGGTGCTGACCAAATTGCTTTCCGACGAACAGATGTCTCACTATGCCCGCTTCGGCCTGGAGCCGATCCCCGATCCGTCGGTCGATGAGTCGTTCCGCGCTGCCTTGGGGAAGCTCAAGGGCGGAATGTTGGTTGGCGTGATCAACTCGATCGGCATGCGACGCGACGCGAAGGCAATCGGCGATCTCGAAGGACTAATGGGCGGCTCCGATTCGGCCGTGGCCGGCGCCGCAGCCGGCTCGCTGGGGCGTATCGCCACGCCCGAGGCAGTCGCGATTCTCACGGGCGCGCTGGACGGTCCCGAGTCGTCACGGACTGCCGTTGCCGACGCGTGCTTGACCGCCGCTGATACATTGATCGCCGCGGGCAAGCAGAACGAAGCTGTCGCGATCTACGATGCCATGCGCGAGGCAAATCTGCTCAAGCACCACGAAATCGCCGCCCTTCACGGTGCCATCCGCGCCCGTGGCGCTGATGGCATGCCGCTGTTGCTTGAGTGCCTCGGCTCGGCCGACAAGGCCCTGTTCCGCGTGGCTCTCCGTATGGCTCACGAAATTGGCGGTCCCGAAGTGGCCAAGACGTTGATGCAGGCGTTGGAATTGCCCGCGGCGTCGGAGATATCCACCGACGAGGTTGTCATCAAGAAAGCAGAATATGGCGCGGGCGACAAGCAAGTCGACGTGACCGAGCAAGTGATCGCCGCTGTGCGGAGCGGTTCTCCGATCGAAGCGTCCAACAGCTTGGCGGGCGATCCGGCTCCAAGCGTGGTCAAGCAACTGCGGGTCGTGTTCGTCAAGGGCGGCCAGGAGCAGACCGTAGTGGTCCCAGAGAAAGAGCAATTCTCGCTTGAGGGCCATGTGTCTCAACATCCACGGCAGGTGCTGTTGATCTACACGTTGGGAGATCTCGGGCAGGAGGCCGCTTTGCCGGTTATCCTCGAAGCGGCCGAGAGCAATGCCTGGGATATTCGTCGTGCGGCGATCGGCGTGTTGGGCAGCCTCGGTGACGCATCCGCAATGCCCGTGCTGCTCGCCACAGCCGTCGACGAAGGTGGATTGGCGGAGGCAGCGTTCGACAGTCTCAGGCGACTGAAAGGACAGGATGTGGATGCGGCCGTGGCCAAGGCGTTGGACGGCGCCGAGGGCGCGAAACGGGTGACTCTGATCCGGCTCGCCGGCGAACGCGGCATCGCGTCGGCTGTCCCCGCCTTGAAGCAGGCAGCCGACGATGCGGACTCCGAGGTCGCTTTGGCCGCAATCCACGCGCTGGGCACCACCGTCGGACTTGACGATCTGCCAGTGCTGATCGACCGCTTGGTAGATCCGGACTCATCGGATGAAGGTGCCGCGGTCAAAGATGCTCTGAAGAAGGCGGTGTTGCGCATGCCGGACCGCGATGCGTGTGCCACGGCACTGCTAGCCAGACTGTCGGCTGCGTCCGTGACTGCCAAAAGCGATCTGCTCGAACTGATGGGCGTGGTTGGCGGACAAAAGGCCCTGGACGGCGTATCGGCAGCCGCGAAAACCGGCAGCGAGGAGGTCCAAGATGCGGCTACTCGCGTACTGGGCGGATGGATGAGTCCGGACGCAGCCCCGGTGTTGCTCGATTTGGCCCAGAAGGGCAGCGACAAGTTCAAGGTCCGAACACTGCGGGGCTACATCCGCATCATTCGCCAGTTCGGTCTCCCGGATGACCAGCGACTTGCCATGTGCGAAACGGCGATGGACGTGGCCACGCGAGATGACGAGCGGCGGCTGGTGTTAGACGCCCTGACGCGGGTTCCAACTGCAGCGGCCATGAACACGGTCGTAGCACATATGGACAACCCAGGCTTGAAGGAGGCTGCCGCCGCGGCAGCCGTTGTGATCGCCGAAAAGCTACTCGGCTCCAATCCCGCCGTGGTAGTCGAGTCGATGGAAAAGGCCCTCGAAGCAACCAGCAACGACGAACTGGCCAAACGCGCCCGATCGTTGCGAAATCGTGCGCGGAGGAATCTGCGGTAAGTACCCGATCAGAAGTCCGTGGCCAAGAAGAAACCCGGCTTTTCCGAAAATGCCGGGTTTCTGGCCCGAGTGATTTTCGTCATTGGACATTCGACATTACTCGTTTGAGAGGAGGCGTTCCCATGACAGCATCTTTTTCCCGTCGAGCTTTGGTTAAGCAAACGGCGATGGCCGCTGGAGCAGTTGCCGCGGCAACTGTCGTTCCGCGGCACGTCTTGGGCGGTCCGCGGCAGATCGCGCCTAGCGAGAGGATGAACATCGCCGGAATCGGCATCGGCGGTATGGGCGCAGGAAACTTGCGCAACATGGAAACCGACAACATCGTGGCGCTGTGCGACGTGGATAAGAACTACGTTGCCCGTACGATTCAACGTTATCCGGACGCGAAGCTCTTTGTCGATTTCCGCGAGATGCTAGACAAACAGAAGGATATCGACGGCGTCATGATCGCCACGCCCGATCACACGCACGCGGTGATCTCGATGGCGGCCATGCGCGCCGGCAAACACGTGTACTGCCAGAAGCCGCTGACGCACAACGTCTACGAAGCCCGCACGCTGGCCAAAACGGCAAAAGAGGCGGGCGTGGCGACGCAAATGGGCATCCAAGGCCACTCGGGCGAGGGTATTCGACTGATCTGCGAGTGGATCTGGGCCGGACTGATCGGCGAGGTCCGCGAAGTCGATGCTTACTGCAGCCTGACGTACTATCCTTGGGGCCACGCGTCATGGAGTTCGCAGTGGTCCGAGCGGCCAAAGGAAACGCCACCGGTACCGACAGGATTGGATTGGGATCTTTGGATCGGTCCAGCGCATATGCGGCCTTACCATCGTGCCTACCACCCACGCACCTGGCGGTGCTGGTGGGACTTTGGGTCGGGAATGATGGGCGATCGCGGCGTGCACACGTTCGACCCGATTTTCTGGCCGTTGAAACTGACGGCGCCGACCAGTATCGACGCGACCACCTGCGGCAACACGCCGGAGGTACATCCGCTTTCGGCGATCGTCACTTACCACTTCCCGGCTCGCGGCGACCTGTCGCCCGTGAAACTCACGTGGTACGAAGGCACACGGCCGCCGCGGCCCGCCGATTTGGAGGACGGCCGAAGGCTGCCTGCTGAAGGCGGCGTGGTGTTCAAGGGTACGAAGGGCTCGATCATGTGCGGCGTGTACGGCAACAGTCCCCGCATCATCCCCGAAACGAAGATGCAGGCGGCCGAACGACCCGAGAAAACGATTCCCCGGGTCCAGGGCTCACACGAACAGGACTGGATTCGCGCGTGCAAATCGGGCGAACCAGCCGGTGCAGATTTTTCCTACTCCGGTCCGCTGGCCGAGGCCTGCTGTCTGGGCAATATCGCTCAGCGAGTCGATACGCGGATCGAATGGGACGCCGAGAACATGAAGGTCACTAACCTGCCCGAAGCCAACAAGTACATCCGAACGGAGTACCGAACTGGTTGGGAGTTGTAAGTTGCAGTCTTCTTGCACTTGATCGTTTAACCCGAAGCCGGAGGCGATGGCGCGTGCTACGCGTGGACGATCCATCCCTCTACCCGCCATCGCCTCCGGCTTCGGGTTAAACGAGTGTGGGACGAGCTTCTGAGTTTGTCCGCGGTTTGGGGATCTTTCAATGAAAAGTCGTATTGCTACTTCACGGCTTACGAGCATCACGACGTTCTTGATGGCGATTAGCGTTTGCCAGGCAAACGTATCGGCTGTGGCAAGTGACGAGATCGTCGAGCCCACTGATCCCACGAACATCGCCCGCCAGTTTGCCGGTAAGCTCGCCAAGTTGCTCGACGAAGGCCGTCCCGTCGATTTGGACCGTGTGCGGGACCAGTTGCCGGACGACCAAACCTGTTCGGTCAGTGCTCTGCCCCCGTCCGACCAAACGCTCGACCCGTGCGACCTCTACGCCAGTTGCCGGAAGAGTGTCGTGCTTGTGGGAAGGATCTACAAATGCGACAAATGCGATAACTGGCACACGAATGTCGCCACGGGGTTTGTCATCAGCCAGGAAGGTGTCGTGGTGACCAACCATCACGTGCTTGCCAGTACGATAAAGGCAGAGGCCATTGCAATTGGCACTTGGGACGGGCGGGTACTGCCGGTCCTGAAGGTGCTGGCCGCCAGCAAGGCCAATGATCTGGCCGTGATCAAAGTCGACGCCGACGATCTTGTGCCCCTGCCGGTGACATCGTCGGCGCCGGTTGGCACGGAGGTGTTCGTCATCGGCCATCCCGTGAATCATCTCTACATGATGACCGCTGGCGTCGTCAGCAGCCACTTTCTGCGCAGGGAACGTGGAAAGAACGCCCGCCACGAGATGACCATTACTGCCGACTTTGCCAAAGGTTCGAGCGGTTCGCCGGTGCTAGACCGCACCGGCGCCGTTGTGGGCATTGTTCGCTCGACCACGCCGGTTTACTACGAAAAGAAAGACGGCGTGGGCACGAAGATCCAGATGGTTATGAAATACTGTATCCCGTCCACCTCACTGCTGAAACTGCTCGGACAATCGGCGAAGGAGGAGAAGGCGTCGCAATAGCCTAAGTTGCTGTTGCGTGTTCAGAAGGGTGAAGCCCCTGCGAGTTCTCTTTCCACCAAGTGCAGTCAGTATCTCACTCGCTCAATGGTTGCACGATCGCCTTCCCCGCTCGAAAATGGAGTGGAACGGGGCCCTGATCGCGTACGATGGCAGAGGGAGGACCGAAGATGCACGACAAACGCAACGACGCTGGACGCGTGAACCATCGGAGGCTATTTCACCAGTCGACCGCCGACAGTCGCCCCGTGCTACTCGCCTTCCTAGTTCTCTGCCTTCAAATCGGGCTTCCATTGGGCGTGTGCTCGGAAAACGAAGCCGCCAAAGAGACAAACGGTGCGGGCGAACCCCAGGCAGTTGAAGCTCGCGCATTCGACGAGTTTTCGGTCGAATTCAGAGGGATCTGGATGTGGTGGGAGAAGGCCCGGCTTGCGGTTAAGGGAGACGGGGCTGTTGAGTGCTCGATGAGCAAAGCCCCGAACGACGATTCTCGATATACGGCCGAATTCCGCCTGAGTCCGAAGCATCTCGACCAGTTGGTCCAACTGCTGAAGGAAACCGGTTGGCTGACGAAGCCTGGTGCCAACGTCCAGCCCAACTATACCGATGCGACACAGATCGACATGAAGCTGATTCGCGAGGGCAAAGCTCAGAAGGCATGGTGTCACGATCGCAACCCGGAGCCGTATTTTTCCCTGGTGCGTTTCCTCAAACGGCTCCAGCGGCAGGAGTTCCTATTGAATCGCGCTGTGGCCGCCGGTCAAGAGGAACGCATTTTCGCGTTCCGTGAGCTGGATCAGGGGATACGCTCAGCAAGAGGCGATTCGGTAGCCGCGCCTGCGTTTTCCCCGCTTGACTACAGCCGCTTCATCCCGGTTTCCATGGACGCAATTATGCATCCCGACGAGAATCACGAGGAAACGATTGTGACCGCCCTGAGACTCTTGGCGATGCTGGAGACTGAAAAGGCTAGGCAGCAGATCACCAAACTGACGACGGCCAAACAAGTTGGCAGAGCTCACGTCTCGCCCAAGCACCGAGCAGGAATGATAGGTAGCGCTGCTGTCGAGGCTCTGACGACGTTCGGTGGCCCCCAGGTCCGTCAACATATCCGAGAGATGGCCAAAGATCACGGTTCATGGGAAAGACGCGTTAACGAAGCGCTGGTTGAAGGCCTGCTCGCGTTGGATCGCGGCGACTGTGCGGGACTACTTAAGAACATGGTCTCTTCAACCAAGGAGGCTGCTTGGGGGTTGATACGCTTGGGCCCGACGGGTGTGCCTGTGATGCTAGAACTGCTCGAAGAACGCGACCGCCGGAACATGGGCCAGATCCATCTCATTCGCCAGTACATCGACCACTGGGAAGAACTGCCGGGCCCGACTGACGACCGGGTGATTGAAGCGGTACGTAAGAATCTGGATTTCCGTTTGGGGAGCAGTCGCGACTGGACCCAGTACCACCAGGAGCTTCTCAAACTCGCGGGTGCGCCCGGGTTACCGGATAGCTGCCCTCGCCAGATCGCCGACGCGTTTCTCACGTCACTCAAAGAAGACGATCGGACGACATTTGGCGTGACAACTCTGGCCGACATGGACGATTGGTCCGAATGGCATGGGAAACTGAAGAAACTCCCTGAATTTCAGAAGCTCGCGATCGCGGAAGTCTACGCAGACAAAAACGACAACATGGCTCTGGCCACGGCGGTCAACCCCGATGGCAAGAAGGGCGGTCAGTTAGCCATCTATCTGAATTTCTGCAGTGGGGCAGTCTGGCGCGTGAGCACGCTGTTCATCCATACACCGGAAGAATCGGAGAAGTCCGATAGGGTATTCAAGCGATTCCTTCAGAAACACCCGGACGCCAAACTTGTGCCGGGAAAGTGAGGTCATCATGTCACGATTGATGCACGCTACGGCGGGCGCTGCCGCGCTGCTGTTGACTTTCGTGTTTGCGGCCAAGCCGGTGCTCGGCATGGGCCAAGAACGCTTTGGACCTGCCTTGGAGCACATCTCCCGTTCGTCTGATTGGCCCAACGGCGTCGAGGACGTTCTGCGTCACCCGTCCTGTGTCTACTGGAATTGGGTCAACGGCAACGAACACGCTTACTACGGCGGAGGCATCGGTACCATCAACCAATTGATCGACGCGTTCGCGCAAGTTGATCTGGCGCGACATGACGTGATCCTCCGCCCGGGAAGCCCGTCTGCTCGCTCGTTCCAAGGCCAACTTACGCCGTACACTGTCGAGTTCCACGTACCGGCAGGCCTCTACTTCCATCATGCTCGAGAGCACGCCCAGACGGGATTGTACCCTCTAACGCCCCGGTTGATCGTCAATATCGGTCAGGACCACGCTGAGCAACTTGATGAGCTGAAGATTCCGGCGAACGTGACGTTGCGAGCTATGACGCACCCGATTGAGGCTGCCGTTGCACAACTGGGCGCGGGCGACCGCTCGTTGTGTTTGCGCGCCATATCAGTGCTGGGGGAGTCGGGGGACTCGTCTGCTCCGATTACCACCGCGCTCGAAAAGGCATTGCAGGAGCCCGACGAGTATGTTCACGGGGCTGCGCAGAAAGCTCTGGAGAAGATCAAGCAGGCCAACGCCCCCGAAACGCGACCGCTGCGGGACAAAGTCGCCGCATACCTCGCCAAGCACCCACAGACTGCCCGAGTGCCGGACGCGCAGCAACTGCTCGACACGCTGAACCGCATCGACGGCGAATACGCCCGCGGTTTCACTGCCACAGGCACCATGGTCAAGCCCAGCCTCTCGGGTCGGCAGCAGCTTTTTGAATGGAAGCTGACGATGGGCGACGACCAACTTATCCTGCAACAGCGAGCGGTCGATGCCGCCGATCAAGCGCCTTTCGTGGGGCGAATCGAGTACACCATCTACACGGGACCAGAGTTCATGGCCTCGATCCACCGTGGACGATTATGGGTGGACGGGGAACTGCAAGATACTTCGGCCAGCGTTTCCTTCGAGCCCGTCGGCCGCACATACGACCTGCTTGTGGGACGCGTGCTCTGGCCGCTCGGCCGGGGATTCAGCCGCTCGATCGAACGCATCACCGAGATCAAGACCGCACCGGACGGCACCCTGATCGTAGCCGCCGACGCCCCGAAGGTTGGCCTCGAAGTACACTGGGAGTTGCGGGTCGATCCGAAGGCTGATTTCATCGTGCGTACTGCCAAACGATTCCGCCGCGACGACCTGGAGCCATCCTACATCGCCAGCAATCGAGGAATCCTCTGTGCTTCGGACCGGTGCATCGCTCACACAGCCGCATGGCAAGAAGGGCCGTGGGGCGAGCCGATGTCGATTGCGGTCAAAAGCGTATCGGCCGAGCCGGACATGAAACTGATTCGCAGCACCAAAGACTATCTTGAAAACGCTGAGGGGCGTGGGGCGCAAGTGCTCCGCAGCCGGTGACGACAATCTAGTGCCCCGACCCAGAAGTTCTGCATCGATATTTGGCAGATTGACTTTTTCCTTGGTTTCTGATATTTAACCCATATTCAGGCTGAAGTACCGTAGTTCACGGTTGATTTGTTCGATAACTTCAGCTACAGTGGG
>JADHUC010000026.1 GCA_016784735.1 Pirellulaceae bacterium | reverse complement strand
CATTGTCCCTCCATGAGCCCGAATGTCTGCCAACTCCGCTTCGATGGCGGACCAATCTTGATCCATGCTGGGAAAACGGTAGTAGACGCCGTGGGCTTTCTCCTCAAGCTGGAGCAGTCTGAACGGCAGGACTTCGAACGTTAGCGGCAACTCGACCGATTCCTTGCCCTCCTCCACCAGACGCACCGTGCCCGCGTATCGTCCGGGTGCCGCGTTGGCAGGAACTTGGACGATCAAATGGTATTCTCGGAAGGTGCCGGCCGGAACATCGACGGGCTGATTCGCCAATAGGAATCGAGAAAGCACGGTCGATCGTTCCGGCGGAAGGGTATAGAGGTCCCGCATCAATCGCCGTAGTACCAAACGAACATCGACACGGCTGCTGGGAATCACGAATTCGCCAAATCGCAGATCCGAAGCCTCGACTCGCAGCCGCTGCACATCCTCGAACGCGTAAACGACGAAGTTGACTGGTTCGTATTCGCCAGGCGTTCCGAAGGCGGCCAGTGTGGTTGCGACATCGTCGGGCGAAGGAATCCGATCTGGGGCAATCTCGTCCTCCCAGGATTTCGACGTAACAAGCAAGCGGCGGCTTGTGTTGACTTCAAACGTGAATTGGTCCGCATTCTGTTGCCGACGGTACATGTCGATCACGGCGGGTTTCAGTTCGCGCGATGCCATCAGCACATCGGCTTTCGATTCGCGCAGAAGAACTGCTCCAGCCCAGATACCGCGGGCGGTGCCCACCCAGGGCCCTTCGCCTCGCACAGCAAGTCGCAGTCGGTTCACACCGTCAATCGGCACGGCTATCTCTTCAGACGCCTGCTCGTTCGTGCGCGGCCCAGACTCGAACAGCGTCTTCCCGTCGCCCCAGACTTCGAACGAACAGGCAACGTCGTTCGGTGAAAGCGGGCAGACGCCGATCGTGGCTTGGAAAACCTTGTAGGATCGCCCCAAATCAAACTCGATCGTCGCGCCCGACGCGCAGACAAAGCCCTTCGAGTATTCCTTCGACCCAATGATCAGCGGTATGGTCACATCGCGCAACAACTCCCGTCCGCCGGACCAGACGCTGCCGGTGGCTTGCCACGGCATCTCAGTGGCGTAGCGGTACGGCGGGTTGAGTGCCTGTTGGATCGAGCGTCTTGCGTCCTCGGCCGTGTACATGCGCCGTGAGATCCGTAAGGCGTCGATCACTCCGTCGACACCGGAAAGAGTGAGCGACTCAGGAGCCTCGTCCGGCATCTGCGCGTCGGTTGGCCGGTCGTCGCTTTCTTGGCCGTCGATAAAAACGCACAGTTGGGCGTTCCCCCAGGCAAACGCTACGTGGTGCCACGTGTCGGGCTTCCAATCGCTGATGTCGCCGTCCGCCCGGCGCCAAGTCCACTCGTCACCCTGTCCTGCGGCAACGGCGATGCCCAATCGGCCTTTGCCAAGGCAGTTGATATTGATGTACTCGCGCTCGCCCATCGCACAGGACAACAAGCCGTGCTTGTTCTCGTCGTTGCCAGCCCAATGCGGCTTGATCCAAAGCTCGATCGTGCCCTCCTCTGGACGCACGTTGCCATCGTTTCCGGCGATTACCAGCCGATCATCGGCACCCACGTCAACACCACCGGCGAAGCGACCGCCCGTCCCGTCCGTCAACGTCGCACGAAGGTCAACCGACGGTGTCCCCAGGGCATAGTCCGCGTCGGCGGTCTGATCGAATTGAAGCAGCAGCAACGTATCGCTGTCCGGTACAGGTTGAGCGGACGCGGATGCAACGATCAACAACGCGAGTATTGACGCGGCGGCGCGGCGGATTTGGAGAAGACGGAGGCCTAGAAACACAGGTCTCGATTTGCTCATCATCTATTTCCTTGCCGAAGTTCAACTGCGGGGATCGACTCAAGGTGGGGAGGGTGGCTCAAAACAGCCGCGCTCTATTGTACTGAGTATTCGGTACTGAGTACCCTATGTTCTATCGGTGTCGCCGCAGAAATCGAATCTGTCTGTTGGCAGTGAACCCCTGAGCCCCGGACCCTACCATGTACCAAATCCACGTCACACTGATCCTCATCGGATGTCTTTTGGCCGCGGACTTGGCATCCCTTTCCAAAGCCACCGCAGATGACTCCAAATCACTTGTCTACAAAGCTCCCGGCAACATCATCTTCGAAGTCACGGCGGATGGCCTATCGGCGATTCGCGCGGGCGACCGCCAATTGGCGACCGGCGGCTGGTCGGTTTTCAATGCCGAATACTGGTTCAAGGATACTGGCAAGGGAGAGGTAAATACGGACGACCCTGCCGAACAGTCGATCGAAGTACTCGGACCACGGCATGCTCGTGTTTGTCATGCCAAAGGCGACGTGGTCTGTACGTCGGAATACACGTTCGAGGGCGAAGATGTACTGATTTCGTCTCGCATCGAGAACAACCATCTGGATGCACCAATGAACGTGGTCGGCTTCCGCGGACTGACGTTCCAGTTTGACGGCCTGCCCGACGGTTTGATGACGGTCCAGCACATCAGCTACTTCCAGCATGACGGTGTCGGGCTCTGCCATCCTGGATATTGGGCCAGATTCGGCGGCAGCTACGCAACGGACGATTCCATCGGCGTCGGAACGTCGCCGTCGCGCACCGGCCTGATGCGCACGCTGACTCTTTGGGACTACGGTAGTTGGGCCACCGACAAACGAGAGAAGTCTCCGGAGCGGCGGTTGTTGTACTTCGCCGTGGCGCCCGTGCCGCCACGCGGATCGCGCACCTTCGACTTCCGACTGCGCGTCAGCCGTAATCTCGACTGGCAACATCTACTGTCACCATACCGCGAACATTTTCGCTCGACTTTCGGCCCGGTGCGATACAAAGCAGATTATCGCTGGATCGCGTCCGATTACGTGAACAAGAGCCAGCAAGCGATCTCGCCCTCGAACCCATACGGCTTTCATGACGGTGCACGGCGAATCGACACGCCCGAAGGCGTGGCCAAGTTCTGCGATTCGGTGTTGCCTATGGTGCAGGAGTACGCCGGGCAGGGCGTGATCCTCTGGGGCCAAGGTGGCGACGATCCGCGCGGAGCAATGTATCGGCCGGACTTCGATGTCTTGCCACCGGAGGTGGAAAAGAACTGGTCGACGCTCGCCGAGCGATTCTCCAAGGCGAAACTGAAGTTAGGCGTGTGCACGAGGCCTCGGCATTTGGCCGTGCGTCGTGATTGGCGGTGGGATGGCATCATCGACATCAACCCGGACGATGCCCGTCATCGTGCCATGCTGTGGCAGCGGTTCGAGAACATGATGAAGAAGGGCTGCACGCTTTTCTACTTGGACAGTTTTGGCTCCAGCTTCGAAGACGTCAAACTGATGCAGTTCTTGCGCGAGAAGATGGGGCCGGACATACTCACTTTTGCCGAACACCAGTGCGACGCGATCTTGCCGTACAGCGGCGGATACTCGGAGACAACATTCGTCGGCGCGAAAGGCGACGCCGAACCCTACTACCGCGTCTGGTCGGGCGTGCGCAACTGGGAGGTCTTTCAATACTTGTGCCCCGATACGCAACTGATTTCGCGCCTGTATCGCATCCAGGGCGAGATCCCCGAGAGTTTCGAACCCGTTGACCAGTTTTACTTCCGAAATCGCATCACGCCGCTGTTGCCGGTTTCCGACTTTCGGCGTGTCACGGAGTTGGGGACGATCCGGCGCCAATTCGTCGATGCCGCCGGACAGTGGAAGTGAGTTGACGACCGCCGGGAACGTAGAAACTGTTTGACTTTCGCGGCGAATCGGTACATACTTACAAGTGTTAGCTTTAGTCCGGAGAGGGAGATAGCGACGTAACCCTCGAACGCTGTTTTCAAACGGGGCTGCTAAGACCCCTTGATGCCGGCAAATACCAACCGCGTGCGGATTCGTCCGTGGACGCGGAAACCGATTTCAGCCTTTTATCAGGGCTGATGGGGTCGGAAGCCGGAGGCCCTGAAAGCAGTTACGGCAGAGTCGTTGGCTGACCGCTCTGCCACGAAGTTCAAGCGTTGCTTTCGTCACTCTTCCTTCGTCTGGCCATGTGCGCTGACCAGCGCCTCTTGGCGGTCCGGACTAGGAGGAGTGGGGGACGCCCCGCTCCTTTTTTTTTGCGCTTCTCGCATCTGGCCTGCACACGTCGTTCCAGATCCGCTAAATCGCCAGCAGACCAGCTTCCAGATCTCTGCAGCGTTCGATACCGTTTAACCCGAAGCCGGAGGCGATGGCGGGCAGCGCGATAGACTGTCCACTTGCGGCGCCCACCATCGCCTCCGGCTTCGGGTTAAACGAGCAAGTTGTTTCGTTCGCGATCACTCCAGAATCTGGTTTCCTGCTGCGCCGTGCCTTACACTGCGGGTATGCCGTGACCGCCAATCGAGCACATTCCAGGTTACAGGGGGCGACATCATGCAGGTTCGACATTGCCACATCCGTTTCGTCGTCGCGTGTCTGTTATGTTTGCTGGCTTGTTTCTACCATCGCTGTGCTATTGCCGCACAGCCCGAAGGTGAACGAGAATCGGCAAGCGGCAAGGTTTCGTACAACGGGATTGTGCTGCCGGACGAATGGCCGCCGCGCATGGCGCAGTTGCCTCGCGATCCGAGCCAACCGCCGTATCTAGAGTCGCCGCCGAACGTGATTCCAATTGATATCGGCCGGCAACTTTTCGTGGATGACTTTCTGGTCGAGCACACGACGCTCACACGGACCTTCCACCAAGCGGAGTACTACGGGCACAACCCGATTCTGAAGCCTGACCAGCCGTGGGAAACCAATACGGCCCCCAATCCGTGCGCTATGGTCTTCAGCGACGGCGTCTGGTACGACCCGCAAGACAAACTGTTCAAGATGTGGTACATGGGCGGCTATGTTGCCGGGACATGCTACGCCACTTCGACGGACGGCATCCGGTGGGAAAAGCCCGAGTTGGATGTGGTACCCGGCACGAATCTGGTTCAGCAGGGCCGGCGCGATTCAAGCGTCGTTTGGCTCGACCATACAACGACCAATCCACAGGCCCGATTCAAACTCGCGTACTATGCGTCGGGCGGATTGTTGCTGTGCACGTCGGCCGACGGGATTCACTGGAGCGAACCGGCACGAAGCGGTCGGACCGGCGACCGCACGTCGTTCTTCTACAATCCGTTTCTCAAGCGGTGGATTTACAGCATCCGCACGGGTGTCAGTGGCTTCGGTAGGAGTCGCCTGTATTGGGAAGCCGCAGACTTTCTGGAGGACGCCAACTGGAAATCAGGCGAACCGGTGTTGTGGACGAGTGCCGACAGCGCCGACCCGAAACGCGAAGATCTGGGCACGCCGCCACAGCTTTACAACCTGGATTGCGTGGCGTATGAGAGTTTGCTCCTGGGCCTTTTCACGATTTGGCGGGGCCAGCCGAGCGATCGCGCCAAACCGAATGAAGTCTGTCTGGGATTCAGCCGCGACGGTTTCCACTGGGACCGTCCCGACCGGCGAGCGTTCATCCCCGTGTCCGAGACGCACGGCGATTGGAATTGGGGCAACGTCCAATCGGCAGGCGGCGGCTGCCTGGTTGTCGGCGAGAAGCTGTATTTCTATGTAAGCGGCCGGGCTGGGGTTCCCGGTTCGCGCAGCTCTGGCGTTTGCTCGACGGGTCTGGCCACGGTCCGCCGCGACGGTTTTGCGTCGTTGGACGCCGCGGAAGCAGAGGGAACGCTCACCACGCGTCCGGTTCGCTTTCAAGGGAAATACCTGTTCGTCAATGCCGACGTCGACGAAGGGGAGCTTCGTGTCGAAGTGCTCGACGAGGACCAACGAGTCATCGCTCCATTCAGCCTGGAGAATTGCGTGCCGCTCAGCAAAGACTCGACCATCGTTCAGGTCCGCTGGACCGGGGCGAAGGACTTGTCGAAGCTGGCGGGGAAGACGGTTCGTTTCCGTTTCTACGTCAAACGCGGAAGCCTATTTTCATTCTGGGTCAGCCCCGACGCGTCCGGCGCCAGTTACGGGTATGTCGCAGCGGGTGGTCCCGAGTTCGACGGACCAGTCGACACGGTTGGGCGGGAGACGGCCGAGGAGTGACTCTTGTCGGCGAAAGCGGCTCGCGCAAAACAATCCGGTGGAGTTGAGACGGTGACGGTGCCTAATCTGCTTACTCTCCTGCGACTCGCGTTGACGCCCGTCGTGGCCGCGCTCACCTACTCGACAACCGCCCCCGGCCGGACTTGGGCGTTCGGTCTTTTCCTCTTCGCCATGTTGACCGACGTGGCCGACGGCTGGGTTGCTCGCCTGCCGGGACAGCGTTCGCGACTGGGCCTGTACCTGGATCCGGTCACCGACAAGATCCTGTTGTTGACCATGTTTTTCGTCCTAGCTGATATCGACCTGATCCCGCTTTGGATGGCGCTTTTGATGTTGGCGCGAGAACTGATCGTTGGTGGACTGCGCAGCGCTGCGGCCGCTAGCGGGAAGGTGGTCGGGGCAAATTGGATGGGCAAGACCAAAGCGTGTCTACAGACCGCGTGCATCGGTGTCGGGTTGGGCGCGATCGCATTCGGTTTGGAAACGCCTGTTGCGGAAACAAGCGTCACTATCCTCACCGGCTTTACGCTCCTGCTGGCGTGGATCTTCGCCGGTGTCTTTGTTTGGTGGAATCGAGCGCTGCTGGGAGGGGAATAGGCTTTTCAAGACTAACTTGCCGATTTGTCTGCGTGAAATCGACGGTTCAGCGATCCAGTTTGATGGCACTGAATGCCGATCGTGTGCGAATGACGTCGTAGCCGTAGTAACAGATCGCTTGGATGCGGCGAGTCAACTCCTTGGTGACGCGTCTATCGCCCACGGTCATCTCGACCCGACCGGCCTCTGTGTCGACCGTCACCGATACATCGTACTCGCGATGTGAGACTGTTGGGAAATCTACCCGTGCAACGTCTTTTGGCGGGTAGACGCCTTCGAACACGGCGGCATACTTGCCTCCGACGAAGAACCCGCATTTCACTTGGGCCTTGTCCGTCGGCTCGTCGCCGAATACGAAAAACCCGTTGGCCGGGTGGTCATGGAGCGGTTTGATCTTCAGGCGAAAGGTCACGCGCCCCGATAGCGGTTCGTCCGGCTTGATCAGCGCCAAACCGGCCTCGATGGCGGCCACGTCATAGCCGAATTCGCTTTTCGAGATAGCCACGTCGGTCAGCGTTTCAAAACCGGGGAGCGAACGGGTCGGTTCGACCACCAAAGGCTGCGTTGTAACGAAGGAGCCTGGCGCAGGCATCTTCGCGTCAACCGACTCGCGCCATGAACGCAGCTTCTCGTGCAACTCACTTGCCTTATCGGGCGTTGCTTCCGACAGGTCATTCTGCTCGCCAACATCGTCGGCCAGATTGTACAGCTCGATACGATCGTCGCCAAAGAACTCGATCAGCTTCAAATCGCCGTCGCGAATGGCACCCGAGGGCGTTCCACCCTGTGGGCTATTGTGAGGATAGTGCCAATACAATGCGCTACGAGGGAATTCCGCGTCGGTCTCGCGAAGCAGCGACACAATGCTGACGCCGTCTGCGTGCTGGTCCGGTTTTGGCGACGCACCGGCCAGCTCCAAGATCGTCGGATAGAAGTCGGTCGAGATGACGGGCGTCCGGCACACCGTGCCCGGCTTGATCGCCGGTGGGTATCGCACGATCATCGGTTCGCGATGCCCGCCCTCGTAGCAGTAGCCCTTGCCCAGGCGCAGTGGTTTGTTGGTGGTTACGTCGTTCTTGTTTCCGCGACTGTGCGAGAAGCCGCCGTTGTCGGAAAAGAAGATGACCACCGTACGTTCAGCCAGCTCTGTTTCATCAAGCTTCTGCATGATGCGCCCCACGTTCTCGTCCAGGCAATGCACCATAGCAGCATAGACGGGATTGTAGTTGTCGTCCGGTTCGAGCTTCTGGCGGTAATGTTCCACCAAATCCTTGCGTCCCTGGATCGGCGTGTGCACCGTGTGATAGGCCATGTAGATAAAGAACGACTGCTCCTGCCAGTGTTCGATGATTTCGACACACTCGTCGGTGAGCCGATCGGTTAGATACGCGCCGTCCTTCATCTCTGCCAAGTTCATCTTGTTCGGCAGGAAGTAACCGCCGGCAGGAGAACCGGCCAGCGTCCCTGCCACATTGACATCGAACCCCTGGCATTCCGGAAAGTAAGTTTCTGCGCCCAAGTGCCATTTGCCCACGTGCGCGGTGGCGTAGCCGTGCTCTCTCATCGCTTCGGCGATCGTGATTTCCTCCAACGCCATGTGATCGACTGCCGGAGCGCCACCGCGGCCGCCCAGCCAAATCGTCAAGTCGTTACGCGCCGGGTACTTGCCGGTCATGATGCTGGAACGCGTTGGCGAACAGACGCAACTGGCCGCATAGGCGTCGGTGAAGCGCATGCCCTGCGCAGCCAAGCGATCGAGATTGGGCGTCTCGTGGAACCCGTGCCCATAGCAGGCCAGATCCGCCCAGCCGAAATCATCCGCCAGAATGAGAATCACGTTCGGGCGGCCGGCGCCGGCAGCGTTGGCCGGTGCAGCGACGATGCTCGTGACACGAGCAAGACATGCTAGAATGAACACGCAAGAGGCGATTGCTATGCACAAGTGGGCTTTCATTCGACCCTCCTTTCGTACTCCCATCGGCTGATGTCCGTGAACGTGACAGAAAACCATGTTAGACTATTCTGCCCCCACAGTTCCACACGCCAGAAGGATTTCACGATGAAGCGAGACTTCCGCCGTCAAATCTCTGCCATGATCACTGCGGAGAAAGCGACCCGAGTGATTGTACCTCTGACAGGAGTGGTGGCTTTGGCCGTGGTCGCCGTCGCAGGCGTCGTGTCGGCTGCCGGCAACCCAACTGACGCCAAGCCGCGAATCGTTGTTATGACCGACATTGGGGGCGATCCTGATGACCGGCAGTCGATGGTGCGGTTCTTGCTGTACGGTTGCGACTTCGAAGTCGAAGGGCTGTGTACCGGATTCGGTCACGGCCATTATGAGACGACGCGGCCGGAACTGATCCGCCAGGCGGTCGATGCCTACGGCAAGGTGCTGCCCAACCTCCGCAAGCACCGGCCTGACTATCCATCGCACCAGCAACTGGTCGATTTGATCAAGGATGGTCACAACGGCGACGCGCACAAGGTTGGCCCGGGCATGGATTCGGAGGCGTCGGAGTGGATCATCAAGGTACTGGAACGCGACGATCCGCGGCCGGTCTGGTTTTCCATTTGGGGCGGGCCGCGCGAGCTGGCCCAGGCGATCTGGAAGGTCCAAACGACGCGTTCCACCAAGGAGTTGGCCGCGCTGAATCGTAAGATTCGTGTCCACTCGATCGCCGACCAGGATCGCACGGCCGAATGGGTCAAGCAGCATCATCCGGACGTGTTCTGGGTCTACTCGAACCGGCTATTCCGCGGCATCTGGAAAGAAGGCGATCAGTCGATCGTCTCGCCCGAATGGCTCGCAAAACACGTGCTCGCCGATCACGGGCCGCTGGGCCCACTGTATCCGCCCAAGGCAGCAGGAAAGGATGGGGTGAAAGAAGGTGACACGCCGTCGTTCTTCTATGTGCTGCCGGACGGATTGAGCGATCCGGAACATCCGGAATGGGGCAACTGGGGTGGGCGGTTTCGGCGCAGCGGTCGCGGTAACGAATACGTGCCGGCCGAAGACTTGATGGACAGTGGGCCGGATATGCTGTACACGATCCACCGTTGGCGGCGGGCCTATCAGAACGATTTCGAGGCTCGCATGGACTGGTGTGTCGAATCGTACGATCACGCGAATCACAAACCCGTCGCGGTGGCAAACAACGACAAGACACGAAAGGTGCTGGAAATCGACGTTGACCCTGGTGCCAAGGTAGGCCTAAACGCCGCCGGCTCCTCCGATCCTGATAAAGACGCTCTCACGTACCGGTGGTGGGTGTACCGCGAAGCGGGCGGCTATTGGGCCGACGCGCATATCCAAGGTGCCGACAACGCCGATGCGATACTGACAGTACCGAACAATGCTTCGGGGCGAACGATTCACGTGATCCTCGAAGTAACCGACGCGGGCAAGCCACCGCTAACGGCCTACCGACGCATCATTCTCAAGGTCAGCGGCAAGCCGGTCCAGCCGCCACCGGGCGTTATCGGTGTAGAAGAAAATCTGACGACGCCTGTCACAAAACTCGAAGGGCCGCCGGCCAAGACCGGGCCATGGCGATTCTATCGCGGAATCAACATCAACGGGCCGGCAATCGAGATCGACGGCAATCGGTGGGGCGGCGACGACGCAAAGGACTTCGTATGCAAAGACCGATCGCTCAACAGCCCGCATGTCCCATTGCGTCCGCCCACAGATCCGGCGCGGACGAAAATGATCCACTCATTCCGCTGGGACCGCAACGCCAGCCTTTCGATCACCAACGTGCCGAATGGGACGTGCGCCGTCTATGCTTACGTGTGGGAAGAAACAAGTCCTGAAACACTCACGATTCGTTTGAACGATCGTATTGTCCAGCGGAACTACAACAGCGGCATCACGGGCCAGTGGCGCCGGATCGGACCGTGGGTCACCGATATCAACGATGGGAAGATCACGATTACCGCCAGCGGCGGAGCCGCGAACTTCAGTGGGATCGAGATTTGGCAACGCGCCGGCGGCAGCCGATAGTAGTCGAACTCCTCTGCTGGCCGTTGTTTCACCGTGACAATGACAAATCCTCAATAACGGAAATCACATCATGACACGCATCTATTCGTGGGCGGTCACGATTGCGGCTGCCAGCCTGCTTCTGCCAACGCTTTCGATGGCTCAAGAGGAGATTCCGCAACAACGTGCAAAGCAAATCTGGGATGCGGCACCGGAGAAACCGCGCGAGGCCCCCAGAGAGCAACGCAAGGTGCTCGTCTGGAACACGCCTGAGCACCTTTATGCCAAAGATCCGCACAAAGGCTACTGCATACCCTACGGCACCTGTGCCATCGAGACGCTCGGCAAGAAGACGGGCGCTTTCGAGACAGTTGTCAGCGGCGATTTGGCCATGTACCTGCCGGAGAATATCAAGCAGTTCGACGCGATCGTGATGAATAACAGTTCGAACGCGTGGATCACGCCGACCGATGACGACATGCAAAAGGAGGAATTCAAGAAGTGCGGCGCAGACAAGGAGGCCGTCGAAGAAGCCCTGCGCAAGAGCCTTTTGGACTATGTCTCCGGCGGTGGGGGCCTTGTTGCATACCACTACGCCATCGGGGCTAACCGGCAATGGCCGGAGTTTCATGAACTTCTGGGAGCGAAGTTCACAGGGCACCCTTGGAACGAAGAAGTGGGCGTTCGAGTGGATGATCCCAGCCATCCGCTGGTCCAGGCATTCGGCGGGGAAGACTTCCGCCTCGCCGACGAGATCTACCAGTACGATGCCCCGTACGATCGTGGCAAGCTGCGAGTCCTGCTGTCGATCGACACCGGGCGCACGAACATGGGAGTCAAATGGATACGGCGCGAGGACAACGATTTCGCCTTGGCCTGGGTGAAGACCTACGGCAAGGGGCGCGTCTTCTACACGTCCTTTGGCCATCGCACCGATTTGTTCTGGAACCCGCAGTTGCTGCAGTTCTACCTGGACGCCATTCAGTTCGTCACCGGCGACTTAGACGCGCCAACCGGTCCCGGGCCTGCCCCACCCGTGAACCGCGCCCCAGGCCCGACCCCGCCGGAGGTTCGAGCGGAGAAGATGAAGGCAAGAGAGGTGGCCGCACCAACCGACGAGCAGGTCCAGCAGATCCAGGACGCTGCTCCCGAAAAAGCACCGGCCAAGACAAGCAAGCCGCGCAGGGTGCTTATTTGGGGTCACGCGTGGACGCATCAACCCAATCCGTTCGCCGAAAAGGCGCTGGAAGTCCTCGGCGCGAAAACCGGCGCTTTCGAGGCGGTCGTCAGTGACAATCCGCGTTTGCTGCTGGGCGACAGCCTACCTCGGTTCGACGCGCTGGTGATGAACAACATCCACGAACGCGATCCGTTCCTGCCCGAAGACTTTGCCAAGCTTGATCAGGAGCAGAAAGACGCTGCAAAGAAGTTCGACGAGGCCGTCAAGCAAAGCATCCTGGAGTTCGTACGCAGCGGTAAGGGCATCGTGGGTATCCACGCCGCCACAGCCGCCTTGCAGAACTGGCCCGAGTATGGCGAAATGATGGGCGGCTACTATGGCGGCCATATCCACGAGGAAGTGGCCATCAAGCTCGATGACCCGCAGCACCCGGTGAACGCCTGCTTCGACGGCAAGCCGTGGCGCATCAAAGACGAAATCTACATCTCGCGCGAACCCTACTCACGCGAGAATCTGCGGATTCTGCTGAGCCTCGACTTGAACCAAATGACCGACCCGGGCAAACGTCCCGACAAGGACTACGCCGTCTCGTGGGTCCGGCAGTACGGCGAAGGACGTGTTTTCTACACAACGCTCGGCCACGCCGTCGAGACCTACTGGAATCCGCTGTTCCTCCAGCACGTACTGGCCGGCATCCAATTTGCCACCGGCGACCTGCCCGCAGACGTCACGCCGAGCAGCCAATGAAAACATCCGTTGCATTTATGGTTTTATGATTTTGCCCACAAATGATTTTGCCTCATCTTCATCAGGCAAAATCATCGCGTACTACTTCCAGGTCCATGATCATAAACAGACGAAAGAGACTATGAGTATCACAAACAGTTTGATAAGGCTTTCGAGCTACGCCGCGGGCGTCAGCCTACTTCTCGCCTCGGTAATGCCGAGTGCAATGTCTGCGGAGAATCGCTCCGTGGCTGACGAGTTGGCTGCGGCCGCAGGCGTTCACGGCGGATTGTGCGTCCAAGTCGGCGGCGACGGATCGGCCCTTGCAGTACCGTTGGCCGAGACCGGCCGGTTCCTGGTGCACGCACTATATCCGGCGGAGGAGACCGTGAAAAAGGCCCGAGCCGATCTGAGTACCCGGGAGCTGTACGGACTGGCGTCGGTCGATGTCCTGGGGGCGGATGGTAGACTTCCCTACACCGGAGATCTCCTCAACCTCTTGCTGATACCCAATGCACCTGCTGTGCCTGTATCTCTGGACGAAGTGAACCGCGTATTGTGTCCTGACGGCGTCATTCTGGCTGCGCCCGACGCTTTCTCCGCCGCCGAGTTGGAGGCAGCCGGGCTGTACGACGTGCGAACGGTTCAAGCGAACGGGGCGTGGATGGCGGCTCGGAAGCCGCGGCCGACCGAAATGGACGGGTGGACCCACCCACGCCACTCGGCCAGCGGTAACCCGGTCTCCAACGACACGATGGTCGCACCGCCGCGCCGCGTCCGTTGGGTCGTGGGTGCGTTGGCGGAGGTTCCGGGAATCGTCACCTCGGCAGGCCGCAATTACTACGGTGCCGCACTTGCTCGGGATAGCTTCAACGGTCTGCGACTCTGGAGTCGCGATCTCGTCACCCCGTCGGCCACCGGTCCATTCGTGATGAAGCGATTACCGCCTGTGATTCCCCCGCCGATCGCCGTGGGATCCCAACTGTACGTGGTTTCGAGCAACAAGCTTATGGCCTTGGACGCCGCGACCGGCGAGCCGGTTCGTGAGTACCCCGACGCAGGACAGCCGCGATTGTTGCTGCACGACGATGGCGTTTTGATCGTGGCCGACGCCGGCACGGTGCGAGCATTGGATGCCGCGTCCGCCCGATTGCTTTGGCGATACGAGACCAGCGACCCGAGGTACGTCGTCGCCGGCGATGGCTATGTGGGCGTGATCCAAGGCCGCTCGCAACGCGGCGAGCAATGCACGTTGGTGGCCCTCGACAAAACGTCCGGAGTTTTGCGCTGGAAGCGAGACAATTTTCCATGGGCGGAAAAAGTCAGACAGTGCGTCTACTATCGGGACATGCTGGCTTACGAAGTCTCTTCGTTTAACGACAACGCGCCAGGCAATTCGCTCCACGTTCTCTCGGCAATCGATGGAAAGCTGATTTGGGAACGCGAATTTCTGCCTGGGATGAACCACACCAGACAGGCTCGTGCCATGTTTGTCGGCGACCGCCTGTGGATACTGCACGGAGGCAAAGACGCCGAAGGGAATCGGTTTCCCATCGAGTGCTCGGCGCTGGATCCCCGAACCGGCGAAACGCAAGTGACCTACCCGGCGGGCTTGACCCACTGCTTCCCACCCGTGGCCACGTCGCGGTACATGTTTGCCGGCGAATTGGACATGACGGACCTGATGACGGGCCAGAAGGACGCGAACCGAATCACTAAGGCGGCGTGCAGCCGAGACCACGGTTGGGTGCCTGCCAACGGCCTGATTTACGTCACGCCCAAGCATTGCGTCTGTTGGCCCATGCTCCGAGGCTACGCGGCGTTGGCACCGGAACGGCCCGAAGGCGATGTGGCGGCTGAAAAGCTGGAGGATATCGAGTTCGTGCTGGAAAAGGGCGTCGATCCGCCAGCCGCAGGTTCTGCGGCCGACGATGCCGGTTCGTGGCCCTGCTACCGTCACGACGCGTGGCGCAGCGCCAGCACGACCACGCCGGGTCCGAACACGCTTGAAACGATCTGGTCGGCGGACCTTGGCGGCTGGCCGGACGGACCGATCACGGCGGATTGGCGCGAGAATCCCTTCGTCAAAGGTCCCATTACCAGTCCCGTCGTCGCCGGCGGCTTGGCCTACGTGGCCCGGCCGGACGCGCACCAAGTGGTCGCGATGGATGCGTCCACCGGCGAAGTGCGTTGGCGTTTTCGGGCGACCGGCCGCGTGGACACGGCCCCGACGATTCATGGTGGGCTTTGTTTGTTCGGTGCAAAGAGCGGCTGGGTCTATTGTGTTCGCGCGGACGACGGACGAATGGTCTGGCGTTTGCGGGCTGCCCCGCTGGACGAACGCATTGTCGCGTACGGCCAGTTAGAATCGCCGTGGCCCGTTCCCGGCAGTGTATTGGTGGTCGACAACACGGCCTATTTCGCCGCCGGCCGGCAACCGTTTGCCGATGGCGGAATCCTGATGTTCGCCGTGGATCCCGCCGACGGCAGTATCCGCTGGGTCAAACGTCACAACACGGTGCCTCAACGAGGCTTCTACGAATGTTCGGCCCTGGAGTTGGACAACTTCGATCTACTGCACCGCCAAGGCGCCGGCGTGGCCATGTCGCGATGGGTGTTCGATCGAGCCACGGGCGACATGTCGATCCAGCATTGGGACGCATTCGCCAAGCTGAACACGGGCGGCGGTGCAGCGATGGTTCCCCAGGGATGCTGGTCGTACGCGCCGCGCCATCAGGCGCGAACCCAATCGTTTACGCATCGACGACCGCTTGTGGTCTTCCGAGACAACCGGCTATGGGGGGCGATGCAGGGCATGCAATCCGTGTACCGGCGTGATTTCGATTTGGACGGAGGCGAAACGTTCGACGCCCATTGGATCACCGGTTGGGCGGCAGGGCAACTCGCGCGCGACGGAAAGACTGCATGGCGCAGCCAACGACTGGCCGAAAAGGCCAAGTGGCAAGTGGACGCGTTCGATGCGCAGGCTGGCGGGCAGACCATCGCGGCGATGGTACTCGCCAGCGACCGATTGTGGATCGCCGGCTCCAAAGGCGAACTCCGCATACTCTCGACCGAGGACGGCAACCTCCTCGCCAAGCACAACCTGCCCGCGCCGCTTTGGGACGGCATGGCCATCGCCAACGGCCGTCTGTTCGTCTCCACGGCCGACGGCAAGTTGCTTTGTTTGGGAGGAAAATAGATACGTGGAGAGCGTCGGAGGACGTTGGTTGTATTGAAACGGTAGGGTAGAATGTCCGCAGCACTCTTCCAGATCAGACTTCTAAAAGGGGGAACTGGTCGTGCAAGCGAGCAGTCAGGGCATTATTGATGCGGCTTTGAAACTTCCTGAACCGGAGCGAGCCCACGTTGTGCAAGAGCTTATCGAGAGCTTAAGCCCAGACTCGGAGACGATGATGGACGATGCTTGGGCGGCTGAACTCGATCGACGTCTTGCCGAGTTTGAGCGAGGCGAGGGAGCCAAATGAGTCTATTTGCCGGCCAATGCGGACACTGGTTCGTGGCACTGGCGTTGATGGCCTCGCCTAACGCCTCCCCACCGCGAACGCCATCATTGGAGAAACACGCCAAACCGTGGCACGTCCGTCTTCCTCGCGCGCAGATGCTGGCCGCATGGGAACGTCTGAAAGCTGTCGAAATCCCTGGCGTTCCTGCCGACATGCGTTTTCAGATTTCCGGGCGCGCGTTCTATGTCAGCCCGTCGGGCAATGACGCTGCCGACGGCTCGAAAGCGACCCCGTGGCGGACTTTGGCGCACGCGGTCACCCAGTTGGAACCGAATACCGTGGTCTATCTGCAAGCCGGGGCCTATTACGGCCTGGTTACGATCGACGTCAAGGCCACGGCTGACGCACCGGTCGCCGTTCGCGCGGTCGAGGGCGAACACGTCTACGTCACCTATCCCGACGGTTTTGTCGCTGACCAGCGAGCCAAAGTCCGCAGCGCACCCGAAGAAGGCCGCGAACGAGCCCTGGACGCACAAGGAAAAGAGCTGCACTATCCGCCGTTGATCAATGTGCGCGGTACTTTTATTGAGGTCAGCGGGCTACATCTGATCGGCGTACGCGATCTTCTTCCGCACAACCTCTACTCGGAAAACGGCATCTCGTTCTCGGGTAAAGGCGGCGAGGGATGTCGTGTGCTGTACAACGAGATCGAAGCCGTCGGCCACTGTGGCGTGAAGGAAATGGGGCACGGCGGGCACTCGATCCTGATCGAAGGCAACTACATCCACGATGTCGGCCAGACCTTCCACGACCACGGCATCTACGCACCGGCCAACGACGTGACCATTCGCAGGAACCTGCTGTTGAACGCCACCGGCTGGGGACTGCACGCCTATTCGAAGCCCAAACGGATCGTCGCCACACACAACATCATCGCCGGCAACGACCAGCATGGAATCGTCCAAGCCGGGCCCGACGCCCTCGTCGCCCACAACATCTTCGCCGGCAACCATCGCGGCGGCTTTTTCTTCTTCCGGTCCGGCTGCACCAATTGTGTGGTCAAGAACAATATTCTCTATGACAGCCCCGCTGTGGCCTTTGACCAGATGGGCCACAAGCAGGCCGCCCCGTCAGGCAATCTGTTCGACTCTAACTGCATCGTCCCGGACGCCAACCCAGGCAAAATGTCGCCGAAAGACACCACTGGCACTTACAATTTCCAGGCTGACCCAATGGCCGCAAACGCCAAACAACTCGACTTTCGGCCGGACCCGCAAAGCCCGTGCATCGACGCCGGGTCCGACGTCGGCGCGCCGTTCGAAGGCAAGGCCCCCGACGTAGGGCTGTACGAGTAACAGCCGCGCCAGTCGAAACTGGTCCTGTGCAATTGTGGACTTGGGCCGATGTTCATTTCGCTCCGTCGCCTTCTGCCACGTTGACTTACCGTGCTTCGTGTGCAAAATGCACGGTTCCGCTCGACCCAAGTCCCGGAGAAATGGGACAGACACCTTTGCGGGAGCAGCCGAGATATGGATTCAAAGATCAAAGTGGCCGTTATCGGGCCCGGCAACATCGGTACCGATCTGATGTACAAGATCCGTCGCAGTCAGTACATGGATCTGGCGTTGATGACCGGAATCAAGCCGGATTCGGAGGGTCTTGCACTGGCCGGCAAGCTGGGTATCCCGACGTCGCTCACAGGCATCGACGCGATACTGGAAAACGACGAAGTGCAAATCGTCTTCGAATCCACCGGGGCCAAGCCGCACCTGATGCACGCGCCGATGTTGAAAGAGGCCGGCAAAATCGCGATCGACTTGACTCCTGCGGCCGTTGGCCCCTATGTCGTGCCTTACGTCAATCTGCATGAGCATCTGGACGAGCCGAATGTGAACATGGTCACGTGCGGGGGCCAAGCCACGACGCCGATCGTTGCCGCCATTAGCCGCGCCTGCCACATTCGCTACGCCGAGATCGTGGCGACCATTGCCAGCAAGAGCGCCGGTCCCGGCACGCGGCAGAACATCGACGAATTCACTCGCACCACCGCCCAAGGACTGGAAGTAATAGGCGGGGCCGACAAGGGCAAAGCCATCATCGTCCTGAACCCGGCCGAGCCGCCCATCATGATGCGAGATACCATTTTCGCTTTGGTCGATGACCCCGATGAAGCTGCCATCCGAGCTTCGGTCCAGGAGATGGTCCGGAACGTCCAGAAGTATGTGCCCGGTTACAGGCTGAAGGTCGAGCCGTTTGTTGACGGCGACAAGGTGACCACAATGATCGAAGTCGAAGGAGCCGGTGATTACCTGCCTAAGTATTCCGGCAACCTGGACATCATGACCGCCGCCGCCTGTGCGGTAGGCGAGGTCTTTGCAGAGAAGCTACTTAATTAGGTGTCGGGTGTCGGGTTTCAGGTGTCGGGAAGAAGAGGGCCGAGCGGCGTCAGGAATTGGAGGCTGAAAACTCGAAACTCGAATCCCGACACCTGACACCCCACGCAGACGGACTGACGGACAGCGACATAGCCCCCGGAGAGATAACCGATGGAAAACAGAAAAGTCGCCATACTTGATACAACGATGCGGGACGGCCAGCACGCCATGGCCCATCAGTTCACGCCCCAGCAGGCGGCCAACGTGGCCAGAGCGTTGGACGAAGCGGGCGTGGGTACCATCGAAATCAGCCACGGCGATGGACTGGCAGGTTCGTCGATTCAGTACGGTTTCGCCGCGGCCGACGATTTCGAGTTGCTGAAGGCGGCTTCCGAAGTCACCACGCCGGGTAGAATCGGCGTGTTGCTTTTGCCTGGTGTCGGCACGCAAGAGGACCTGCAGATGGCCAAAGAGTGCGGGGCTGGGGCGGCCCGGATAGCCACGCACTGCACCGAGGCAGACATCGCCGAACAGCACATCGAGTTGGCCGGTCAACTGGGCATGAGACCCATCGGCGTACTGATGATGACCCACATGGTCGCCCCGTCGAAGCTTGTCGAACAGGCCAAAATCATGGAAGCATCCGGCGCGGAACTGGTCTACATGATGGACTCGGCCGGAGCCATGCTTCCGCCCGACGTGGTGGCGCGCGTGGACGCCTTGAAGTCGGCCCTGAACATTCAGGTCGGCTTCCACGCGCACAACAACTTGTCCCTGGCCATCGCCAATACGCTGGCCGCGATCGAGGCCGGCGCCGACTCGGTCGACGGATGCCTGAGGGGCTTGGGCGCGGGCTCCGGAAACGCTCAGTTGGAGGTCTTGATCGGCGTGCTGGAAAGGGTAGGCATCGAGACGGGAGTCGACTTCTACAAAGTGATGGACGCCGCCGAACAAGTTGTCGAGCCGCTGATGCACCGGCCTCAAGTCATCAACAACGACGGGCTCATGCTGGGATACGCCGGCGTCTATTCGAGCTTCTTGCTGCACGCCCGACGCGCCGCCAAACGCTTCGACGTCGATATCCGCGACGTGCTGATCGAGCTAGGCAAGCGAAAGACGGTCGGCGGACAGGAAGACATGATCATCGACGTAGCCATCGAAATGGCTAAAGAGGCAGGGAAACTGCAATGAAGACATGAAAAAGGGGTCGGGAGTCTTTTCTCTGGGCAGAAAAACAGGACAAAAAAGACTCCCGACCCCTTTTCGGAAGGGAGGACATGCTGTGGGCATCCGATCAATTCGCAGGCGGGCTATGGACGGCGAGATCCTTGCAGGAACTTGGCTGGTACTCGGTTCTAGTCTGACTGCGGAAATCGCCGGCAACTCGGGCTTCGACTGGGTCGTGGTTGACATGGAGCACGGCATGGGCGGCAGCGACAGCATGCTGTCCCAACTCCAGGCACTTGCCAGCACGCCCGCCGCGCCGATCGTTCGCGTGGCGTATAACGACCCGGTGCTGATCAAGCGTGCTCTGGATCTGGGACCGGCCGGCATCATGGCGCCGATGATCAGCACAGCCGAAGATGCCGAACGCGTAGTTCGTGCGATGCGTTATCCACCGCAAGGGATCCGCGGTGTCACTCCCTTTACCCGGCCCGCCGACTTCGGCCGGGAGTTTTCGGAGTATTTTGCCTCGGCCAATGACGATCTGATCTGCTTGGTCCAGATCGAAACCGAACAGGCCGTGGAAAACGCCGAGGAGATCGCCGCCGTCGACGGCGTGGATGTGTTGTTCATCGGACCGCTCGACCTGACCGTCGGCCTGGGCATCATGAAGCAATTCGACCATCCCAAGTACCGCGCAGCGGTCGAGAAGATCGTCTCGGCCTGCCGCAAGGCCGGCAAAGTGCCCGGTATTATCCTGCTGGATGTCGAGGTCCCCGAGGAAACAGTGGCCGACGGGTTCACGTTCATCGGTCGAGCGTCCGACGGCAGTGTCCTGGCAGCGGCGCTGAGTGGGCTGGTCGAACCGTTTGAGAAGTTCAAACAGCAATCGTCGACGTGATCGGCGCAACCAGGAACGAGGACCGTTGGGGGGTCCATGCTTTCGTATGCCGTGTTTTCTTCCGTGTCCGAAACAAACACGCTAAAGCGTGAACTCCAACTTTGTTTGCGACCTAAGGCCGCGCTAGGCACTTCGCGCGGCGACGCAGTACATTCCTTTGCCGGCTCGAATGGGGACGAGGCAGGCGGCGCACGAGCCGCATTCGGATGGACGGGTGTCTCCGGATTTCCAGCGGGCGACGAGTCCGGGTTCTCGGATCAGCGGGCGGCAGAGGGCCACGTAGTCGGTGAGACCGCTGTCGATCAGTTCCTCTGCCACTGTGTAAGAACGGATGCCGCCGACCAGGATCAGAGGTACGCCGATCCGCTCCTTGTACTGTCGGGCGTGGTCCCTGTAGTACACTTCTTCCGCTTCGGTCGTCGGGGTTCCCTCTCTGACCGGGTGCTCGTCGCCGGCCGGATCCGTCGTGCCGCCGCTTAGCTCGATACCGTCGATCCCCGCCGCTTCGAGCATCGCCGATACCTGCAGCATTTCTTCGACCGTCAAACCGTTGTCGATGAAATCCTCGGCGTTTAGCTTGACCAAGACAGGGAATCCTTCGCCCACGGAATTCCTGACCTGGTCGAGGATTCTCAGTACGATCCGGGCTCGGTTCTCGACGGAGCCTCCGTAGTCGTCCGTGCGTTTGTTGAAATACGGAGACAGGAACTGAGACAAGAGGTAGCCGTGGGCCAGGTGGATCTGCACGCCGTCGAAGCCTGCATCTTTGCCCCGTACGGCCGCGTCGCCGAACGCGCGAATCAGTCCGTCGATTTCTTCTAGCGTCATCGCTCGCGCAGATTCGCCCGGCGCGGTGGCCTGACAGGACGGGCCAACCGCTGATTGTTTCGTCAATAACGTAGGCGACCGTACGCCAGCATGGCCAAGCTGAAGAACGATCTTGCTGTCGTGGCAGTGGGCGGCCCGGACCATCTGCCGCAGGCCGTCGAAGAACCTTTCGTCGTACCCGGCCAATTGCCCGATGCTGGATCGTCCTTCCGGACTGACGAAGGTATGGCTGGAAATGATCAAGCCGATTTCGCCCCTGGCCAATTCGGCCGTGATGTCGACCAATGCAGCCGTGCAGGAGCCATCTTCGGCGGCCATGCCCTCCCACGTCGCCGAGCGAACGAATCGGTTCTCCAAAGTCATGCCACCGAGTGACGTGGTTTCAAAGAGCTGGGGCAATGCGCCCTCCTTCCTCCGGATTGTCGTGCTAGGGTTTGTTGTCCCAGTCGATCCACCGATAAGCGAGATTCTCCACGGTCTGCAAATTCAGGACGGCCATAATCCCCATGTGTTCTCCAAGGCAATCAATGTCCTCCGCATTCATCGGGCAGGAACCGACGTGGAGGTTGGATAGAATTTGGTTGAAGTCCATGGGCGGGCGTGATTCTCGTCGACGGCTGCCATCACAACTGATGCCGTGACGGCGGCACCAAGGGGAAGCACCATTAGGACAGGTAGGCGACGGTGCTGTCAAGACCTCACCGACCGCGAGTGGTGCGGCTTCGGAACCAGATGTCAGCCGGGCGCGAAGGACGGGCCGACGGTTGGACTCGCATTGGGGTGGGTCGCGTATTGACGCGAGGTGCGGGGCGCGTGACGACGCCCGATCGAACGGCGGGTGGAACCTGTACCCGCGACTGCGGTGCTGCGCGGTGGGCGGAACCGTACGAACGTTGAAAGCGGCCATCGCGGTCGAGGCCGAGGAAGTTGCCACTGGGGCCGCGCCGGATTCCGCTGCTGAAATTTGTCCGCACTCGCGGCGTTATCGGCCGGCCCAGCGTTCGATCACCAAACATGCCTCGAACTTGTACCGGCGTTGCGAGGACGCGTGGCGAAAGTGCGCACATGCTTGAGATGGTCAGCACAGCAAGAATAGACCGTGTGAGGAATCTGAAATCCATCTTGATGCCCTCGAAAACCTGAGCCTTGATCGCAACTTTGGCAAATGCTAGCGGCGCCGGTACGTGGGACACGTTTCTAACGTGACGTAGTTCGCCAACTTCCAGACATCGGCACGTTGGAAACGTACCCCACACAAACGAACGATCGAAATGAAGCCCTGCGTCAGCCACGCAATACTAATTGTATGGCATATGTTGTGGCGACGTACAAATGCAAAGCTGATATCAGGGTCTGACGAATTATACCATTCTGGCTGGACTTGCGACACATGAATGGGCAGAATCAGGCTGACGCACCAAGCCGACATCCGCATCCAAATAGAGAACTGTGGCCGATGGGCCGGTCGCATCGTCCCGCGAAACATGGTATGATGGGTGGTGAACGCACCCTATATGCCAACGCTCGCGGGAGAGAACCATGCTGTCCAAATCAGAACGATGGGTATTTAGCGTTTTTCGACAATTCCTCATGGCGCCCGGAGAAATGCTGTGTTTCAACCGTCCGAACGTCACGCGACATCGGACAGCATTTCGACAGATGGCTGACAAAGGATTCCTGGTCAAAGAGAAGTTCAGCGGTGGATATTCTCTCACGCAAGCCGGTTTTGCAGCCATGAAAAGCTGCAAGTAGTCGCCGTCGGTTCGCGGCTACAATTTGGCAAGACGTTTCTTGGCCAAACGGTGTACTTCGCTGTTTTCGGGCGCGCGGCGAACGATTTCGGCAAATCGCTCCCTGGCCAGCACCGGCCTCAACTCAACCAGCTTATCGGCTCGCAAGTACAATTCGTGGCACTCGCGGATGCACTTGCAGTTTTCGGCCGAAGCGACCACTTCGGGGTCCTGTTTCATTTCCCCGATTCGCGTGCCGGCTCGCAGCGCGGACGGAGCGGGTTCCAGCCGAGCCGCCCTTTCGTACGTCCAATATGCACAACACGCCTCGCCCTTCGCTTCGTGCTGCTGGCCCAACTCCCACAGCTTCTTCGCCTCGGGTTCGTTCAGCACCACCGCATACTCGGGCAGACGACGTTGCCGGGTAACGTGTCGGCGAAGCTCGCGTGCGACCTCCGGCACGCCTTCGTATAGCTCGGCCAGTTCCGAATACTGGCGGAACGATTCCATTACCAACTCTTGCCGATCGTGAGACGAAGGTTCCGCGCGCGGTCCGTAATCTCCGGTGAGCGGATTGATCGGAGGAACGCGGGCATCTTGGCCGGCCAGCCGCTTATCAATCTCAGCGAGTTTGCCTCGCGCCTCCTGGGCCAGATTTCCCAGTCTTTCCCTGGCCTGCTTCCCGGCCAGTGTATTCCTGTGGCGAAGCGCCAGTGAAACGAACAATCTGCTGGCCACGCGAATGTCGCCGTCGTCGTATGCATTGTCGGCAACAGACAACCGAGCGGAAGCGTCGGCGGCATCTCTCCAGAGCTTTGCCTGCCGCTTCTCCGCAGCGGCTCGCGCCATGGCGGCTCGTTGCGCCGCCATGCCGTCGAAATAGCCGTACGATTTGACGGGACTCGAATACGAAGGTGACTCGTTCCGTCGCGGAACGCAACCGCTTACGCCTCAGCCACCGTCCAGCCGCTGGACCGGGACCAGGGCAATGTGCAGCAAAACAAGCCGCCAGAATAGCCCGCGGAGCATGGTGACGAATTCCCCCCGTACGAGAGCCCCTCTGTCTATAGTAGAGCAACCCGCGGCATAAAGGTCAAACGTCGGTGGCAATGTCGCGTTTGAAAGGCGGCTGAGCGAATCAGTTCGAGTGGGTCGCCGATTGAGATTCCTCCAACAGGGCCGTCAAGTCATCCCGAAGCCGTTTCGCCTGTCTCCGATTCACCGCCAAGGTAAACGCCTGCCAGCTTTTCTCAGGCTCGGGGCGAACGGTAAGCAAGACAATTGGCTGGTGAAACGACCTATCAGGATCGGTCAACATGCCCTCCCCAACGCCCAGCAATTCGACGTACGCGAGCGTGCCGCTATCGTTCTGCCTTTCCATTTCTCTGCTTTCTATTCTCGGATGGTCGTTCTGTCCAACGCGGCTCCGCCAGGGCGCCCTGTCACTTAGACGTTGTACGGGCGTCAGAGTTCGCGACAAAACGTCTCACATCCGTTACAACTGCACGTTTGGTGCCAATTGCCGAGTAACCAGGGAAATCGTGGTTCGCCCAGCGGCGACCAAACGCGGAATCGATGATCGAACTCCAGAGAAGGAAATGATTTGCGGAAAAGACCGACAGATCCAGTCAATCATCTCTACCGAGATATCCTCTTGCGGCACACTGCCCTGGAATTGACCTTTTTGGCAGATTTCTAGGCATCATCGACGAAGGTGTGTCCAAATATCCTCGGCGAGCACAAAGATCGCAAAGAACTGTCCAAGTCCCGCGACCACCGAGACAAAACCGAACTGGGAAATGGCGGCGGTCTTGATGCTGAGTTGAAGGAACGAGCGACGTGTTATGCGTTAGCTGACATTGACGGTTTGGGAGGCAGGTTCTGGAGGTCCTTTGATATGGCATCACGATTTGTCGTCCCCGCCCTCGATAGGGCGCTGCTTGCCGTGGTCTGGTCGCTTTTCCTGGCATTGAACTCGCCTGCAGCGCGAGCACACGACCCTGCGGCGGAGATAGCCGGAGCGGCCGGCCGGTTCATCGCTTCGCTGGACGATCAACAGCGGACGGCAGCACTGTTTGAATTCAACAGCGACAAACGCGATTCTTGGCATTTCGTTCCCGACAAGTTCATCAAGCCGGACGGTAAACGGTACGGTTTGACAATCGGCCAGATGACACCGCAGCAACGACTGCTTGCGCACGCTTTGCTCAGCTCGGGGCTCAGCCACAAAGGCTACCAGCAGTCGGTCACCATCATGACGTTGGAGGCGATCCTTCACGATCTGGAGGACAAGAATCCCATCCGCGATCCTGAGCTGTATTACGTCTCGATTTTCGGGAAGCCCTCGGTGGACAAGACCTGGGCTTGGCGATTCGAGGGGCATCACGTGTCGATCAATTTCACGCTGGCCGGCGGCAAGCTGTTCTCGGTGACGCCATCGTTCTTCGGCACCAACCCGGCCGAGGTCAAAGCAGGGCCGTTCAAGGGACTCGAGGTGCTGGCCGTGGAACAGAATTTGGCGAGGAAACTCGTCAAGTCGCTCGATGACGAACAGGTGAAGCTGGCCATCATTGCCGAAAAGGCGCCGCGCGACATCATCACGAGCCAGGACCGTCGAGTGAACAAGGGAGCGTTCCTCCCACAGCGGGGTGTCCCATTCGATCAGCTCGATCCCAAGCAGCAAGCGAGGCTTCTGGCGCTGGTGAACGAGTACGCTGCCAAGTACCGGCCACCGATCCTGGAACAGATCAACCGGCGGACGCCAATTGCCGACGGCCGGGACATGGTCTTCGCCTGGGCCGGCGGTCTGGAGCCGGGGCAGGGGCACTACTATCGCGTCCAGACGCCAACGTTTCTGTTTGAATACGACAACACCCAGAACGGCGCCAACCACATTCACGCCGTGTGGCGGCAGTTCGATGGCGATTTCGGCGAAGACCTCCTGCGACGGCACTATGAGACGGCCCCGCGTCACCACGGTCATTGAACCAGACCGATTCGATGCGTGATGAGCGTAACGTGTGCTGGACTCTCCTATTCAACTTCGTTGCATCCAGTATCGTTCTCCTGCTATCCTTGACGCTGTAGGACCATCGTTCGTAGACGGACATCACAGCATCATCGAGGAGTCGATCATGAAGCAGCGAATTCAGACCCAGGCAGTCTCGCGGCGTCGGTTTCTTGGCCAGACGGCAGTTGGCCTTGGCATCACATGCACGGGAGCGAAAGCTATTGGCGAGGTAGCGGCCGGCGAACCGTCTGGCAAGCCGTTGCAGTTTGGCGTGGTGACGGATGTGCATTATGCCGACGCGGATACGCGCGGGTCCCGGCACTATCGCGATTCCATCGGCAAACTCGGGCAGGCTATCGAAACGTTCAACAAGCTGAACCTCGCGTTCGTGATCGAATTGGGCGATTTCGTCGATGCGGGCGGGTCCAAGGAAGACGAGCTTACGTATCTGCAAACGATCGACAAAGTGTATCAAGGTTTCCAGGGCGATCGGCACTACGTGATGGGCAATCACTGCCTGAACGCTTTCACCAAGCAGGAGTTCCTGGCGGCTTGTGGCTCGAAGAGTAAACGCAGCTATTACTCGTTTGACTGTGGCGGCTATCACTTCGTCGTGCTTGACGCGAATTTCAAACGAGACGGTTCGCCCTACGCGAATGGCAACTTTTCCTGGACAGACACTTGGATTGCTGAATCGGAGCAGCAGTGGCTCAAGGCCGACTTGGCCGCTGCAGGCGACACGAAGACGATCGCCTTCCTGCACCAGAACCTTCACGACGAAAAGAACGCTCATGGCGTGAAGAACGCGCCGGATGTTCGACGTATCCTCGAAGAAGCTGGTAACGTGGTGGCCGTCTTCCAAGGCCACGACCATTCCGGCGGATACGTAAGAATCGGCGGCATCCACTACACCACGTTGAAGGCCATGGTAGAAGGCCCGGCACCGGAAAACAACTCTTACGCGATCGTCGCCGTCGACGCAGCCGGCCGGATCAAGTTGGAGGGTCTGGGGCGACAGAAAGACGTAGCGTTCGACTAAGCTGCGTAGCCGGTGTCGTTCAATGTCCCGTTTAACCCGAAGCCGGAGGCGATGGCGGGCAGCGCGATGGACCGTGCCCACCTAGCGCCCAGCCATCTCCCGCCATCGCCTTCGGCTTCGGGTTAAACGCGCGTTCGCTGCACTGACTTTTCAACTCGGCATTAGCCAGGGGGCCTCGCGTCATAATCTGCCTGACCGCGCCAGCCCCACCAGAAAGAATGCGTCTTCTGCGGGATAAGCTGACTTTTTGGCTGCCCATTTCGGCAATTAATGAAAACGCCGGTTGTGTGTCGAAATCAAGGACTGACGGAAATCTCGTTTCTACGGGCACGGAAGGTTCTGCTTGTCTCCACCGCTAAGGAAGGTGTACTCTTATGGCTACCCAGTGGTATCAATACAGGCTGTTCCTGGCCGTGGGGCTGGTTTGCACCGCTGCGACTTGGGCATTTGCGGAAGAAGACGGCGCGGAAGAGCCTACGGAATCGCCTCAACCTAGCCCATCCGCTAGCTTGACCGTGACAGATAATGCGTCATCGGGAGAGCCTGCTTATCTGGCTTCGACGGCGGCTCTGAACAAGGCAGTTGTGGGCTCGCACAAGGGAGTGTTTTACGATAACAATTTTGGCTACCTGTGCGATCCGTGCTACACGGACTGGCGTTTGGGCGACAACTTGAAACGCATGGCCATCGGCGACTCGATCACGCTGGACATCGGTGGCCAATACCGGCTTCGTCAGCACGCCGAACGAAATATGCGCAACCTGGCCGGTGTCGGCTTGGGATTGACCGGCAATGACGACGATTTTCTGCTGCACCGGACAAGGATCTACGCGAACGCTGAAATCGGTAGTCGCCTGCGCGTCTATGCCGAGATGCTGGACGCGGTCAGCAACTACGAAAACACCTTGCCGCGGGGCATCGAAGAGAACCGTGCCGAGCTTCAGAATCTGTTTGTCGATGCCGTTGCCATGGACAGCTACGACGGAACGCTGACTGCCAGATTCGGGCGCCAGGAGTTGTTGTACGGCAACCAGCGCGTGGTCTCGCCACTGGATTGGGCAAACACCCGGCGGACGTTTGACGGAGTCAAGCTGCTTTGGGAAGGGCAGGACTGGGATGTTGACGGATTCTGGGCCCGGCCCCTCCGACGCGATGTCGTCCAAGTTGATCCACCAAACCTAGACCGCGAGATGTACGGATTGTACTCGACATACAAAGGGCTCAGTTGTACCAACGTCGATCTCTATTGGCTGGCCTTGGACTTTCACGATGCAGGATTCCTGTACGATACGTTCGGTGCACGGCTTTGGGGCGATCGCGACTCATGGCTCTACGAGTTTGAAGGTGCCTTTCAAGTCGGCCAAAACGCCGATGGATCGAATCATTCGGCCGGGGCGTTTACGCTTGGCGTGGGCAAGAAGTTCGATTGCGCCCTGTGGACACCGACTCTGTGGCTCTACTACGACTGGGCGTCCGGCGACGACACGGCCGGCAACGGGTACCATCACTATCAGCCGTTGGCCCACAAGTACCTTGGGTTCATGGACTTGTTCGGCAGGCGAAACCTTGAAGACGCCAACGTTTTGTTGACGATGAAGCCGCACGAGAAGTTGAAACTGCTCTTTTGGTATCACATCTTCCGGATGCAGAACATCAACGATGTGCCCTACAACGTCGACATGTCACGCTTCGCCGCAGCGACTGTGGCTCCCGGCACTGCGGGTAGCCGGGAATTGGGCGAGGAACTGGATGCCGTCGCCACGTTCCTGATCAGTCCTCGAGTGAACCTCCTGTTCGGCTATTCCCACTTCTTTGCCGGAGACTTCTACGCAACGACGCCGGGCGTGCCGTACAACGGAGACGCGGACTTTTTCTACACGCAGTTGCACGTGAATTTCTAGATTTCGTTTCCTTCACCTTCCAGATTTGTGGGTTGGAGAGCCGCACGGAGCTTTTCGGTCTCGGCCGGAAGGCTCCGTGCCTTTTCTTGACAGTAGGTCCCGTCTGCCGGACGGGACCTGGAAGCGCGTGTGAGCCCACCAGCCGGTGGAGCCGGATCAAGGTCCCGCCCGGCAGGCGGGACCTGCGGATCTAATCCGCCAATGCCGCATGTTCCGTGCTGACGGTGGCTCCTCGTTCATCTTTGATGGTGATGAAGCAAACGGTCGGCCTTTGACCTGGCAACTGGGCCGTGACCGCATTGCCATCGATCGCCGCCTCGGCACTCGTCCAGTTCCGCGTTTTCCATTCTCCGGAATCAAGCGTGTAGTGAAGCTGCGCCCCGGCAATCTGAGTTTGCGATTCGAACGAAGCCGTGACCGCGTCGTCCTCGATCTTCATTGGCCCGAGTGTCGGCAACGGTTTGCCGTCTTTGAGTATGCTGTCGACGAACAATCCGATCTCGATGGGCCGCCAACCGGCCGGATGGCTGTGCGGCATGCGGACCGTGACGCACAGTTTGCGCTGGCCGGGTACGGAACGGTATGACTTCTGGTAGCTGTCCAACGGGTAGGCAAAGTCGTTCGTTCCGTTCACGAAAAGGATCGGGCACCGTACACCGGGCAAGTAGCGCGACGGATCGAAGAAACGCACCCAGCGATCGCGTAGTGCCGGGGTCATCGTATCAAACGTCGACAGCCACGCGCTGTTTTCCTGCAGAAAACCACAACCGTAAACGGGAACGGCGACTTTCAGCCGATCGTCTACGCCAGCGACAATACTCGTCAAGTAGCCGCCCCAACTGATGCCGGTGACGCCGATCCGTTTGGCGTCCACCTCGTCGAGGCTCGCCAGCAACGAATGGCCGCGAATCACCGCGGCAATGGCGTGATATGTCCACATGTCCCCGTATGCCTCGTCCGTGAACTCCGCAAATTTCTCGGTGTGACTTTGGTTCGGTCCGCCATCGGCCAGCCGTTTTCTTTCGGGGCCGCAACCGGCCAGATCCATGGCCAGCGCGACGTAACCGCGTTGAGCCCACAAGGTGGCCCATTCGGCAAAAGCCGTTCCACCGCCGCCGTGAACCAAGAGCATCGTGGGAAATGGGCCGTTGCCTTCTTTGGGACGACCGTAATATGCAAACACGCGCGTCGGCTTGCCCTGATACGGCTCGCCATCATAGTACACCTCGCGCACCAGGTCGGTCGTTTCGCCCCATGTGCAATTGGGGGTTTGCTTCAACTGGTCGAGATTCCAGGGGCCAGTGAACGGAGCAGTTGCGGGCGGAGCCTCGGATGGCCGTGCGATGGAAGAGACCGACAGTACAAGGATCAGGAAAATCCCGGTTACGGTCCGCGAAGTACGCCTGGGGAGCAAAACTGTTGGGAAAAACATAGCTGGGCATCCTCACGTGGTTTGGTTTCGGAGAGCAACTGACACTAAGAGCCTGTTTGGGAATGGCTTGCACGCACACGCTAGCAGCCCCGAAAGCAGCGTTCTTGGCGCCTCGAAGCGTGGTTGCGGAGTCGAAATTGGCATCAGCAACGCCGGGATAGTCATTCCCAGATTGTGCAGCGTGCCCAAACCTGAACTTGCTAGCGTTCCCAAAACAGGCTCTAAGAGGCGGTTCTTTCTGTGAGCATACACTTTGGGCCCCGCTCGGCAAGCGGGACTCACCGGGCCGACCTGGTACACGGCCAAATTCAGAACTGTGTGTAGCGGGGTTGCAGGAGTTTCCAGGACGGTGTTTCCGCCTGAAGTCTTGCGACTTGGGCTACTGTGGCAGTAGACTGCTCGGAGAACCAAATGCCTTCCGCTGAAACGGTTTTTCGCAAAAGGAGCAGCTTGCCATGAAGAAGTGCTTCGCAAGAACGACCTTGCTGTCGACAGTTGTTGTGGTGCTGGTCGCCGCGTACGCAAAGGCCGCGGTTGTCACGGTCTCGCCCGAGCACATGCAAGGCTGGGTAATCGTGACGAACAAAGGAGCTACGGCGGACCTGGTCACTCACGGGCCGGCCATGTATGAGAGAGAGAAAGCATTTGTAGCTGACGACGACACAGACTTGGGTAAAGGCGCATACTACGCAACGATAGGCATTAAGTCTGGAGCCACTCCGCCAATCGCTTGGCTTGGGCTCGACACTTTCGATGGCCAGCCGCTGGCCGGCATCGCGTTGAAACGCATAACGTCCCTGGAGTACTACGCCTACAATGTCCACATCCCCACAGGGACACCAAATCGGAATAATTGGAGCAGTTGGAAACTGTGGTGGACCTACCCCAAGCAGTTGATCCAACTGCAGCTTACCGCCCAGAGTCCGGACGGCAAGCAGCGCAAACAGTTCTGGTTCATGCCCTGGCAGAAACACAAGGTTCGGGGCGAGAATTGCGGGCGGCACTGTAAAAAGTGGCTACGTTACGACGCTATCGACTTCAATCACCCCGGCCCCATGATGTGCGGCCGCTGGTTCACCTTCGGTCCGCCGCGGCAGGAGTTTGCTTCGTGGACCGATTTGATTGAAACGTACGGCGACTGGGCTCTCGTGCCGACCTCGACCGTTGGCTTGGCCGAAGGCGGTTGGAAAAGTGCCGGTTGGGACGACACGACCGAGCCCGTGGGCACCCCAACCTGCACGGCCACCGGCACGTGTCTGAACTTCGTGGCGGGCGTCCGGAAAGAAGACGCGGATGTTTTCGAGCCTGAAACCATCAAATGGGCCAACGATTACAGAGGATTCAAGGGCTACATCGACTGGTTCACGTTGGGCATCGACGGCAAGAGCGTCACTTACAACTTCGAGCCCGCTGCTGACGCTCAGCCACCCAAGATCATCGAGCTGAGCAACAAGGAAGCCGCACGCATGGAACCCGATAGTACGGACTTGGTGAGAATCAGCGGCATGGTGGTCGATCGCACCAATGCCATGTTCGCCCTCGACGACGGATCGGGCTGCGCCGTCTATGGCTTCCTGTACAAGGACATCAAGACTACGCAGAATCCGGCCAGGTTGGGAGAACGCTGGTCGGTGTGGGGCCACATGGAGAGAGTCCCCTTTGAGCCCGACGACGGACCGCCGCTTATCTGGACGTCCGCCAGTCACATGAGAAAGCTCAAACAGCAAAAATAGAGGGTTCGTCCCATGTGTCTTGCATTAGCATATCGAATTTGGCTTGCGCCGTCTTGTCTCGTACTCGCGTTGGCTGTCAACAGATCACTCTGCGAGGCGCAGGAGCCAACCGGCCCTCCATCGACAATCGTTGCCGGAGCGCCTGACGAGTCGATCACGGTCGAGATCGTGGAAGGCCGCTTGAAGGCAATTGAAGAATCAGCGGAGTTCGACGAAGTGACCAAAGGAAGGCTGCGGGACCTCTGCCAGCAGGCCAAGCAGCAACTCGAAGCGGCGGCAATCCAGCAGGACAAGGCCCGGCAATTCGACCAGTGGGTGATAACGGCGCCAACGAACACCGAGACGGCCCGTCGTGAGCTGGACGAGCCAATGCCGGAGTTCGATATGACCAGTACCGCCGGATTTAGTCTTGCCGATTTGGACAGGAAGCTGTCGGAATCCCGGACGCAACTGGAACAGGCAAAGAGGGAGTTGGCCGACGCCGAAGCCGAATCGCAACGAAGAGCCGCTCGGCGCCTGGATATCCCTCAGGCGGTCCCCAAGTCGAGAGAACGTTTGGCTAACGTGGAATCGGACTTGGCTGGCTTGGACACTCTGGGCGACCCAGAAAGCTTGCGTTTGGCCAAGGAAACGTTGTTGCTTGCTCGGCGTCAGGCGATTCGTAGTGAGATCTCCGCATTAGAGAAAGAGCTGCCCGCATACAACGCGCAGACGGAACTGTTGCGAAACCAACGAGATCTTGCCGCACGTCGCGTGACTCGTCTGGACCAGGACCTTGCGAGACTCCGGGACCTAGTTAACGCTCGACGCAGGGAAGACGCCGAAGCTCAGGCCGAGCAGGCAGAAGCGGACATCAAGAGCGTTCCGCTGTCGCTGCAGCCGTTTGCACAAAACAACCTGGAGCTTGCTGAGAAACGGTTGGAGTTGGCCGAGCAGATTCAAGCGGTTACCGGCGAGTTCGGCGCCATACAGAAGCAGTTGGCAGATTTGACCGATGAGTTCAAACGCATCCAAAACCGTGCCAAGACCGACAGCTCATCAACCTTTGGGCTGCTCATGAGGAAGCAACGAGCGTCGTTGCCCGATGAACCGTCCGCGCGACGCCACATCGAGAGACGTCAACGGACGATTCAGGAGGTGCAGTCCGATCTGTTCGAGCTTGAGGATCGACGTACCGATCTGGCCGACGTTGACGCTGAAACACGATCTGCGTTGGCCAAATTGGATCTGCAACGCACTGTCCTCAGGGAAAGCGAGACCGAGGGATCGTTGCGCGACCTGCTGCTCAAGGAAAAGCAGATTCTCGATAACCTGATTGACGACACAAACCACTACTTCGAACGGTTGGTGGATTTGAATACCGAGCAGCAGCATCTGGTTGGTCTGCTTGACCAATATGCCGATTTCGTCGATGAACACGTTTTCTTCGTCAGGAGTTGCACAACGCTTTCTCCGGACGACGCCAGGCATGCGGCCCGAGCCGCGATATGGCTCGTTCAACCGGGTTCCTGGTTGGCTATCGGAAAGGCGGCCCTTACCGATGCGCGGAACAGTCCCATCTCCGTTGGCTTGGCCGTGGTCGCTCTCGCCTCGCTGTTCTACTACCGAAGACGTCTTCGAAGGCACATTGGCGAAACGGCGACCGTGGCGTCACGAAGAACGTGCCGAGAGTTTCTGCCGACGTTGAGGGCATTGGTGCTGACGATTCTGACCGGGCTGCCGTGGCCGCTGCTCGCTTGGTGTATCGCTTGGCGAATGGAGTTGTATTCGAATGAGTTTGCCCGAACGCTGGCCAGTGGCTTAATCGTGGTTGCCGCGAGTCTTCTCCCGCTGGAGTTGTTCCGACAGATTTGTCGTCGCCGCGGATTGGCCGAAGCTCATTTTGGCTGGTCCGAGGGAGTCCTTTCCATACTGCGGCCAAATCTTCGCATGCTCATATTGCTCGTTCTCCCCTTGATTCTCTTGGCAGCCACGTTGCATGAGCAAGACAACGAACTATACCACAACTCATTGGGACGCCTTTGCTTTATCGTGGCCACGGCAATCCTTGCCGTCATTCTCCACCGGATCTTTCGGCTCAAAGGCGGTGTGCTGCAAGAGGTCATTGCCGCCAACGGAGGCGGTTGGCTCGATCGGACGCGATATGTCTGGTACGCGGCAATTGTATTCGTGCCGCTCCTTTTTGCCGTGCTGGCAGCTATCGGTTACTACTACACGTCTTGGCTGCTCATGGAGCGGCTCCAGGCGACGGCCTTGCTACTTGTCGGACTACTTATGCTGGGCGCTGTCGCGTACCGCGGCGTGCTGGTAATGCGTCGAAGAATCGCATACCAGCAGGCGCAAGAGCGCCGAGCCGAACGGGAAAACAGCGGAGATGCAAGTGGCGATTCAAGTTTGCTGGCCCCCGAGGAAGAGGTCGTTGAACTAGCGACCATCGACGCCCAAACGCGGCAATTGATTCGGAGCCTCCTGCTTTTCGCCGGGTTTGTGGGTATGTGGCTGATCTGGGTGGATGTGTTGCCGGCTCTGGGAGTGCTGAAACAGGGAAGACTCTGGCCAACCGAAGGAGTCGATGGGACGATCCAATGGATCACCGTGGCCGACGTTTTGTTTACCGCGCTGGTGGGCTGCATCTTCTTCTTCGTCGTCAGGAATATACCCGGAGTGACGGAGTTCATCCTGTTGGAACGGTTGCCGCTTGACTCGTCGGTTCGCTACGCGGCGAGGACGTTGATTCAGTACGCTATTGTTCTCGTTGGCGTTATCGTCATCTGCAGCGCCCTCGGAATCACTTGGGGCAAGATACAGTGGCTGGTAGCCGCACTGGGCGTCGGGCTGGGCTTTGGATTGCAGGAGATATTCGCGAATTTTGTTTCGGGCATCATCCTGCTGTTCGAACGACCGATCCGCGTTGGCGACGTTATCACACTGGACAACGCCACAGGCGTGGTGACAAGAATCCGTATCCGCGCAACAACCATCCGAAACTGGGATCGGCAGGAACTGATTGTTCCGAACAAGGACTTAATAACGGGCCGCCTTCTGAATTGGACGCTTTCGGATACGACCAACCGTATCTTGCTCACGGTTGGAGTCGCATATGGGTCGGATACCAGACGCGTACGAGAACTGCTGTTCGAGATTCTGCGCGACCATCCCAACGTACTTGAGGACCCAGAGCCGCGGGTGACATTCGAGCAGTTCGGAGACAGCTCGCTGAACTTCCTTATCCGTGCATACGTCGCCAAACTCGACGACCGGCTCGAAACCACCCACGATCTGCACACGACAATTCATGAAAGATTCAACCAAGAGCGCATCGAGATCGCATTCCCGCAACGCGACATCCATATCCGAGGCGACGAGCGTAACGAGTCCACAGCCCAACAACAAGACTTGCCGGAATCCGATGACAAGTGATCGCAAATAGCCTGGTGTTTGGCACGCGTTTCCACTTGGCACAGATGCCGCTACAGATGTTTGCCTTTGCCTGCTGTTGGGCACGTACTGATCTCTCGCCAGAAAGGCACGATTGATGAAACCTCTTGAGTCCTTGCTACGTATTTTCGTCGAACTTCATCCCGAAGATGCGGCCCGTGCCTTCGAGACGCTTGAATTTGGCGAGACGGTTCGACTGCTGAAAGGGCTTCCGGTCGGCGTTGCCGTGTCACTGCTGGAGCGGGCCAGCCCCCAGGCTGGGGCGCGGATTGTCGAACAGCTCGATGTGGAACGTATCCGGGAGCTGACATCGGCAGTGTCCCCACGGACCGCAGCGGCGATATTGCACCAACTGGACGAAGCAAAAAGAGAAGAAGTCCTCGGCGGCTTGGCCGAAGGCACCGCTCGGCCACTGCGCGAGCTGGCACGGTATCCGGCAGAGACGGCCGGTGCGTTCATGGAACCGCGTGTGGCAGCGTTTTCGATTGATCTCACGGTGCAGCAGGCAATATCAAGAATTCGGAAGACACCCAGGGAGGCACTGCACTACTTGTACGTCACGCAGCGGGACGGGAGGTTGATCGGTGTTTTGAACATGCGCGATCTACTGTTGGCGGCACCCCGCGATCCGATCGAGCCGCTAGTTGTACGAGATGTCGTCAGCGTGCCGGACACGATGGACCGTGGCGAAGTGGTCAAAATGATGCAGGATCGCAAGTTCTTGGCACTGCCGGTTGTCGATTTCGACGGCAGGCTGGTTGGCGTTGTCAAGCACGACCAGGCGCTTCGGGCAGGGCAGTTGGAGGCGTTCGAAGACCTGCAGAAACTCGTCGGTGCCGGGGCCGACGAACGGGCCCTCTCGCCCGTCCGTATGGTCGTCAAAAGCCGACTCCCGTGGCTGTATGTCAACCTCCTCACCGCGTTTATGGCAGCAGCCGTGATCGGCTTGTTCGAAGGGATCATCGCCAAAGTCGCCGCACTGGCGGTACTACTTCCCGTCGTGGCCGGTCAAGGTGGCAATACCGGCTCGCAGTCGCTTGCGGTGGTAATGCGAGGATTGGCCTTGCGCGAGATCATTCCCGGTGTCAAGAAACGAGTGATCCTAAAAGAGTTGTTCGGTGGGTTGATAAACGGCGTATCCGTGGCGATCGTGACAGCAGCCGCGGTTTTTGGCTGGAGAATCGTTGAGGGCGATCCAATGAAAGGCTGCGTTGGCATGTCGCTGGTCATCGGGCTGGCAATGGTCATCAACATGGGCGCCGCCGCTCTGTCCGGGGCCATCATACCGCTCGCGCTAAAGGCTGTGGGCCGTGATCCAGCACAATCGGCGTCTATCTTTTTGACCACCGTAACAGATATCGTCGGCTTTGCATCGTTTCTGGGTTTCGCAATGGCGTTTTCGTCATGGCTGCTTCCAGCCGGTTAGCGTGGCAGACCCGCCAGCGGGCACAAACGGCTGGGCGGTTCGTGGCCCGATGCTCTGCATTCGAAATGGCGGCACGAAGCCTCGCGACGCTGCATTGGCCTGACTATCGACCGTTTGTCTTGGCCTCGCCCTTCTTCGGTGCTATTTCACTATTCGCACCCGGCGCCGGTGGTTCGTGAAGATGGAGTCGGATGACTCTCGGTTCAATGCGGTACAGGGTCAAGTTCGTTGGGAGACGTACGTTTTTTTCGGTTATAGCGATCTCTTGACGGCCAATCCGAGCCTCGGTCAGGTCGATGGAGATCTTCAAACTGCCCGGATCAAGAAAACGGAAACTCCGTTCCGATCCGGACAAGGTGATGCGGGCTTCGTCTGGGGCGCGCTCGTCGAGCAACAATCGGGTTGGCGGGTAGCGATATTCGATGTGGGTGACAAAGGTCCGCTGAATCGTATGCGGATTGTAGGCCATGGCAAACCAGGCCACGATGGCCAAGGTCAGTGCAAGCATCTTCAGGAGACCGTGCTTCATAAGCAAGCGTTTCCAAGTCGCGGTAGTTTGCTGGGGGAACTTGGCTTCCATGTATTTCTCCACCCGTGCCATCAAGGCTGCGGCCGAGGCGGCCTCCTCCAGTTTTCCTCCTTCAGCCACGCTGACCACTCCGCGCTCTTCCGAAGCGACGATGACGAGCGCGTCCGAACACTCCGATAGACCCAACGCGGCGCTGTGCCGTGTCCCGCGTCCGGCCACTTCCTTCTGATTCTTGGAAATAGGCAAATGGGCGCTGAATTTGTCGATTCGATTGCCGTCGACAACCGCCGCTCCATCGTGCCCCGGAGAACTTGCATCGAAGAGACTGTAAAGCAGTGGCTTGCTAATCTCGCCACCCAAGAAGACTCCTCCGTTGAGATGGCGATCCAACGGTTCGTTGCCCTTGAGAACGACCAGCGCTCCTGTCTTATCCGCAGCCAACGTAAACACCGCTTCCACCAGTGCGTCGACATCCATCGCCGTTGCTTTGACACGCCGGAGCCGTCTCAGGGAGCCCAACGACGCAAAACGCTCGAACATTCGTCGAAGGTCTTCCTGAAAAATCACAACAAGAACAATCAACAGTACCGCGAAGCCCGTGTGAAACACTAACGACGTCAAGTACATGTCGAATGCCTGAGCCAGCAGGTAGACGACGAACAGGAAGAACATGCCCACCAGCACCCTTCGTGAGGCGGTTTGTTTGAACCATACCAGCGCGGAGTACAGGAAAACGGACATGAGCAGGATGTCCACGCCATCCGCGATACGAATAGTCCGGCGGAATTCGCTGAGGAATGAGAGGATTGTATTGATCATCCGCAAAACGCTCCTTGTCGATCCAGAAGTACTTTCCCTACTAACTTTACCATACTGATGAAAACCTGTACCATGGCATCTGAGAAACGTCCAATCGCTGTCGCCCCTTTGACTCTTATGCAAGTGACAGCAGTTCATATCTCTGACGAACACGTTTGGAATGGCAAAATCGGACCGTTTGCTGACGACATTGGATGATTTCGACCGGTTTTTCGTCGTCATGCACGACAATCCCGATCCTGACGCCATTGCCACAGGATGGGGGATACGCGTTCTCGTTCGAGAGATACTGAACAAGCCCGCTCGCGTGATTGGCGGCGGCGCTATCGTCCGCGCGGAAAATCGCCACATGCTCGATCTGCTGCAGCCGCCGATCGAGTTAGTGGATGACGCTGACGTTCCCGATGGAACGGCGACGATTCTCGTCGATTGCGGCTCGGAGTCGACCAATCATTTGCTGATACGCAAGAACATCTTGCCCGTTGCCGTCATTGACCATCACATAAGCAACCAACGTGCTCTGCGGCTCGCTTTTCGTGACGTCCGCCCAAACGTCGCCGCTTCGGCAACCATTGCCGCGAGCTATCTGCGCGAGCAGAACGTAGAGCCCGGTGCCAAGCTCGCCACAGCGATGGTCTACGCACTTCGCACAGAAACCCGCGGGTGCGAAACGCGTCACTCACGTCTGGACCGTGCGATCCTAACCTGGCTTACCGAACGCGCCGAGCCCGCACTGCTGGCGGAGATCGAGACTGCCCCGCTTTCTCGCGAGTACTTCGGCGATCTTGCACTGGCGATACAAAACGCTTTCGTCTACGACGACGTGGCCTTATGCTTTTTGCCGCGAGCCTACGGGGCCGAGATTGTCGGCGAAGTCGCTGACCTCCTGATCCGTTGTCGAGGCATCCGGCGAGTGTTGTGCGCGGCGGTCGTGGGCACGGATCTGTTCTTCTCGGCGCGAACCGAGACCGATTCCGATAATGCGGCCCAACTGCTGCGCGCCACGCTCAACGGTCTTGGCGGTGCAGGCGGTCACGACCATCGCGCCGGCGGCAAGATCGCGGATATTGCCAACGGCTCCAAAATCGCTGAGGATCTGAACGATGAACTGCGGCGTCGTTGGCTGGCCGCCTGCGGCGTCGACCGGAAACGTGGGACCCGGCTGATCCCGAAACGCCAGATCGTGGACAACCTGTAACGCAGAGTACGCCTCCACGTTATCACCTATACTTATGAGCAGATGTATTGGCGCCCGCGGTATCGTCAGAAATTTGTTTGATGCGAGTTGATGAGGCGGAAGATGGAAAACCGCGTCGAACCGGTGCCTACGCACCAGGAACCGATCGAGAAGATCCTCGTTCCGTTTCAGAAGTTCCTGAAAGCACAGGCAACGGGCGGAATCATTCTTCTTGTTTGCACGGTCGTCGCACTGGTGTGGGCCAACTCGCCGTGGGGAGATAGCTATACGGCCGTTTGGCAAACGAAGTTGACGGTCGGCGCCGGCGGTTTCACGCTGTCGAAGCCGTTGCTCATCTGGATCAACGACGCGCTGATGGCGGTGTTCTTCTTTGTGGTGGGACTGGAGATCAAGCGAGAGATTCTGGTCGGTGAGTTGGCTTCACGACGGCAGGCGGCGTTGCCGATTGCCGCGGCCGTGGGCGGCATGGTCGTTCCGGCGACAATCTATGCAGTGCTGAACTTCGGCTCGGAAGGCACTCGTGGTTGGGGCGTGCCGATGGCCACGGACATTGCCTTTTCTCTGGGAATCCTCACGCTGCTGGGAAGCCGGGTTCCCGTGTCCGCGAAAGTGTTTCTGACGGCACTGGCAATCGTCGACGATATTGGGGCCGCGGTGGTCATCGCCGTATTCTACACAGACGAGATTTCGGTGCTGAGCCTCGCGATCGGGGCCGGTTTCTTGGTCGCGATGATCGTTGCCAATCGCATCGGCGTTCGTACAAGTCTAGTCTACGCGATTCTGGGAGCAGGTTTGTGGCTTGCCTTCCTCAAGTCCGGCGTGCACCCAACAATTGCCGGAGTGCTTGCCGCGTTCACGATTCCAGCCCGTGTGCGGATCAATGCCGCCGAGTTCTTGGATCGAAGCACTGCTTATCTGGTAGGGTTCCGGCGAGCGGGCGCCTCCGGCCAAAGTGTACTTACCAGCAAAGAACAGCGAGGCGCGTTGGAGGCCCTGGAGACGGCTTGCACGCACGCCGAGACACCGCTTCAACGATTGGAGCACAAGCTGTATCCATGGGTAACCTTCTTCATCATGCCAGTGTTCGCGCTGGCCAACGCTGGCGTGACAATTGATGGCGGTGCGGCGGGATCACTCACGAACGCCGTCGCGTTTGGTATAATTGCCGGGTTGGTCATCGGAAAACAAGTGGGCATCACGCTGTTTTCCTGGCTGGCCGTGAAGGCTGGATTCGCAGAGCTGCCCAGTGGCTTAACTTGGTTGCACGTTTACGGCATTGGGTGGCTGGGCGGGATCGGCTTCACGATGTCGTTGTTCGTCGCCAATCTAGCGTTTGGAGATTCGGCTCTCTTATCGGTCGCCAAGGTGGGCATTTTGACGGCGTCGTTGATCGCAGGGATCGGCGGTTGGGTCGTGCTGAGTCGCTGCAAGAAGCGACCGAGGTTCTGAGCGGTTCTTCTGTGTCAGGGCGTGGTCACAATGGATGCTGCGCAAATAGGGAATGCCCTGTCACTATCGTCGGTTGATATCGCTCACGAACGCCACGGTCAAGTCGTCCGAACGAGTGTGTCAACGGCGTTCTTTCGTCCGCGAATCTCGCGTCATTCTTTCCGAGTGATTCGGACCGGTGCGCTGGGGTCGCGAAATCCTCGGTTCGCAAGGGCCGATTCGCGAGCAGGTCGGGCCGTCCGTGCCGCTAAGCGTCATGTAACACGGCACTTGCTGCGGGGCACAACCGGGGCAATTCTCGAACCGCCGTGGGCAGAACGACTGCCGGATGTCGTCCCAGAAGGTCATGCTGGCCACAAAGACTCGGTCGCCCGGCAGGATCTGGTAGTTTGATGAACTGTCGCCCAACTGGACGATCTGGTTGTAGCAGATCGGCAGCACCGTGCGGCAGTCATCCGGTGCGCTCGGACGACTGAGGATGATGTTGTGACGGTTGGCGCGGTCTGTCAGATCGCCCGCCGCGATGATGGCGTCAAGCACCGTTTCGCGGCCGCTGTAAGGATACGCGCCGGGCGAGTTGACTTCACCCAGCACGTAAAACACTTTGCTTTCCCAGCCCAACAGCCGAACGATGATCGGGCCCGGAGCTTCTTCGGTCTGGCTTTCCACCAGCGATTGAACTTCCGCCTGCAGTTCCGGCACAGTCTTACCGGCAGCAACCACTCGTCCGTATTTGCCCAAGGTCATCGTCCCATCGGGTTTCACCGTTTGGTCGCCGTTTGCGAAACGTATCGGCGAATTGAAGTTGGCCGCTTCGGCAATCAGCACGTCACCCGGCTCGATGACATATTCGGCCAACACGCCTTTGGTCAGTTCACGGGGCAATTCGTCCGGCAGCCCCGCCACTTCGCGCATGTCATCGGCCGTCTTCGTCAGGCGATGCGGACCGCTGGCCCCCGGCAGCCCCAGAGACGACAAGGCCGTGCAGCCGCCGCCGCAAGCCAACAGAACGACCGCAGACGCTGCCACGGCGCAGCGGCCCAGATGCGTCGATTTGAATACCCGCGATTGCGACGACATGACCTCGGCTCGAGTGCGGCCAATTGACGAGATACGGATGGGGAAGAGAAGAGCGACGGTTTATCCCCAGAACAACGCAGGTTGTCAAGGGAACTTTGAGCCGCGCCGGCCGCCTTCACTGCTAGCACCAAGCGGGAGGCAGGTTGTTTGACGTTGAGAACGGCATTTGTCGTAACCCGAAGCGTCATCGAGGGAAGGCGTCGGATTCCTCGCTTACGCTTCGGGTTACCGTAAGACCTCAAGGTAGACGCGAATCGTTAATCTACCGGATCGCGGCATTGGTCGCTTTGCGGAGGAAGAACTGCATGGCTTCCTGCTGCAGGAGCGGGGCCGTGCGAAGTCGCGTGGAAGGGCTGCGGAGGGTACCTCCTATGTGCAAGAAAACGAGTCGGTCCGATAGAAAATCGTTGGCTTCGACCAGCAGGGCCACCGGCACGGGCGGTGCTAGCAGAACTGAAGCACGAACCAGTCGTCGCAACTCGGGCTGGGAATCGAATTGTCCGGCATGCGCGACGACGTTCAAATCCAGCCGACCGGTCAGACTCAGCCGACCGTCGATCAGCAGTTGAATCGCACTGTTCGCAATAGCCATGCGATCAATGTGTACGAAGCCCTTCGCCAGACGCAGTTCCAATTCGCTGGAATCAAACTTGGCCGCTCCGATTTGCCCAACGCCGAGGAACCGACTTATGTTTCTCAATGCCGGCAGTTGCAGCGTCTGGGCGTTTTCCAGAGTCCCGCTGAACGTGCCCACCAAGCTGTTCGGCGAACGAACGTTTCTGCCTTTCAGTTGCAGTCTTCCATTCAGGCGACCGCTTTGCACGCTCGTGACATGCGGCGCAGCCTGCAACAATGATTTGACGTTCAAGGCGGCCAGTCGCGCCGTAGCGCTGACGTTGACGGTCTGCCCCCAGTCGAAAGTACTCCTCGCGGTAACGCGTCCCCCCGCGACCTGCAGCACAGTTTCCCGCATCCTGACACGCCCCTGGCCGGTCGCTGGCGAGTACGCCCAGTCGACCGGCAACCGCGAAGCACCGACCGGGATCCCGGCCACTTTGGCCCTGGTCACTGCAATCTGCGCCGTGCCCACCCAGTTTGCCCCCGGTTCGCCAACGACCCGCGCATCGACGATGCCTTCAAATCGGCGTGCAATGTCAGGCCACGGCGCGAGCAGCCGCTTGGCGTTGATTCGAGTAGCCGTCAGCCGAAACGAGCCGGGGTGTTGTGCGTCGAAAAACGTCGTCCATTCGCCTCGGATGGATCCTTCGCCAAGCTGGATGCCAAGGTCGCGAATCTGAAGCGACGTAGGACTCAGCAGCACGACGGCGGTCGTGTCGGGTGCAAGCTCTTTCCGGTCCCACTGGAGCTGGTGCAATTTGATCCAGCCTTGGCCCTCAGGCTGAAACTTGGGGCCGCCTGAAGTCACGTCTAATTCGGCCGTCAATAGTCCGCTCAGCGGCGCCAAGCCGGAGTGCGTACTCTGGCTTAGATGCTCGGCGAGTTGCGACAAGCGGACATCGCGCAGAGTCAACTTTCCCGGCACCTTCAGGTTTTCGACATTCACTTCGTCAACTGAGGTCTTGCCGGAGAATTCAAACTGACCGCCCAACACATTGCCGGTCAGTCGATAGTCGGCGACGTTCGTTTGGATGCCTAGTTCGGCCGCCAGTTGGTCCACGGCAACCGTCTGTATTCGGGTGGATGCACCTTTCAGATTCGCTCTCGCCGCCAGCTTCGCTGCGTCGTGGAAATCGGTCAGCGTCAGCTCGCCATCGGCTTTTCCCGTCAACTCGATCGGCAGAGCACCAAACTGCTTCGCTGCCAAAGCCACGTCGATACCACGTAACGTCACGGTCGCTCGGCTGGCTTCTTCACGATCCAATGGCAAATTCGCTTGAACCGCGATTTTGCCGGCATACATCGCGATATCGCCCGCCGTGATCGCCACTTCGTCGGGGTTCATTCTCCACGCGAAGTCCGTCTCCGGAACCGCGAATTGATCGAACTTCGCGTCCCGCAGATGCCCCGTGCCCGTCGCGGACCAGGAGAGCGGCGTTAGCCGTCCGCTGAACGTCCCGCTGAAAGCTACTTGTGCGTCCAGCCCAGCGGGAGGCCGTACTGAGTCGAACGACGACGCCATCTTCGAGACGCGTGTCTCGGAGATGGCAAAATCGGCAACGAACGAATGCGGAGCCTGGACGTCGATCGTGGCCTGGCCACCCACGGATGCTCCGTTCCAGGTTGCTTTCACTTCGGCGAACGAGACAACGCCCTCCTTCGAGCTCACCTGGGAGACCACGTCGGTTACAGCGTGTCCGAACACGGCGAGCTTCTCCGTGCGGACGTCGCCACTCACCTCCCAAGCGTCCAACTCTTTCCAGCGATCCGCCGAGCCGGTGAGCGTGAACTCGCCTGAAACGTCGCCCTCGGCGTCGCCGACGCCCTTTGACAAGAGCTTGTTCAGGAGCTTCAGAGATGTCTGCTCCAACGCCACCTGTCCGGTAATCGGCCCGCGTGGGGCAAGGCGGGCGCTGCCGTTCCCGGAGATCCGGCCCTTGGTGCCAAAGTGACCGGCAAACGATTCCACGTCCGCCCTGCCGTCCTCGTACTTGGCGCTGGCCTGCACATTCGTCAGTCGCTCGCCGCCCAAGAGCAACTCGTCAAACGAAACGACGGCGCTGCCCCGATAAGATGCGGTATCGCTGAACGAGGCCAGCGGTATTTCAAGCGAGGCATCGACCGACGCTTTCCCGTCGACGGAAACCGCCAACGACTCCGGCGTGACTTTCAGGCGAGACCAAACATCGCGGACCGCGACTTCATCCATCTCCACACCCAAACGCAACGTCCCTTCGGCTGCGGTCGATGCATTGCTAAAGTCGTGCGACAACCGGGTCAGGTCGAGCGTGGCCTGGATCGGACTCGTCGGCAGCCCAAAGATCGCCGCTTGATCAATCGTACCGTCGCCGCGCCCGTTGGCGGCCACATCACGTTCGCCGATCGCCACCTGCAATTCAGCTTTCCCGCTGAACACGCCCTCGACTTCCTCCGACGCAGCCCAACCGTCCGGCAACCGGCTGACGGAGACGTTGCTTGCGGCCAAGGAGACGCGGCCAACGCACGGCCGTCGGCGGAGATCAAGCGTGCCTTCAGCCGTTACCCGTCCGCCGGCGAATTCAGACGCCAGTTGCCGCGCGGAGAGCACACCGTCCTTGAATTGCAGCTTGCCCTGCGCCTGCCGAAAGTGCAGAGCCATCGCCGGGATTTCCAGGACCGTTGATTTCGGTTCGAGGTCGATCTGATACTGAAAAGGCCCCGCTGCGCCGTATCGTACAACCACCGATGCGGATGTCACGCCTTGGGCATGCACATTGTCAAGCGATTCTGCCGGGACAAAGGGCAAGCGGTCAAGCTCCTTTGTGTCGAAAGGCAATTGCGAGGTCGCCAATCGGACCTCGGTGTTCAGATTACGGCCATCTATCTCCGATTCGAAGTTCCACTGTGCATCGAGCAGTTGGCCAACAGTGCCGTCTGCGCGAAGCCGATCGCCTAGCCCGCGGATTTCGAGGTCAACGCTATCGGCGACCAGCGGCGGTCGTCCGTCTTGAACCACTTCGACGCGCAGTCTACGTGCGTCTAGGTGCAGCCGAGGTGCCTGGACACTATCGAGCCGAGCAAACCGGTTCAGCAGATTGCCGTTGCGATCAAAACGCAGACGGATGTTGGCATCGTCGACCACAATCTTCCGGGCGAGCAGATCTTCCGACAAAATCTTCCAGATGGGAACCTCAAAACGCGCATGCTCAATCGACATCCACTTCGGACCATCGGACCCGGCCTCCAAAAAACGAACGCCCCTCAAGTCCAAGCCGCCGAGGCCCAGGTCGGCACTCTCGATTTCGACCGGCGCACCGTTCAGAGCCGCAAGCTGCTGCTTCGCGTTGTCCCGCACGTACCGTCCCACCCACCGCCAACCGAGGGCAACGACCAACGCGGCGAGCAGGGCCATGCCGAGCAATATTCTCGACCAACGTCGCTTTCGTCGCATCCAAGGAATCTCCGCCACAGCAACCTGACAGCCGCACCGACGACTGACCCGTCTTCCGAGATGAATCGTCGCGAGTCCACCGGTCACAACAGCCAAACGGCGTAATTGCCACCTTCGCGATTGACCGCTAGCAGCGCAGGCAAGTTTGAGAGGGACGCCATAACCTGCCTCAAGATCGCCACAACTCGACGCTACGCACCTCCTGCACTGCCCGCCCCGCCACCAGCCTTTCCGGTTCGCTGAGCATCTTCTCCACGACTTCGTCCTTTTCTGGGCCGGCGACAAGAAACACCAGTCGTTCGACGCGAGCGAGGAGATCTTGCGTCACGGATACTCGATCCGGTCCCGAACTTCGCGGGACGGCAACGGCGTACTTGCCACGGCCTCGTTCCAGATCGCGTCCATTGAACAAAGACGCCACATGGCCATCGGCGCCCAGGCCGGCAATGCCCAACGTAATCCGCCCGCCGTCATGGACGAAAGACGCCAATTCGTCGTGATAACGCACGGCCGCCGCGTCAAGTGCCAACTCGGTGTGAACGCGCATCACTTGCGATTCGTCAATCCCCAGGGCCTGCACCATCTCTCGCATTCGCCCATAGTTGCTTTCGGGCGATTCCATCGGGACGTGACGCTCGTCCGTGATCAATAATCGCAATGATTCATCGACCGGAACCGGCGTCTGGTCGAACGTGCGATAGATGCCAAGGGGCGTCTGCCCGCCGGTCAACATCACCGCGTGCGGTACGCCGCAATGCAACGAGAAGTGCTCTTCGAGAAGCACGACCGCACTACGCTCCATCTCTGCAATACTGTCGAAGGTGACAAGCTTCATGGCGTCAATTTGCCTACCGCCGCAGGTCCTTCGCTTCCAAACTCGTATGGCTCGGGCTTCACGCGCCGTCGTTCGATCTCGTGGAGCACGGGCGTGAACACGTCCCAAGCTGCCTCTAATTCGTTCTTCTGAATGAACAGGCTTCTGTCGCCCTCGATCACGTCCAGCAAGAGACTCTCGTAGGCATCCGGAATGACCTCGGCAAAGGCCTCCTTGTATTGAAGGTCCAAATCTCTTGGCTGAAGCGTCATGCCCATGCCGGGGACTTTGTTCGTCAGCGACAGGTAGATGGCTTCGTCGGGCTGCACGCGAATCGACAACTCGTTCGGCGTGGGACAGCCACCGAGTTCGCAGAACATGTTCCCCGACACACTGCGAAAGCGAATGATGATCTTGGTCATGCGGGCGTCCAGGCCCTTCCCCGCGCTAATCAGAAATGGCACGCCCTCCCAACGTGGACAACCGATTCGCAGCCTGGTAGCGGCATAAGTGGGTGTGATCGAGTCGCTGGGAACGCTCGAATCATCCAAGTAACCTGGAGACCTGCGTCCGCTGCGTTCCGACTCGCCGTATTGCCCCAACACGACGTCATCCAACGACAAGGGTGGTACGCAACGCAGGACTTTGGCCTTTTCCGTGGCGATGTTAACCGGGTCCAAGCGCGCGGGCGGTTCCATGGCTACCAAGGCAAGGATTTGCAGCAGATGGTTCTGCATCACATCGCGGATGATGCCGTACTGGTCGAAGTACCCGCCACGCCCCTCCAGCCCGATGTTCTCCTTCCACACGATGTGCACCGACTCGATGAACTTGTTGTTCCACAATGGTTCAAAGACAATGTTGGCAAAACGCAAGACCAGCAGGTTCTGGATCACCTCTTTGCCCAGATAGTGGTCAATCCGGTATGTCTGACTCTCGGAGAAAACCTGCGAAAGAGCTTGCGTCAGTTCGTCCGAAGACTCTCGGTCGCGACCGAATGGCTTCTCGATGACCACTCGCGACCAAGGTTCTCCAGGACCGCAACTGACCAAGCCGGCGTCGCCGATCGCGCGAGCGACGTCGACAAAAACAGAGGGCGGGATGGCAAGATAGTAAAGCCGGTTGGCCGACTCGCCGTCCTCGGTCTCTCGCATGACTTGATAAAGGTCCAAGAACGAATCGCGAGAATCGTAGGCACCTTGAACGTAGCGGCACTTGGCCAAGAACTCGCCCATGCGTTGTTCGCAGGATTCGCCGGGAACGTAGCGGCATGTCAGGTGTTCCGTGATCCTCCGGCGGAACTCGGCATCGTTCAGTTCCGAACGTGCAAATCCGAATACACGAAACTTCTCCGGCAGCCAACCTTGGCAGTACAATGCGAACAGAGCGGGAAAGATCTTTTTGGTCGCCAAGTCGCCCGATGCCCCGACAACGACAATCCCGAGGTTATCAAGTTGTTCATTCATGTTTCCATTCCGAAAAGCCGCGGGGCCGGTCCATGTCGAGCAGACATCGTCGGCCGCGCCGCCGGGTCACGTTTCGCTTTGAGCCGCCGCACGATCTCGCAAGGTGGTATGCAACACGGCCCAATCGCCGAGGTGCTCGGACGTAAGCACACCGACCAGTTCGTCATCGCGTACCACCAGTAGCGTCGTACAGCCGGCGGCCTGCATTTCGTCGACTGCACGGTCCAGCGGTTCGCTGTCTTGTACGATGGGGCATTGGTTGCTTTCCATTCGATAGAATACAGTCGTGTTTTGCAAGTGACGTTGACCACGAAGTTGACAGTCTCTAGCCATTGAGGAGTCAAAAGCGATGCCCGAATTTGATCCTTTGACTTTACACTTTCATCACAGTTGAACGGACAAGGCGGTTTAGATGAGAATCCTCGTCTGCAGTGCGAAGCGCATGCCCAAGGGGATGTCAGCCATGCAACTAACAGCAATCGGAGGGAATGATGAACGTTTTCAGGCAGTTCGTGGACGAGGAGATCTACAACCCGGCAACACCGTTGGGAGCCGTGTTCTACGCAGTGGTTTTCCTGTTGCTGGCTTGGGTAACCGGTCGCGTGTTGCGGTTTCTCGTAAACCGTGCCGTGGAACACGACCGTAAGGGCTTGGTGGACCGAACGGCGGCGCCGTTCTTGGTCCAGTTGGCCAGGGCATTCGTGTACGTTGTGGCTTTGCTTCTCTACGTCCATTTGATACCACAGCTTCGCAGCGTGGGGACGGCGCTGCTGACCGGTGTCAGTGTGGCTTCCGTTGTGATCGGCCTGGCAGCGCAGAATACGCTTGGCAATCTGATCGGCGGAATCGCATTGCTGATCTACCGCCCTTTTCGGGTCGGTGATCGGGTTCAGCTAAACGCGCCGACCGGCACGGAAACCGGGAGCATCGAGACCATCACTCTCGGCTACACGATTTTGGTCACAGGCGACAACCGGCGTGTTGTTGTTCCCAATTCCGTGATGGCCAACCAGATCACGCTTAACCTTACATCGGTCGATCCGCGAGTCATGGTTGCCGTGCCGATCGGCATCGCTTACACAGCCGACCTTGACCGTGCAAAGCAAATCCTGGTGGAACTGGCAAGCCAGCATCCACAGGTTCAGGAAGTCACAACCTGTCAAGTCACTGCACTTGGTGATTCCAGCGTCATGCTCACGGTCCGGGCTTGGTGTGCTGATGCAGGTGTGACGAAAGCTGTCGAATTCGATCTGTACGAGCAGGCCAAGAGGCGATTCGATGAAGAACAGATTGAGATTCCGTTTCCCTACACAAACGTCGTGCTGAAGGATCGCGCCGCTGTCGCGTGATTCGGCCGTTGCGGTTCAACGCGAACATCACGCCGATCCACACGAACAAGAAGCCGGCAAAGGTGAGCAAGAAGGTCCAACTGCCGCCGAATCGTGCAATTCTGTCAGCCAGCCGCTGGCCTAACGTCAACTTGCCCGCGAACTGCGCGTTCAAGTTTTCCGACAGCAGTTCATGCTCGCGCAGACTGCGAACCACGTCCGATTCCAGAGCCGTCAGCTCGCCCTTTTCCGCTTCTAACGTCTGCTGCACATAGAGTGTTCGGTAGTGGTTCAGATCGGCCAGGCAGACGTACCCATCGTCTTTCCACTGCGGGTGTTCCTTGCGGATGACCTCAGCAACCGCAGGTCGAACCAATCCGGTCGGCAGCGATTCGTCCCGGTGCGTCTCTTTCCGGCAAATCTGACAGGTGACAATCAGTTGTGGCGTTCGTGACATGGCGCATCCTCGTAGGCAATTACAACCTTGGGAAACAGGGATCGCAGAGAGGACCGTTCTGCGGCGTATCATAGCGTAGTGAGGCCTTGCAGGGGCACAAGCACAATCGACCGTAGCCGAGGATTCTGAGCATCACTTCGCTGTCGTTTCAATCGTCGCCTGCTTGATATCGTTCGACGGAGGCTTCGATTTCTGCCACCGCCTCATCGGCCCGCGCCCAGCCTTCGGATTGGACCTCGGCGCCTTCTAGCTGTTTGTAGGTGAGGAAGAAATGCTCGACCTCGCGAAGGAAGTGCGGCGGCGCATCGTCCAGGTCCTCATATTCCGCGAACAGCGGATCGGTGTCCGGAACGGCAAGGACCTTTTGGTCGCCAACCCCACGGTCCTTCATGCGAAACAAACCGATTACCCGAGCCTTGATCAGACAGCCGCTGAAAGTCGGCTCGTTCACCATGACCAAAATATCCAAGGCATCGCCATCCTCGGCCAGGGTCTGAGGCACAAAGCCGTAGTCGCCCGGATAGTGGCTGGAAGCGTAAAGGCACCGGTCCAGCTTGATCAGCCCCGTTTCTTTGTCGACTTCGAACTTATTGCGTCGTCCTTTGGGGATCTCGACAATGGCGTTCACTACGGACGAAAACTCCGTGAACGCCGGTATTGTTGCATAGGGCGAGGAATTGTCCATAACGTCACCTGTCGTTGGCAGGCTTATCTTGTGCGACGGCGCTGAATACGTTCTAGGGTACTGAAATACCGACGCCACGGCCACAGCCAAACACTTCGGCAATCGCGGCGGAGCCAAAGCGGTCATCGAGGATTTCCAGTTGATCCGCAGTGTCGTCGATATCAAGCTCGACGTCGCCGGCAGAACCGTCTTGATTTTTCCGAGAATCCCTTCCATGATGACTGGGCTATGCTCAAGACCTTTTCCGCACAAATAGCCTCAGCGGTCCGCAGCCGACGTGGGCGGCGAAATCTTCGCGTGCTAGCGAAATTCTTCGCGGTGCTGGCGGTGATGATTACCGTATACTCGATCACGTTCCACATGCTGATGCAGTGGGAAGGGCAGGAGTACAGTTGGATCACGGGGTTCTATTGGACGCTCACGGTCATGTCCACACTTGGCTTCGGGGACATTACTTTCCACACGGACCTCGGTCGCCTCTTCTCGATCGTCGTCCTGCTCTCGGGCATGATTTTCATGCTGGTCTTATTACCATTCACGTTTATCGAGCTCTTTTACGAACCGTGGATGAAGGCTCAGGCCGAGGCCCGGGCGCCGCGCCAACTTCCGGCCGAGATGCGCGGACAGGTCCTGCTGACCAGCCACGACCCGGTCACCAGCACCCTGATCGACCGCCTCGAGCAGTACGAGTACCCGTACGCAATACTGGTGCCGAACGTGGACGACGCCTTGAACCTGCACGACCTGGGCCTGAATGTGATGGTTGGCGACTTGGATGATCCGGAAACCTGGACGGCCGCGCGCGTGCAGGAGGCCGCGCTGGTCGCAAGCACCGCCAGCGACGTCACGAACACGAACGTGGCCTTTACGGTGCGCGGACTGACGAAGGATCTGCCAATCATTACCTCGGCACGCGACGAAGCCTCGGTAGACATTTTGAAACTGGCCGGCAGCAACTACGTGCTGCGTTTGGAGGAAATGATCGGCCAGTCGTTCGCCCGGCGGATGCTGGGGGGCGACGCGAAGTCACACGTGATCGGGAAGTTTGACCAACTACTGATCGCCGAGGCGACCGCGCACAGTACGCCGCTGGTGGGAAAGACGCTCCGCGAGATCCAACTGCGCCAGAATCTGGGTGTTACCGTCGTCGGTGTCTGGGAGCGTGGGCGCTTCGAGCCGGCGCGGTCCGATACCAAAATCAACGACAACACGGTTCTCGTGCTGGCCGGCTCCAAGGAGGCGATGTTCCGCTACGACGAATTCTTCTGTATCTACAACGTGTCGGCCGAGCCCGTGGTGATCCTGGGAGGAGGTGGCGTTGGGTGTGCGACTGCCCGAGCCCTTGCGCGACGTAAGGTGGATTACAGGATCGTCGAGCCACAGGCCGAGCGGATTCGGGATCCGGCGAAGTACGTCATGGGCAGCGCTGCGGACCTGGACGTGTTGGAGCAAGCTGGGATTCGCAAAACGACCACGGTCATCGTCACACCTCGCGATGACGACCTGAACGTGTACCTGACGATTTACTGCCGACAGCTTCGCCCCGACGTCCAGATTCTGAGCCGCGCCACGTACGAACGGAACGTGGCGACGCTGCATCGCGCCGGAGCCGATACCGTGCTGTCTTACGCGTCGTTGGGCACAGGCGCGGTCATGAACATGCTCCAACGCAGCACGATTCTGATGGTTGCGGAAGGGCTAAACTTGTTCAAGGTGCGCGTGCCGCTCCAGTTGGCCGGACGGACCATCGCGGAGTCCTCGATCCGAGAACAGACGGGGTGCAGCGTGGTGGGTATCCGGACCGAGCGCGGAGTGGAGGCGGTCCCGAATCCTACGGAAACCCTGCCGGCCGACACGGACATCGTGTTGATCGGCACGACCGAGGCGGAAGAGTGCTTCCTCGGCCTCTACAGGAAGGGCAGGGCCACGAATGGCTAGAGCGCGTTAGGGAACAGTAGCGGGTTTTTCGCCTTTTGGTCCTATGACTCACGGCGCCGGAGACGCCCCACGTCCGTGCGACAGGCACTAGTCGTCCGTCCATCTTCGATTGTCCGGTGCTAGCATCAGATTAGGCTTCAGTCCAGCCTAACGCAGGTTTGGTCCAAGTGGTGCTAGCGTTTTGGAGCCGCCGCCGCCGCTTGACGGTGTGCGTAGGATTCTC